>CAZYJD010000114.1:0-5632 GCA_964647785.1 uncultured Chitinophagaceae bacterium
CCAATCCATCAAACCCCTTTTGAACAATCTCATCAAAAATGAGCATTACTTCTGCCACATCTTCAGTTTGGAAAGCTGAAGTAAGGCGTATGAAGTAGTCATAATCCAAAACACTTAGATTGCTAAGTACTTCATCATAAACCAATTTACCTTCTCCTGAAAAGCTCACCAACTGATCAAACATACTCAAGGCATCGCGCATGGCTCCGTCTGCCTTTTGGGCAATTATTTGCAGCGCAGACAACTCGGCAGGTATGTTCTCGGCTTCTGCAATTTTTTGAAGCTGTTCAACAATGCGACCAATGCTGATTTTTTCGAAATTAAAAACCTGACAACGCGACAAAATGGTGGGAAGTATCTTATGCCTTTCAGTTGTTGCGAGGATAAAGATGGCATACGACGGCGGCTCCTCCAATGTTTTAAGGAATGCATTAAATGCCGATGAAGACAGCATATGAACCTCATCGATGATGTACACTTTGTAATTCCCTGTTTGTGGTGGTATTCTCACCTGTTCGATTAGTGCGCGTATATCGTCAACCGAATTGTTGGAGGCAGCATCCAATTCAATGATGTTGAAAGCAAAATCAGAGTTGTCCTGCCCATCTTCTTTGTTGATTTCTCGGGCAAGGATTCGAGCACAAGTGGTCTTGCCAACTCCTCTCGGGCCTGTGAATAGGAACGCTTGAGCGAGTTTGTTGCTTTGAATTTCATTCATCAGCGTACGGGTAACATGCTCCTGCCCTACCACTTCAGAAAAAGAAGCAGGCCGATACTTACGCGCCGATACAACAAACTGACTCATGACAGCAAAAAAACCAAATCACGCTTGAACTAAAAAGGAATGTTCATAATTTGAGGGCACAAAAAAAGCAGGAGATTGCTCCCCTGCTTCATTGTGAATTCAAAATCTTGGTTTTAAAGGCTGTCGGCACTTACCTCTTCGAATGCCACGCCTAACTTTTGCAGTCCTTCTCTTATTTTATAACCATGGCCCACCACAACGATGTACATCTGTTCAGGCTTGATGTACTTTTTGGCTAAACCATTGATTTCTTCGGCACTCATTGCATTCAGTATTTGCGACTGTTCTTCAGGATAGGTTAACGGCAAATTGTTCTGAATGATGGAATTCAGAAAGATCAATTTTTGCACCGGTGTTTCATACTCAAGGGCATCTCTCAAAAGGATTGAGCTCTTGGTGAAGCTAAGCTCTTCAGAGCTTATTCCATTGGCAACATAGTTCTTCACCTCTTTCAAGAACTCAGCGATACTGCTGTCCGTTGCTTCTCTTTTCACTTCGGTAGAGAAAACATATGCTCCGCGATACTCATTTCCACTGAAATAACTCCGTGCTCCATATGTGTAACCTTTGTCTTCGCGCAAATTCAAGTTGATGCGGCTATTGAAAGCCCCGCCAAGCGGATAGTTCACCACTCCTAGCTTGAAGAAATCTCCATTGTAATCGTACTTGATGGAAGGATGCCCAGCTCGAATAGATGATTGCGCTGAGTAAGGCTTATCTACCAAAACAATCTTGGTTTCTTTGGGTGCTTCAGGAAGAGTTATTTCGGGAATGCTCACTCCTTTTTTCTTCCATTCTTTGAGGAAAGTTAGTTTAGGTAACAGCTCATCCTTGGTGATCATCCCGCTCACTGAAAGGGTTGTCAACTCCGGGGCGAAGTAAGCATTGTAAAATTCAATGCAGTCTTCCACTTTCATTTTGCCTACAGTCTTTGCATCTCCGGTATAGTATTCAGCAAGAATAGTTCCTTCGTACATGAGTTTGTTGAACATCTTACTTGCCAACACCCCCGGACTGGTTTTTTGGTTGTTTATGCCCTCGAGGTTTTGCTTTTTGATGCGTTCAAAATCTTTTTCATCAAATCGCGGGCTGAACATCAGGTCATTCAAAATCGCTAGGGTTGCATCCAACTTTTCCTTTCGACTTTCAACATAGATGCTCATTCCATCCAAATCAGAAGAAATGGAAATGGTGCTACCTAATTTATCCAATGCCTCGCTTAGCTCTTCACTTGTCAAATTCTTGGTACCCTCTTCCATGATCTGGGCAGTAAGGTAAGAAGTGCCGATTTTCACTTTCTTATTGGCTTCCATCAAATGACCACCGGCGACATTGAAATACATGTATACTTTAGGCGTTTCAGTGCTGTAGGTTCCAATTAACTTAAGACCATTGTCGAAATTATCTTGGTATGCATCTGGGATTTTCACTGCCTTGGCGGGAGGCACTGAAGGTCGTTTGCTTCGATCAAAATCATCCTTAGGAGGTGAATATGAAAGGCCTTGATACTGAGGGTCTACTTTCTTAGGCGTATTTGCATGAGGGTTCACAGATTTGCTTGAGGCTTCTGCATCGTCTTTCGGTGGCTGACGAAATACATTGAGGATGACCGCCTTGCGATTTTTGATGTATTTGTTATAAACCCGCATTACATCTTCTGCAGTAACCTTCTCATAGCGATCCTTCTCATTTTCCAAGTTGTATGACCCGTCAATCATCATATTCCATTCTCCCAATTGCATGGCCTTTCCGTTCACACTTTCAAGCACATCGGCCAAATTGGCGGTGTAATTCATTTTTGCACGATCCAGCTGTTCTTCGGTAATGCCGGTTTTTTCAAACTCGTTGAAAATCTTCCTGATTTCATCTTCAATTTCTTTTTCACTCATGCCCATGAATCGAGCTACCACCTGCACACCAAAGAATCCCGAAAGTTCAAGACACTGATGAAAACTTCCTGCTTGAACTGCTTCTTCCGTTTTCACGAATCTTTGGTATAATGGTGAGCTGTTATTGCCTCCTATTACCTCACTTAAAATGTCAAGGGCAGGCTCGTCGTTATGATAGGCCGGAACAGTGGGATAAGCCATCATGACCAGTGGAAGGAAAATATTGTCAGGAATGCTTACATAAACATCGAGCGAAAGCCGAGGGCTTTGGGGGCGTTGTTTGGTTACCTCCGGACATTTAGCGATGCCTCGGAAATATTTGTCGGCCCACTCCTTAACTTCTTTTGGATTGACATCACCAGCAACCACCAAAGTAGCGTTATTCGGCCCATACCAACGAAGGAAGAAGTTGCGCAAATCATCGTAGCCCGCAATATCTAAATCATCTACGAACCCAATGGGGGTCCATTCATAGGGATGGTTGGGGTAAAGGGCTTTGAATAATTCTTCATTCACCATTCCATAAGGTTGGTTATCATAACGCTGGCGTTTTTCATTCTTTACCGCATCGCGCTGGTTTTCAAATTTCTTTTGGGTAAAGCCCTCCAGATGAGTTCCCATTCGATCGGCTTCCAGCCAGATCATGGTTTCAGCAAGATTACTGGGCGCAGTTTGATGGTAAACCGTTTTATCAAATGAGGTGAAGGCATTGTTCGTTCCTCCAGCTTCTGATATTATTTTGAAATGTTCTTCGTCTGCAACATTCTTCGATCCTTGAAACATCATGTGCTCGAAGAAGTGGGCAAAACCTGAATTTCGGACACTTTCTCTTGCAGAACCCACGTGGTAGGCTACTTGAACGTGAACAATGGGGTCTGAATGATCTTCATGGATGATTAAAGTCAATCCATTTGTTTCATGTACATACTTCTCAAAGGGTATGAGCAGTTTGTCTTTTTGGGGTTCTACTTTCTCAACAAGTTTCCACTGCGCAGAAGCCGGCAGTACCAGAAACAACAGAGCGACCCGAATCAGATGCGTTAATTTTATCATTGTATTTACTTAGGGTTTATGTGTGTTAAAATATCAATACGCTTTAAAACCATAGTGAAGTTTCAAAGGTCTTATTGTTCCGTTTGCAAAGTAAAGATATTCGATCAACTCTTCAGCCCTGTCTATGAACTGCCTGACTCTTTAAATTCAACTTGGGTGCAAGCAAGCAAACAACGCAATGATGGTTGCGGAGTAACGCTTTTTTCTTTTAGGCGGATTCCACCTTTTTAATACACAGCACCACCTCAAACCAAGACTTTCTTGGTTGATCTTCTTTTATTTTGATCATAGACGCATGGTATGCGGTATCTTCTTGATTTAGAAAAAGATGCATAGGTGTTTTGAATCAAAGCATCTTCTGAATCTTTGCCCTCCTGAATCACAAAATGCTGTGGTGTATCAATGTGCATATCTGTGTCCTGTTCTGCTATTAGTAAACAAAAAAGGGCATCTCCTCAGCAGCAAAGAAAAAAAACCCGAGAAACCAAAAGAGAGCGACCGGAAAAATATCAGAGAGAGAAATGCAAAGATCAATAGACTAAAATAAAGGGTGACTGATGGGATTTGAACCCACGACCCTCGGAACCACAATCCGATGCTCTAACCAACTGAGCTACAGCCACCATGTATCTATCGCCGAAGCGCTGCAAATATATCATGAATAGATTTTTTTTACTCGTAAAATCGGATAAAAAAAATGAGGCTGAATTCCCCGCTCATTTTTTCCGTTTTTTGCCTTAAGAACCAACTCTTGAGGAATTTCATATACAGAATTACCAATCAATCAGAAGATCAGTTGCTCGGCTGGCAAGTATTCAATGCTTTGAAGTTGGGTTCGGCATTTTTTGTATCAGTGATTTTAGCCAAAATTCATGGCAACATTGCCTTCATTAGCCGTTACGAAAATTTATTGCTGATTTCTTCCCTCTTCAGTTTTTTCTATGTTTCTGGTATTTCGCATGTCTTTCCTTCCTTCTTTGAGAGTCAAAATCATGACCAATTTAAACTTGCCACATCGCAATTATTTTGGGCATTACAAATTGGGGGCTTATTTAGTGCACTCGGTGGGCTGGTTTATATGGCTGTTTCGTTCAATGCACCGCATTACTGGTTTTTTCTTCCTTTTCTCCTTTTAAATCCTGCTGCATTTGCCCTCGAGGGTTTGCTACTGGTAAAACGCAAAACGGAAAGTTTGTTTTGGTATGGCATCATTTCCTATTCAACTTATGTGATTGGCGTAGGTCTTGTTTATTACTGGAGCAATGACATCGGTATTTTGATTTTATTCATGTCGGTATGGGCCGTTTTGCGCTGGGGGTATACCCTCTGGAAAATTCGCCCCAAATGGATATCTAATTGTGGAAGTTTTGGCCCCTTGTTGAAAAGAGCATCACCCGTAATGATATCGATGTTAATCGGCGGAAGTTATGTTTATCTCAACGCACTGATCGTAGAACAACAGCTGAGCGAAGAAGATTTCGTGCTATTTAGATATGGAGCCAGGGAGTTCCCACTTTTTTTAATCATCGCCAATTCTTTCAGCACTATTTACAGCGCAAAGATTGCCGGTAATAAAAGCTTGGCAGAGAGCTTGAAAGAATTCTCACAAAAAAATGCCCGTATCATGCACCAGCTTTTTCCGACTGCGATTGTACTCATGCTGGCATCCCCTTTTCTTTTTCGTTGGGTGTACAACCCAACCATTGCTCCGGCGGCATTCGTGTTCAATATTTTGCTTTTTCTACTGAGCAGTCGGGTTTTGTTTCCGCAAACCATTCTTTTGGGCTTGAACAAGAATCGCCGTTTCGTGAATGCTTCGTTGATCGAGTTGTTGAGTGGGGTCATATTAAGCCTTTTATTCATTGGGCCATTTGGTATTGAAGGG
>CAZYJD010000115.1:0-5580 GCA_964647785.1 uncultured Chitinophagaceae bacterium
ACACGGCGGGCTCCTGCGGGTGAGGCGGGCGGTCATGCTCCCACGAACCCGATCCGCAGCTCGATCCGGTGCCGGTAGGTCTCGCCCGGTCGCAGGATCGGCGACGGCGCCCAGGCGAGATGAGGGGCCGGCGCCGAAGACTCCTCCCGTTCGCTCGATCCGGCCCGAACCAAATGATGTGCCTGAACATTTCTGGGAAACACGTCCTGCTGCTGGTATTTTTTACAAACACAACTTCAATAATTACTGGTCTTGGAGACCCGCCCTCATTTATGGCGAAATTGGGGGCTCTGATGAAAATTTCAGCGAGTACAAATACCGCAATTTGAATTTTAGAAGTGATATCTGGGAGTTTTCAAACATCTTAGAATTTAACTACTTGCCATTCGGTGCCAAAGTACTTACCAGCGAATTCAGTTCTTATGTATTCACCGGAATTTCGCTCTTGCATTTTGATCCTGAGGCAGAGTTTAACGGCAACTATGTACGCCTGCACCCGATGCGAACAGAAGGACAGGAAGGAAAAAATCACTACAAATTATGGCAGCTTACCATCCCCATAGGCGGTGGGGTGAAATATGCCATCAATAAAAATTGGGTCTTCGGTTGGGAGCTTGGTTTTAGAAAAACCTTCACCGATTATTTGGATGATGTGAGTGATGTATACCCCGATCCTGCACAGCAAGTGGCTCGATATGGTCAGCAATCATATGATTTCAGCGATCGATCCAAGGAAGTTCCGGGAATTGCCGAGCCATTGGCCAAGGGTGGTGATATGCGCGGCGATCCGAGCTTAAAAGATTGGTACATCATATCTGCATTTTCGATTTCTTACCGCATTACCCCCATTATGTGTTGGCCCAAAAGATGAAGGAATTAAAAGATCATATCGACCTGGGACGATTGCCACAGCACATTGCGGTAATCATGGATGGAAACGGTCGCTGGGCTAAAAAGCAGGGGCGCATGCGCATATTCGGGCATGAAAACGGGGTTAAAGCGGTGCGAGAAGTGACCGAATCTTGCGCAGAACTCGGCGTTGAATACCTCACCCTCTATGCATTTTCTACCGAGAACTGGAACCGGCCCAGAGAAGAGGTAAATGCGTTGATGAGTCTTTTGGTGAGCACCATTCACAGTGAAACCGATACCTTGATGAAGAATGGCATCCGGCTTGAAGCCATAGGCGATATTGAAAACCTTCCGGTGGATTGCCGAAAGGAATTGTCAGAAGCCATGGCCATCACTGAAACAAATAACCGCATGACATTGGTATTGGCGCTGAGCTACAGTTCGCGATGGGATCTCATGCGCGCTGTGCGCCATCTTGCCTCAGAAGTTGAAGCCGGCAAGTTGAAACCTTCAGATATCAAAGAAGAGCACATCAGTCATTCACTGACCACCAGAGAATACCCCAACCCCGATTTAATGATCCGAACAAGTGGTGAACACCGCATTAGCAATTTTCTTCTTTGGGAATTGGCTTATGCCGAATTCTATTTCACCGATACCTTGTGGCCTGATTTTAGAAAGGACGACCTCTACAAAGCATTGATCGATTATCAAAACCGTGAACGAAGATTTGGAAAAACAAGTGAACAGATTCTTACATAAACGCAGCATTGTTTTTCTGATCGGCCTTATGGGCCTATTACCGGCCTTTGCGCAGAGTGGCGACAGCACAGAATCTACTCAGATTAACATGGATTATGACCGGCCGCAGAAATATACCATTGCCGGCATTACCGTAAGTGGAACCAAGTACATGGATGGAAACATCCTCGCCTTGCTTTCCGGTTTAACCATCGGCGAGCAGATCAATATCCCAGGCGATGAGCTCAGAAATGCCATCGACCGAATTTGGAAACAAGATCTCTTTGCAGATATTGAGATTTACGCCACTAAAATAGAGGGCAAGAACATTTATCTGAACATTCAAGTTACCGAACGCCCAAGGTTGAGCAGATATTCCATCAAAGGACTCAAAAAGGCAGAAACCAAAAACATCAAAGAGGAGATTTCACTCAGAAGCAATGAAATCATTACCGAAAACCTCATCAATAAAGCACGCCGTGAAATACTGGCCTACTTCCATGAAAAGGGCTTTTTTAACGCCAAAGTGGAGGTGAAATCTGAAGATGATCCCGATAAGGAAAACCAGCAGATCCTGAGAATCAACATTGACAAAGGACCGCGGGTAAAAGTGAATGAAATCATCATCGTTGGCAATGAGCACCTCACGGATCAAAAGCTTCATCGAATACTCAAGCCCAAACAGAAAAAGAAGAAATGGAACATCTTCGCTTCTTCGCGTTTTGTGCAGGAGAAGTACGATGAAACCCGTCCGGAAATTCTTGCCAAGTACCAGGCAATGGGTTACCGCGATGCAAGCATTGTCACAGACAGCCTGTATCAGGTTGGCGAAGGCCTGGTGAATATTTACCTCAAAATAGAGGAGGGCAATAAGTACTTCTTCCGCGATATTTTATTCTCCGGAAACACCAAATATTCATCGGGAATGCTCGATACCATACTCGGCATCAAAAAAGGCGAAATATTCGATCAATCCAAGCTGGATACCCGCTTGTACATGAATCCAAATGGTTTCGATATAACGAGCCTTTACATGGATGATGGCTACCTGTTTTTCAGCGTAACGCCGGTAGAAGTTTTGGTAGAGAACGACAGCATCGACTTGGAAATACGCATCTACGAAGGCAAGCAGGCCACCATCAATCGGGTAACCGTGGTGGGCAATGACAAAACTTCCGACCATGTGATCCTGCGGGCGTTGAGAACCCGGCCCGGACAAAAGTTCAGCCGCAGTGATATTCAGCGCTCCATGCGTGAGTTGGCTCAGCTCAATTATTTCGACCCCGAGGCCATGGATGTTCAACCCACGCCCAATCCCGCCGATGGTACGGTGGATATCAAATACATCGTAGCCGAAAAACCCAGCGATCAGGTAGAAGCATCCGGTGGTTGGGGTGGAATAGGCGGATTCGTAGGCACCATTGGCCTTACCTTGAATAATTTCAGCTCCAGAAAAATGTTCCAAAAAGGGGGGTGGAATCCCATCCCAGCAGGAGACGGGCAACAACTCGGCTTGCGTGCCCAATCGAACGGCTTCAATTTTCAGGGCTACAGTTTTTCATTCACTGAACCATGGCTGGGTGGCAAGAAGCCCAATTCGTTCAGCATTTCACTCTTTCACAACATTCAATCAATGGGCAGGGGTTTCAAAGACAATACGCTTACCACCACGGGTGGAACGGTAATGTTGGGAAAACTTTTGCAGTGGCCCGATGATTATTTCACCTGGAGCAATTCCCTCACGTTTCAGCGATATGCACTGAGAAACTGGGCGCAATGGGGGGCGGAAGAGATTGGTTTCACGCAAGGGATAGCCAATAATTTTGCCTTCAGCACCGTCCTTTCCAGAAACTCTTCAGACCATCCTATTTTTCCAACCACGGGTTCACAAATCAGTGCGTCTCTTCAATTCACCCCGCCTTATTCAGCGTTTCAGAAAAACAAAGATTACAGTCGGCTTTCTGCACAGGAGCGTTTCCGCTGGGTGGAGTACCACAAGTGGAAGTTCGATGCCAAGTGGTTCATTAAGCCCATTCCCAATTTCAAACTGGTGTTGATGCCACAGGTGCGCATGGGGCTGATTGGTTTGTACAACAACGACATTGGGTACTCCCCGTTTGAGCAGTTTTTGGTGGGAGGAGCAGGACTGGTAGGCTTTACGCTCTACGGAACCGATATCGTTTCTCAAAGAGGATACCGCGATGGTCGTATTTCCGATCCGCGAAACGGCCAGAACCCCGACCCCATTTTCAACCGATATACCCTGGAGTTAAGGTACCCCATTTCGATGAACCCATCGGCTACGGTATTTGCCATTTCTTTTTTAGAGGCCGGAAATACCTGGGAAAACCTGCAGTCTTACAATCCTTTCGATGTAAGGCGAGCAGCGGGTGTAGGGGTGCGACTGTTCCTGCCCATGTTCGGGCTCATTGGGTTTGATTACGCCTGGGGCTTCGACCATTTGCCGTTCGAGCAGAAAGGGCAGTTCCATTTCTTCCTGGGGCAGCAGTTTTAGATTTCAGATTCCCAGATCCCAGATTTCTAATGGTGTTTTTGGTGTCAAAGATGAACGCTGTGATGGGTTGTTCTTGATCCATACAGAGCGGCATAAAAAAAGGAGCTGCAGTAGAAACCACAACTCCTCTTTTTATATCATTTACAATCGGTGTTTACATGTTTCCGATTTTCTCCATCAGGTCGGCAATGCGGTTGCTATAGCCGGCTTCATTGTCGTACCAACCCACCACTTTTACCGTTTTGCCTTGCGACATGGTCAGTTCACTATCGAAGATGCAGCTGTGGCTGTTTCCTACGATATCGATGCTCACAATGGGATCGGTGGTGAACTGGAGAATGCCTTTAAGCGGACCGTTGGCAGCTTTTTCGAAAGCCGCGTTGATTGCTTCCGCACTGGCTTCAGATTTAAGCGTAGCGGTGAAATCGGTTACGGAACCATCGGGTATGGGCACGCGCATGGCGTTTCCATTGAGTTTACCTGCGAGATGAGGCAATACCAGACCAACAGCTTTTGCTGCCCCTGTGCTGGTAGGGATGATGCTGTATGCCGCTGCTCTGGCACGACGGAGGTCGCTATGCGGCGCATCTTGCAAACGCTGGTCAGAAGTATAAGCGTGAATGGTGGTCATGAAACCACTTTCCACCCCAAAGTTATCGTCGAGTACTTTTACCATGGGTGCGAGGCAGTTGGTGGTGCAGGAAGCATTGCTCAGCACACTTTCAGAGCCATCGAGTATTTCATCGTTCACCCCGAGAACCACGGTTTTCATATCGCCTTTTCCGGGGGCAGAGATCACCACCTTGCGGGCACCTGCGGCGATGTGCATTTCTGCATCTTCTTTCTTTACAAAGCGGCCGGTTGATTCGAGTACCACATCAACACCCAATTCTTTCCATGGAAGTTCAGTGGGTTTGGCCACTGCCAGGGCGTGTATTTTTTGGCCATTCACAATCAGGAATTCATCGTTGTAATCCACCGTACCGGCAAATTGCCCGTGCACAGAATCGTATTTGAGCAAATGCGCCAGGGTTTTGTTGTCGGTTAGATCGTTGATGGCAACAACTTCAATGTTTTCTTTTTCAAGCAGATACTTGAAGGCTAAACGGCCGATGCGGCCAAATCCGTTAATGGCTACTTTCATGTTACAATGTTTAAGATCAGAATGTGTTCAAAGAATCGCTGCAAAAGTAAAATTTTCGATCAAAAGGCCTTTGCAATTTTGTGGAAATGTATTTCTTTTGCACTCCCAATACGACGATGGCCCGTTCGTCTATCGGCTAGGACTCCAGATTTTCATTCTGGCAAGAGGGGTTCGATTCCCCTACGGGCTACCAACAACCCTGTGAACCATGCGTTTGCAGGGTTTTTTGTTTTGAGGGGGGATGGCATGGGGGATGGAAATGTGGTTTTGGTGAATTTTTATAGCGCATGGTCCTATTCCCAAAGACCCATTGCTTACTTTATTTAAT
>CAZYJD010000116.1:0-5563 GCA_964647785.1 uncultured Chitinophagaceae bacterium
TTTGGCAGCAATCATGTGGAGAGATTGATGGTGGATGGGGAGTGGGGGAGTTATGAGTTATGATGTATGATATATGATTTAAGACGCAAGACTCAAGACTCAAGACTCAGGATGCAAGTCCGATAGCCATCGGACACAGGACACAATGAACCTGCCTGATTTTATGACCAAAGTGGTTGAGGCGAATGTAGGAAGAATTATGAGTTATGAATGATGAGTTATGAGTGAGCAGTCTTGAAGTAATCATCAATTGGGATGGTGCTTCGGTTAAACCCTCTAAACCCTCTAAACCTGCGCTCTGCGCCTCAGCGCGTCAGACTGACCGTACCTTTCAGAAAAATGCGTTTTCCCTGATTGTCGGTGGCTTCCAGGGTGTAGAAATAAGCTCCC
The DNA here is from genome assembly GCA_964647785.1 of uncultured Chitinophagaceae bacterium. Classification (GTDB taxonomy): domain Bacteria; phylum Bacteroidota; class Bacteroidia; order NS11-12g; family UBA9320; genus CAZYJD01. Next base: position 391 of record CAZYJD010000116.1, read on the forward strand.
GGCAGGGCATTGTGTCCGTTCCATACCTCGCCTTGATGAATCAGTTCACCCCAGCGGTTGTAGATGTTGAGGGTGTACTCGCTAATGCCAAAGGTAGAAGGAGCAAAAACGTCATTCAAACCATCGCCATTCGGACTAAAGGCATTGGGAACAAATACAGCCGGTATGTAAGGCAGACACAGCGTGTTGCTGCGCGACAACCAATTGCCGTGGCTGCTGGCTTCTACCAGATAGCAGGCTTGTAAGCCACCGGCAGCTTTGAAGTCTTCATCGTGGAGATCAGCATCCGGCTGGGCAAAAGAAGAAAGCGGCACTCCTTCACGCAAGATGCGGTAATTCAGATCTTCCTGCCCCAGATAAGGACTAAAACGCAGCAAAGCCGCTTCATTGTTGCCGATCACTTCTCCTTGCAAGAAAACAGGTCGTTCAGTGGCACTCATGCTTGTGGGGTTGCCACAGGAATCGATGGCTTGCAGGCGGTATTCATAAAGGCCCGGTGCGGCAATGCTGTGGGTGTAGGCGTTTTGCTCGGTTGTGACAGTAGCACCGGCTTTGTGCAATTGATAGGCTTCTGCATGGGCAAATACGGGCCATTTAAGCGCAATGTGTTCGTTATCTTGGTAAGTGGCCAAATGAAGGTGCAAAGTATCGGCAGGTGTGAAGCCGGGTTTAACGGAGAAGAATTGGGTGTCGGTTTGGGTGATGCATCCGGTAAAACCATAAAGACGTTGAACGGCAAACCATTTTCCTGCACTTTGGAAGGTGTGGCTGAAATGCGGGTTGCTGATCTCGCGCCATTGCCCTTCGTCTGAGAAGAAATATTCTTTTTTCTGCACATGCAGTTGAACGGTATCGGTAAAATGCACTTCAAAAGGCGTACAACCATGCTGATTATCCACACTAAAGCCGGGTTTGGGTGCCTCTACCACACGGATGTACTGATTGCGTACAAGGGTGCTGTCGCAATAGCCATTGGAGTAAAACAGGGAGACCGAAAAAGTACCGGTTTGGGTGTAGGTGTGTTGTACCTGCGCGGCTTCCATGGGGTTGGTGGTACTAAAGGTAGAACCATCGCCAAAGGTCCAGACCCATTTTTCACCCTTTTGCGGATGAATATTGGCAGTACGCGAACGGTTAAAAAAAGTGGTGGCTGAATAGCGGCAAACCACGGTATCTGAGGCCTCATAGTTCGCCACGGGTTTGGGAGGAATGCGGATGTGGAGGGTGTCGAAATACCATTCGGAATACCCCAGTGAATCGCGGCTGTTAAAGCCCCTTACTTTGTAGAAATAATCTCCGGAGCGGGTATAGTTTACCTGTGGTTCATAACCAAAAGCCTCTTGTATGCTGCCATCTTCCTTGGTAAAATACCATTGAAAAGAATCTATGCCCTGACTGAAATCAGAAAGGTTGGTAAAGCGCACTTCTGCACCGCAATCATAATCAATTTCATGATGCAGACGAATGAAATCATAGATGTTTAAGCCAAAACGCTCTGATAGGCTGATATCCAATTCCGCATCATAAAAAGCAGAGGCGGTACCTTGTGGATCATTGGTATGTAAGAGTGTTTTTAAGACAAACTCTGTGTTTTTAGCATTTTCATCCAGCAATTTTTTACGAATGAGAATCATGAGTTTACCATAGGGGGTTATGACAAGAGAAGGATATCCTCTAAAGCCATTTACACGCGGCATAATCAATAAATCCTGAACTTGAGGCTTCGGTGCTCTCAGGTCGATGTAACGTACCTTAGGTTGGGTTTCTCTTCCTGCCTCTGGGCTCGAAGGCCAGCTATTGAAGTAAGTCATCTCTACAAAGTATAAAATGGAATCATCCGGGGAACAGACGAAATTAAAAGCTGACGTAAAATTAGAATCCGGAGCCAAGTAACCTGGGATACCTTTTGGGTTGTGTTGGTTTTCATACAATAGTTGCGGTTTGCCTATGATCTTGCCGCTCTCACGGTCCACATCCACATAGTAATACCCTTGATAATCCATGACCTTGCTAATCGTGGAACGGTTTACATGCACTCCCATTTCTGATCGTTGTCCGAAAAACAAACGATCACAGCTATGCGCCCAAAACCCGGAAACACTATTGTTTCGATAAAAGAAAGAATCCACAGGCAAAGGAACCGGAGGAAATTTAAAAAGTGTACTTGGGTCGAGTGAAGTCAACGTATCTTGGGCTTCAAAACGACCGTTTACATATGTCCCTAGCACCAGACTATAATTGTATTCATTTGAGATGGAAATGGCATGAGCAAAGCGGTAGGTGAAATCCCTCAACCTCCGAACATTAATCAATCTAGATAATTCATCTCTGTTAGGGTAAATTAACTGATTTTTTTGAATCATGCGATACTTCTGACCAATGTGGATGCTATTGGCATACAAACCACTTGGGAAATATTTCAAGGAGTCAAAAAGATAGCCGTTGTAATTATCCTTGAAGTCGAGATAAGCTCTATAATGGCGGGAATCTTCGAACATATGGTTCTGTGCATTGTTGATCAAGTCCACGGTGCTGTCATTTCGGTAAAGAAAAATTCCGCCCATAAACTTAGGAAATATGGAGTCAGAATCTTTAATCTTTTGGTAGCTCGGCAATTGTGATGTATAGAAAAAATTGTTCAATAGCATGGGTTTCCCGGAACTGGAAGAAAACACTTCTGAACCATACTTAGGGATATTGTTATTAAATGGAAAAAGTTCAATATTTAATGAGTCTTTAAAATACAGCAATTTATCTCCGGAACCACTTCTGATCAGTCTGGAAGTTTGCGCCTCCAACCCACGGCATTGTAGGCACAACAATAATCCTAGTCTGAGCAACATGTTTGCTTTATGGCAATACAATGAATTTCTTGCTCAGGCTTTGCTTGTTTCCTGAAAGATGGAGCACATAAACTCCGGCTTCCATGCCTAGTGCTTTACAGTCAAGACTGTGGATAGGTGTATATATTTCACGCTGATAAATCAAGCTCCCTTTGGAATTATACAAAGTGAGAGCAGATTGCTCCGAGAGGTATTTGGGGTTCAATTGAATTTGGAATACACCGGTTGTTGGGTTGGGGTAAAGAATGAAGAATTCATTCTTATCCAAATTCGAAAGGTTCATGGGTTCTGAGACCTGCTTAATTACGAGCTTATCACAATCTGTGCTGCAATCTACGCACAAGTTAGTATTTGGATCAGGACCGCATTGACCATTTTCCTCAAAATAAGGCCAACTTCCTATATTCAATATATTCGGATATGTCGTATTTGAAAACCTTAAGTTGGAAAGATTGGGTAATTGATACCCATCGTAAATCGTCATGGGATGTACATCATTGGAAATATTGCTGGACAGGCCAATGGTTATCCAGTCTTCGTTCGGGGTACCTGGGGGTGCAGGGGGTAAGTTACTCCAATAATTATTGCTGTATTTTTTTGAAGAAGCACCATGCACCTCCATATCCGGCAAATCATTAAGACTCGCCCCCGGGTTCACCCGCACATCAAACACCTGGTTACTGAAGGAATTGCAGGTAATGTCTAGGTAATTGTTGTTGCCATACAGGTCAATGGCGCGTACTTCGGTGCTGCTGCCTGCGGTAACGGCATTGGTATTGGAAAATGTGTTTTGCCGGATGAAGGAGGTTTGGCTGAGGTCAGGGTTTTCTGAACGGATGCTAACCACATGCAGAAGATCGGAAGAGAAACTGTTGTCGTACACCCTGTTTCCGCTGGATTGCAAAAGCTTAATGCCTACAATGCCCGGGCTGGTGCTCACGGATGGATCAAAATAATTGTCGAACTCAGATTTGGTGAACGTAAAGGTATTGTCGCCAATGAGGGCATCTCTTCCTTTTTCAAGAAAAATACCTTGAGCGCAATGTTCAAAATCAGCTTTTCTGCACGAAAAGGCATTTTTATCAAGTGTCCTGTAAGGAGAAGAAGGCATGAACAAATCGGCTTTGATGCCAATACCTAAGTGCTGAAAAAGATTGTTTCTGCTTAATGTACCTGCGGTTTGAAAACAGTTGTCCGGGCAAGGTCCTTGTTCAGAGCCACAACACTGATCCCCGTCATGGGATACATTAAAAGAGGAATTGAGCGCCAGAATACCAATGCCTTTGTCTGAAGGTAGATCCAGAGAAGTATTCAGGTTTTTAAAATGGCATCCACCAATGTTTACGGCCGCTTTTTCAATGTGTGACAATTCGATATGCGCGAGATCATTTTTAGGGAATTGCAATTGATTGTCCCAGATAAAGTTACAGGTCATGATATAGCTGGCACTGGGCATATCTTTATAATAACCTGCAATGCGCACTCCTCTGTTGCAGTTCTCAAAAGTACAGTCACGGAGCCGAACCACTGCCCCGCCATTGCTGGTGTTGTTTACAGAAATGGGATCTCCTTTGGCATCAATCGCGGCGCTTGCATGTTTAAACGTGCAGCCCTGCAAGAGGATTTTACTGGGTTCTAACGCAAGCACCCCGGCCCATTCGGCAGGTGAGCAGGTGCCATTTTGCCCGATTTGGGGTTGAGTTGAAAACTGACTGCTGAAGCCGCAAGAGCTTTTGTTCACTTCAATGCCTTTCCAGGTGATGCCTGCACCGGAAGGCTCGAAGGTAGAACCATTGGCAGTAAGTTGATTATTGCAGGAAGAGGTCATATAAATTCTGCTGTTGTTGCCAAAAAGCAGGTTGGACTGATTGAAAATTGCCTCGCCGTTATTGAGTTGAATTTCAAGATTGTCGTGCATTTCTAAGTTTGAAGCAGTCATATTAAACAGTCCTCCCAAAATAAAGAGCCATGAATTGTACTCCAACGTTGCATCATCCACAAAAACTTCTCCATTGATGGTGGAGGATTTGTTGAAATATATCTCGGAGTTATCTGAGATATTGAGTCGGCTATTGGAGGAAACCGATGAAAAACCAGTAATATCAAGTTTGGTGTTTTCCACATTGAGTTCGGCGTCGTTCACTAAAATGATGTCGTCGGTCTCAATATCATTATCAATGAAGTTTAAAACAGCATTGTTCACGGTTATCGGTTCCTTAAAATAAGTGAATGTAAATGCCGGTTTTGTGTTGAAAGTAAAGGTTCCATTGCTCGATCCGCCGGCTTTAATAGTTACAGCATCGTTAAATATCGCAGAAGAATTATTAATT
>CAZYJD010000117.1:0-5525 GCA_964647785.1 uncultured Chitinophagaceae bacterium
TCACGAAGCGGAATCCGCTAAAACCAAGCAGAACATTGTTATTCACCTGCACGTTCCTGTAAAAATTCTGGTCTCTGTTATAAACCTCATAGGTATAACGGGCAGGTACGAAGTAATTTTCTGTAATGAAGTGGATGTAATCCGAAATCTGAACATTGGCACTTAGATTAGCGATAGGTTTACTGAAAGTATTAAAATCAGCGGTATTGGGATCACCACGGCCATATAGATGTCCGCCTCCTATGCTGATATTTCTTTTTGATGTACCCCGGGTGTAAGTTGCATAGGCCAAGTTGCCCCATGCCCGAATGCCCCATGTACCAACAATGAGCATATCCCCAACAGCCAGGTGGTTTTGCTCATCAAAGCTGTAACGATATTTTGGCGTTACATAAAATGGAATGGTGGTGATGGTGGTGCCCATGCCCATGCTGAAGTTATCGTCAATGCCATATTGAACATCGTGTATCCCAAAAAAGATGGTGTTGTAATACAATTCACCTTTTTTCAGATTGAAGGCAGAAGGAGCGAAAAAATAACGACTGTCGTGTTCATAGGTGGTGTCCTGAACTCTTCTGTTGGTCTCCCAGTTTTGCCAAGGAGCGGGGTTGTGAGCCTGGTCGGGCTCCGGTTCAGGTTCACTTGGAAGAGGCTCGGGTGAACTTTCAACCGTAGTAAAGTAGAGTTCACTCAGGTTGTAGGCGAGAATGGTTGCTTTCTCGTCTGCTTGTGAATTTTGGATCTGATTGCCAAGGTTTCGCATGCCAATGAATTTATCACTGCAATCTTTCATGCTGATTATTATCCCCTCTGAGGTTTCGCTGATGGTCGCAAATTTGTGGCGGCAGAGATCATTATAATCAACCATGTTGGCGTATTCAATGTTCTTATTGAACAATTTCTTTTCAAGCAAACTTTGGGTGGTTTCATCAATTAAACCAACGCGATCATTGATGGCGAGCCTGCTTTGTGCCATGGCATTGACCCCGCCAAAAGCAATGATTAAGATTGCAAAAAATACCTTGTTTTTCATGTGGTGTGTTTGAACAAATGTATGCACAACCGCTGAAAACAGCATATGGTAAAAGTCAAAATATCAGTCGGGTAAAATTTTATCTGGATTTAAAATTCCTTTGGGATCAAACGCTTTTTTGATGGCGCGCATGAGTTCGAAATTTGTGCCCGACATCACTTCATTCATGTACTTTTTTTGAACCCAACCAATGCCGTGTTCTCCGCTGATGGTGCCACCCAAGCGCCGACAGAGACGGAATACTTCGCGTATACCTTCTTCCAGTTCCGGGCCATTCCAGGCGTCGTCGGTCATCATGCCTTTTAGAATATTCACGTGCAAATTGCCATCACCTGCATGTCCGTAACAAATCGATTCAAAACCATATTGTTCACCAATGGTTTTGACTCCTTCGAGCAATTCGGGCAAGGCATTTCTGGGAACCACCGTATCTTCTTCCTTGTAGATGGACGTTGTTTGGATGGTTTCGCCAATGGCCTTTCTTATTTTCCACCAATGTTCCTGCCTTTCGGCTTCATCTGCAAACAAAAGCTCATGCAGCCCTTCATTCTCAAGAATTTGTTGAAGAACTTCAGCTTCTTTCCATAGCACATCCATATCATTTCCATCCAACTCGATCAATAGATAGGCTTCATGTCCCTCTTGAAAGGGAAAACTCAGGTTTAAGGCTTTGGCACTTATTTCGATGCCCTTGCGTTCCATCAATTCAAGTGCAGACGGCTGCAATCCACCTAGGAAAATGGCATTAACTGCTTTACTGGCCGGCCGAAAATCTTGGAAACCTGCAAGAAATAAAAGTCTGTAGGCTGGTCTTGGTAGCAACTTCAAAACGGCTCTTGTCACAATACCCAGAGTGCCTTCACTTCCGGTAATCAACTGGCTTAAATTATAGCCTGTTGAATTTTTCAAGGTGTTGGCGCCAGTCCAAATTACTTCGCCATTGGCCAAAACTACTTCGAGATTCAACACATGGTCTCGGGTTACCCCGTATTTCAATGCCCTTGGTCCCCCGGAGTTATGAGCAATGTTCCCACCAATCAGACAGCTACCTCTGCTGGCCGGATCCGGTGCGTAGAACAATCCATGCACTTCAGCTGCTTTGTTGAGTTCCTCATTGATTACCCCGCATTGCACCCTTGCTTGAAAATTCAATGGATCAATTTCCTCAATGCAATTCATTTTTTCAGTGGACAATACAATACCACCTCTCACCGGCAAAGCTCCACCACTCAAGCCAGTGCCTGCCCCTCTTACCGTGAGCGGTATTTCTTCTTCATTACAAAAGCGAACAATCTTGCTCACCTCATCGGTATTCATGGGAATCACCACTGCTGAAGGAAGGAAAAACAAGTCTTCGGTATAATCACGACCATAGTCTGAGATTTCTTGCACTTCAGTCGCTAAGATCAAACAATCTTTTCCTATCAACTTCTTAAGGGTTTGAATTTGATCTTTATTCAGTGACGTCATACTCAGGTGCTTTTGGTATTATTGAACCAAAAATAAAACGACCTTGAAGAAATTCATATACAGCCTCATGTTATTCATCCCTGCAAGCCTGCATGCCCAAGAAATGAATAATGACATCACCCTTGAAGATATTTGGAAAAAAGGCACCTTCCGAACGGAGTACGTTGGAGGTTATTTACCAATGGACAAAGGCGATGAATATGCCAGAATCATGTACAGTGCAGATTATCGCTTTGCCTATCTTGTGAAGTACAGTTACGAAAATGGAAAAGTGCTCGACACCCTGATCAACGGTCAGAAAATTGCATCCGCTAATAAAATGGATCGCTTTCTTTTCAGCAGTTTTGAACTGGATAAAGACCGAAGGCGCGCTTTGATTCCACTCAATGTGAGAAGAATTTATCGCCATAGTTCCGAAGCCAATTTCATGTTGCTTGATTTAGAAAACTCCAGCCTGCGTCCGATTGCCGAAGGGAAAAGCATGTACGCCACTTTCAATCCAGCAGGAACCCATATTGCCTATGTGCAGAACAACAATCTCTATGTACTGGACATGAAGAAATTCAAAACCAGGGCAGTTACGAAAGATGGAAAAAAGAACGCCATTATCAACGGTGCGGTCGACTGGGTTTATGAGGAAGAATTCAGCATGGACCGGGGATATGAATGGAATGCGGATGGCAGTCGACTGGCATTTTACCGATTTGACGAAAGCAGAGTAAAGGAATGGCAGATGCCTAGCTACGGAAAGTTGTATCCGGATTATGAGCATTTCAAGTACCCCAAAGCCGGGGAAGAGAATAGCATCGTGGATGTTTATGTATACGAGATTGGCAAAAGAAAGCCGATAAAGCTGGAAACAGGATCTGAAAACGACCAGTATCTGCCCCGAATAAAATGGACCCGAGACCCTCTTGTTTTGAGTATTCAGCGGTTGAACAGATTACAGAATCACTGGGAACTCCTCATGGCCAATGCAAAAACGAAAAAACTAGAAGTGGTATTAGATGAAACGGATGAAGCCTATGTCGATATCAGTGATGACCTATATTTTCTGAAAGACGGCAAGCATTTCATCATGAAAAGTGAGCGCGACGGCTGGTGGCACTTGTATTTGCACAAGGTCAATGGCCCACAGGTCTATCAAATCACCAAAGGAACTTTCGAAGTTGATCAGCTTTTGGGTGTTGACGAACAAGCCGGCAGGGTTTATTATACCTCAACAGAAGTTATTCAGCGCATTGAGGGCAAAACCTATGACGGTTCTGTCGATCGCCACCTTTATTCCATTGGCTTGGAAGGCAAAGACAAAAAAATGCTCAGCAGCAAAGGTGGATCGCATTCAGCCAGCTTTAGCAGCGACTTCAAATACTACCTGCACACTTGGTCGAGTGTGACACAACCACCTTACTTCGAAATTTGTAAAAATGATGGAAGTTCTGTCAGACTGATTGAGGACAATGCCTCTTTGCAAAAACAACTCAGCAATTACAACATTTCTCCATTGGAATTCAGTTCGCTTGAAATCAAGAATGAAAACACGAGCTATTCACTGAATTATTACGCGATCTTGCCCAACAACTTCGACCGTAGTAAGAAATTGCCTGTGCTGATGCATGTTTATGGAGGACCTGGCAGCCAACAAGTTCGCAATCAATGGCTCGGGGCCAATTATTTATGGCATCAAATGCTGGCCAATCGCTATGGATATGCCATCGTTGTGGTGGATAATCGCGGAACTGGTGGTAAAGGAGCCGCCTTCAAGAAGCTCACTTACAAGCAGCTGGGGAAATATGAAACCGAAGACCAGATTACGGCAGCCAGATCGTTGCAGAATATCCTTCCTGTTGATAGTTCACGGATCGGCATTTGGGGTTGGAGCTACGGCGGTTATATGAGCAGCCTCTGCATCAGCAAGGGCCATGAGACCTTTAAAACAGCGATCGCGGTTGCGCCTGTTACCAATTGGCGGTTTTATGACAACATTTACACCGAGAGGTATATGAGTACCCCGCAGTTAAATGCAGATGGTTATGACATCAATTCGCCACTCAGCCATGTAGACAGCATTCAAGGAAATTACCTCATCATTCATGGAACTGCTGATGATAATGTTCATTTCGAGAACACCGTAATGATGGTTGATGAGATGGTTAAAAAGAATATTGATTTTGATTCAGAATTTTATCCCAATAAAAATCACGGCATTTACGGAGGAAACACCCGCTTGCATTTATACAGAAGAATGACGCAATACATACTCGATCATCTCTGAGACTTGATTTTTCGTTGAAATAACTATTTTTACCCCATTAACAACAATCTATGACAGAAGAAGTAATACTCGAAGAACACAAGGATGACGGTATGCCTGAGCATACCAAAGGGCATCCAAAAGGCCTGATGACCCTATTCTTTTCAGAAATGTGGGAGCGTTTCTGTTACTATGGCATGAGGGTTCTGCTCACCCTGTATTTGGTAAAATCTCTTATGAAAGGCGATTCGGATGCCGCTTTGATTTACGGAGCATATACAGGATTGGTTTATGCAGCGCCGATACTCGGTGGAAGAATGGCCGATAAATTCCTTGGCTATCGCTACGCCGTGATGTTAGGTGCCATATTGATGGCAATCGGTGAATTTCTCATTTTGGGCGGCAATGACTTCTGGTTGCTTGTAGGTATGGGTTCACTGATCGTCGGGAATGGATACTTTAAGGCCAATATCTCAACCATCGTAGGTAAGCTCTACAAAGATGGAGACCCCAGGAGAGATTCAGGTTTTACCATTTTTTATATTGGTATCAATATTGGTGCGTTGCTGGCAACCACGGTGGTAGCTTATGTGGGTGAAACCTATGGCTTCGACAAGGGGTTTGGACTCGCCGGTATAGGCATGCTCACGGGTTTGCTCATATTTTGGTCAGGTAGAAACAACTACAGCGCGGCATCGGGTTTGGAAATTACTGAGGAGGGGCGCAAAAAAGTATTGGGGCGCTACAATATGGCTTAAACCAGTAACG
>CAZYJD010000118.1:0-5368 GCA_964647785.1 uncultured Chitinophagaceae bacterium
AGGCACGCCCGGCGGGGTGTAATCCGTGAGAAATCAATCCCGATAGCCATCGGGATCAGAAATTAACTTAAAGCGCGAATAACTGCGAAATAGAACTTTGCGTAAATAGGCTTTCAAAATCAGCCTCCGCGCAAATTAGCATCCCACAAGGTGTTATTCTATAAAATGAACTATTTTTGTTTTATCGTAAAGTTTATCTTACGAAATAAACTTTGAACAGTCCCTCCTTTCATATTCCGGCCTATATTCCTCGAAGTTCTTATGTGGATCGCATCAAGCCCTATGTGGGTAAGCAAATCATCAAAGTACTAAGCGGACAAAGAAGGGTAGGTAAAAGCTATCTCCTCTTCGAGCTGATGGACCTCATGCAACGCGAGGAAAGGGTGAAGCACATCATCTATATCAACAAAGAAGATTTGGCCTTTGCTTCTATACAGGATGCTGTTAGCCTGGAGGCATATGTAAAATCACAGCTCGTACCCGGGGGACTCAATGCCCTTTTTGTAGATGAAATCCAGGACATCAGCGATTTTCACCTCGCACTGCGATCCTTGCTGTTGTTGCCCGAACTCGATATTTACATCACCGGGAGCAATGCCCATCTGCTTTCTTCTGATCTGTCGGGGTACCTCAGCGGCCGATTTGTTGAATTTCAGATATTCAGCCTTACATACAGGGAGTTTCTTCAATTTCACGAACTGAGCGATTCATCTGAGTCGCTGAATATGTTCATGAAATACGGTGGCTTGCCTTATCTCAAACATCTGCCCCTGAAGGATGAAGTGGTCTTTGAGTACCTTCAAAACATCTATCACAGCATTGTTTACCGCGATGTGGTCAACCGCTTTTCGGTGCGCAATACCGCCTTTCTAGAGCGCCTCATTCAATTTTTGGCCCAGCATATCGGAAGTGTTTTTTCGGCTCGGAAAATCAGTGAGTTCCTCAAATCTCAGAAGGTGAACATCACTCCCGCTCAGGTACAGAATTACCTGCATCACCTCTGCAGTGCCTTTATTATATCCGGCGTTCAGCGCTACGATGTGCAAGGCAAACGCATTTTTGAATTTGGGGAGAAGTATTTTTTTGAAAACACCGGCATCCGGAATGCCATTGCAGGATATCGTCCTCAGGATCTTGGAAAAATTATGGAAAACATCGTTTGCCATCATCTTCTTGCCTCCGGTTATTCTGTTCAAACAGGCGCCCTGGGAAACCGCGAAATAGATTTTGTGGCCTCTAAGTCGGGTGAAACGACCTATATCCAGGTGGCACTCAACCTCCTAGAACCTGAAACGCTTCAAAGAGAATTCGGAAACCTCAACGATATTCAGGATCACTACCCCAAAAAAGTGATCACCCTTGAATCTTTCTCCGGCAATTCCTGGCAAGGGATTGTGCATACCAACCTGAGGAGTTTTTTGATGGAAAGTTGAAGTCAACTGCCGCAGGCGGAAGAAGCAAAAAGCAAGAAGCAATCCCGATGGCTGACAGGAGCAAGAGCAGAAAAGCACAGGGGCGCAGAGGCACAGTCCCGATAGGTATCGGAAACAGAGTTAAGACATTTCTTGTTGTGTTAGAATGACCTCCCTAACTCCCTCTTCACCACCAAGTGCACAAAGTTTTGCACGAAGGACCACAAAGCTCAGAGTTAAGACACAACAACTTTATTTACGCATGATTGGCAGGGCTCTATCAACTAAAAACAATCAACTATCAACTCAAAAAAGAAGCCCAGAGTTAAGTCATCACCACAACATTATTCATGCATGAATGGCTAGGCTCTAGAAACTAAAAACTAAGAACTATTCACTCAAGAAAAAGCCCTCGCTTATCAAGCGTGAATCTGCCGTAACCAACTAGAGTATTCATTGAAAACAAACAATTAAAAATATATTTGTTTGTTTCAAATGAACAAAAAATGGATGCATTCAAGTTAAAACAAACTTTTCTCGATCAGAAAGGAGACTTTAACCGACGGAGATTCCTCATTGAGCGGGATATTGACCTTACACCCTATCTCAAAACACAACAGGTGGTGATCATCTCAGGTGTGAGAAGATGTGGCAAATCATCCTTATTGTTTCTGATCAAAGAAAAGCTTCAGCTCCAAGAGCAGGAATACCTTTATTTCAATTTTGACGATGAGCGCATCATTCACGATCCTGCGCTTCTCGAACAGATTTATTTACTGCATTTGGAAATGCATCAAACAGATCCGGTGTTTTTTTTCGATGAAATTCAAAATGTTCCTGCATGGGAGCGTTTTGTGAACCGCATGCATGAGAAGGGGCTTAAACTCTTTGTTACGGGTTCAAATGCAACTTTGCTGAGTTCTGAAATTGCCACCAGCCTTACCGGAAGAAACAAAACCATCAACCTGTATCCTTTTTCATTTGCGGAGTTTCTGCGGCTCAAGGAAAAGTCTTACCCTCTTGCGGCGATGAGTTCTGAACAAATTAGTTTACTTCAATCTGATTTGAACGACTATTTACGGCTCGGTGGTTTTCCGGTGGTGATTCTCGAAAATGATCTGGATTGGATCAACCAATATTTTCAAGACATCCTTTACCGCGATATCATAGCGCGCTATCGCATCACCCAGATCAATGAACTGAAACAAATGGCTCTTTTTCTGGCGTCGAATGTAGCCAAACTGTTTTCCTATGCCACCCTGCAAAAATTATCCGGACTCAAAAGCACGCAGTCGGTTAAAACTTATGTAGATTTTTTGGAACAATCCTACCTCTTTTCTTACCTTAAAAAGTTTGATTTTTCGGTGAAGAAACAAATCATGAATTCGCGTAAGGTGTATTCGGTAGATCCTGCTTTTTGCAATCGCCTGGGATTTGCTTTTTCCGATAACCTGGGACGGGTGCTTGAAAATGTGGTTTATCTTCAACTTCTCCGACAAGGTAAACAAGTGTTCTATCACCTCGGTAAAAGGGAATGTGATTTTGTCATCCAAGAAGGAGTACAAATAACCCAAGCCATCCAGGTGGTTTATGAATTAAATGACCACAATGTTCAACGAGAAACAGAAGGCTTATTGGAGGCCATGCACACCTATGGCCTCACGCAAGCGCTGCTGATCACCAAAAACCCCTCCGGGGCACTCCGTAAACCGCTTCCCAAAAACATTCAAGTCATGCAGGCATGGCAATGGCTTTTGGCACCGGTTGCGTAGAAGCACAATCCCGATGGCTATCGTGAGCAAGAGCAGAAAAGCACAGGGGCACAGAGGCACAGGGGCGCAGAGTTTCCCGGTTTAGAAGGTTTAAAAAGTTTAAAGGGTATAGCAGCTCGGCAAACTCCCCCGCCTCGCCTGCCTGCCGTGGCTGGGCGAGTCAAACCCCAACTTTGGAAGCTTGCGATAGAAGTCCCGGAGGGACGGCACCTTTATAGCAACATAAAATGATGGCGAAATAAGCTCCTTAGGAGCGGCACAAATAAATTGATATCCAATGTCATCTGCCGTTTATTATTTCAACACCAAGGACACAAAGTTTTGCACGAAGAATCACAAAGTACAGAGGCACAGAGTTAAGTCATAACCACAACATTATGTATGCATAAATGGCCGAGCTCTATCAACTAGAAACTATCAACTAGAAACTCGATATAGGGCACAGAAGCACAGAGTTAAGTCATACCCACAACATTATTCATGCATGAATGGCTAGGCTCTATCAACTAAAAACTAAAAACTATTCACTCAATAAAAAGCGTCAGCTTTTTCCCTTCTGTGTTTTTCAGGCCCGCCGCGGCGGGAGAAATCAGCCATCAATATCGCACCTTAGCAGTGCAATATTTCGTAAAAAAAGCACTATTAAAGTGCAATTAAGGTATCTTTGAACTCCTAAACGCCCATGGAAGCCTTGTTTCAATATTCCAACCGATTGATCGAACAGGTGGATACTACTTTCACACGCTATGTGTACCACACCATCCATTGGCAAAACAGAATGTTGGGCTTGCTCGGTCCCAGAGGGGTTGGAAAAACCACGCTGGTGCTACAATACATTAAAAACAACCTCAACAGGCAGGAAACGCTTTACATCTCAGCTGAAGATTTTTATCTCACCACGCATCGCCTTACCGACCTGGCAGATGACTTTGTGAAAGCGGGTGGTAAAAATTTATTCATCGATGAAATTCATAAATACCCCCATTGGTCCAGGGAATTGAAATTGATTTATGACTTTCATCCTGACCTCAAGGTGGTATTCACAGGATCTTCTGTCCTCGATATAAAAAAAGGAAGTGCCGATCTCAGCCGAAGAGCAGTGATGTACCACATGCAAGGACTTTCTTTCCGAGAATATTTGTACTTGTTTCACAAGATTGATGCACGAACCTATACGCTTCAAGACATCCTCGACCATCAGGTGAGTATGCCGCAAATAGCGCACCCTCTGCCGTATTTTTATAATTATTTAAAGAAGGGTTACTATCCTTTTGCCAAAGAAGACGACTTTCAAATCCGGCTTACACAGGTGCTCAATCAAACGCTGGAGTCTGATATCCCTGCCTATGCAGGGATGAATGTTTCTACTGGCCGTAAGCTAAAACAACTCATGGCCATCGTGGCGCAAAGTGTTCCGTTTAAGCCCAATATGAGCAAAATTGCCGAAATGCTGAACGTCAGTCGCAATAACATTTCCGATTATTTACTGTACATGGAAGAAGCCGGTATGATCATTCAGTTAAGAAGCCACACCGATGGCGTGAGAGCACTCGCTAAAGTGAATAAAGTGTATTTAGATAATCCCAATATCGCTTATTGCCTCTCTCAGGAGAATCAAAACATAGGCAATGTGCGTGAAACTTTTTTCATCAATCAACTCCAGGTAAATCACCGACTTACAAGCTCTTCGGTGGCCGATTTTTGCATCGATGAAATGGATTTTGAAATAGGCGGCAGGCATAAGGGGCAAAAACAAGTGTTAAATGCACGCTCTGGTTTCATTGTGAAAGATGATATTGAAACCCCATACCTCAACACCATCCCCCTCTGGCATTTTGGGTTGATGTATTGAACGCAGAAACGTAGAATTTAGACGCAATCCCGATAGCTATCGGGAACAAGAGCACCAACAAATAGCTCTATTCACTATAAACTATCAACTAAAAACTATTCACTCAAAAAAAGCGCAGCTTTTTCCCTTCTGCGTTTTTCTGTGCCTTCAGCGAGAAACAAAAAAAGCGCAGCTTTTATCTGTGCTATCTGAGAAATCTGTGAGAAATCAGTCCCGATACTATCGGGAACAAGAGCGTCAATAAAAGCGCACTATAAACTATAAACTATCAACTATCCACTCAATAAAAAGCGCAGCTTTTTCCCTTCTGCGTTTTTCTGTGCCTTCAGCGA
>CAZYJD010000119.1:0-5182 GCA_964647785.1 uncultured Chitinophagaceae bacterium
GACTACCCGATTCGGCAGGACTATGTGAACATTTTGCGCGCTTTGGATGGCATCCGCATCAAATTTCCCTTGCGCTGGTTGAATGGCGTGGTGGTTGAAGTGGCCAAACGCAATGATTCTTTGCTTTTCAATCAGTGCGAATTTGTGACATCGCAGCGTTGGTTGGGTTCACAAAAGATCAAATATGATTCACGCGGCATTCCCGAAAAAAACCAAACAGAAAAACCAGAGCTTAAACTTTCTGCTGCCAGGGTGCAAGCTCACCTGAACTACGGATTGGCAAGTGCACAGAATAAAGCCATTGGAATTGAAGCATTGCATGCAAGCAACCATCTGGGGCAGGGCGTGAAAATTGCTGTTTTCGATGCAGGATTTTTAAAAGCGGATCGCTTGCCGGCTTTCGCACATCTGAGCGACGAGAAATCAGAAAACGGACAAGTGGTCATGGCGATCGACCTGGTGGATGATGAAAAGAATGTCTGGGACGATGACGATCATGGCTTGCATGTCCTGAGCTGTTTGGCAGGGTGGGATCCCGGAAGAATGATTGGTACCGCGCCCTTTGCCGACTATTACCTGTTTCGGACAGAAAACGCGAGAAGCGAATATGTCATTGAAGAATATTACTGGATGCGTGCAGCAGAAATGGCTGATAGCCTGGGCATTGATATCATCAACTCATCTCTGGGCTACAATGAATTTGATGCTAAGGAAATGAATTACACACCGCAGCAGCTGGATGGCAAACATTCAATCATTGCCAAAGCTGCAGAAATTGCAGTAAAGAAAGGCATGATGGTGGTGAATGCCGCAGGGAATGAAGGCAACAAACGATGGAAAAAACTCATCACCCCTGCCGATGCCCATGGGGTGCTCAGTGTAGGTTCGGTCGACATCCATCAAAACACCTCCTCCTTCAGTTCCATGGGGCCTACAGCCGATGGGCGCATCAAACCAGATGTGGTTGCACAAGGTTCATCAACTGCCATTGCTTCTTCATTTGGCAGTTATTATCAGGGAAATGGCACCAGCTATGCCTGTCCGATTGTATGTGGAGCCATGGCCTGTTTGAAACAAAAGTATCCTCAACTCAGCCCTTCAGATGGATTGTCACTGATCCGTTACAGCTCAAATCACAATGAGCGCCCCGACACCTTACAGGGTTGGGGACTTCCCAACATGGAGGTTGCTGACTTCTTCGCAAGACAAATATTCAAATTCGATAAAAGTGCTGCAATTCTGAACGTACCCGACACCATAAAGGGAAGTTTAAACCTGGCCCTTTACAATCATCAGGCGGATAAAGCCCAATGCAAACTGAAACGCAAAAGCAAATTGCTGGGATTCATTCCTTTCAACAAAAGCGTACTCAGGGAAAAAATAGAGTTTAGCTCTATGCACAGTATTTACAGGGCCATTGAATTGGGTAAATACAAAGACGAGGGCGGGTATCTCCTGAGCATTAAAATTCGCGAACAAAATGGAACCACGCTCCGATTTGAAGAGGAATTCTACAACCGTCTTAATTTCTGATCCATCTCAGCCTGCGGCTATTACCTTCTTCGGTAATAACTTCAATGAAGTAAAGTCCGCTGCTAAATTGTCCGGAAAATTCGAGTTTCAACTCTCCCAAGCCGGTCATCCAGGTGGACTTCGAAATCAGCCTGCCTGAAGGATCGATAAGCTGAACAACCCAATTTCCGGTGCTCTCGGTTCGGCTCAAATACAGCTCTTCACGTCCTGGATTGGGCCACAAAACCACTTTTAGCGGCTCTTGGTCTTCTACATTGCTCAAATCCACCACTTCAAAGCTCAGTCGCAAACTGTCATTCGCATGAATCGGATCTCTAACATCAAATACATAGCAGATCAATTCAAAAACTCCATCCTGTTCCAGTGGAATCGCTTTGTTGAAGGCAACATCCTTCTGTTCAAACGGCGCAAAATCTGAGCGCAGACTGTCGGTCATTACTTCCAGTCCCCCTGATTTTAAACTAAAAGCCATCAGAACCCCATTCATGCCAGCACTCCCCTGCTGGGTGCATCGCATACGGGGGATGAGTTCTTCTGCACTGCCCGTCTGAAAACGACTTCCGGCAATGGGCACCAAAATGCTGTCTGCGCGCAACTCAAATGGCTTATCCATGCGAAATGGAATTTCCTTGAATTGATTTTCGGTATTGTCGTCATTCAAGAGCAATGCTACTTTAAGGAGGTAAAGACCCGTATCACAGCTCTGGAAATTTGGCAGCTTCAGCCTAAGCTGATTGCCGGGGCTCAATGAATCGTTTAATGGCAACTTATAATCACCAACCAATGCGTTTTCACGCCATATTTCTACCATCACTTCTCCGCTATCTGAAGCTTTGGTATTCAAACCGATATTGGTAATGATGGCCTCTGAAGTGAGCGTATCTCCACAATTCAGTTCTGCCTGGTTGATAGAAACTGAGCTCAGTTCAATATCGTAATCGGCAGAAACGTAAAACGTATAGAAGAAGGTATCATTGCTTGGCTTCTCATCCCCATTTACCAACACCATGGTTCGGCCTTTGTACATCCCCTGTTGATCTGGCCGGAAGGAACGGGTGGTTCCATAATCTCTCGATTCACCGGCAGGAATATTGGGACTAAAACTAAACGAATCGCGCCAGTGCAATTGATCTTCATAAAACAGTTCGGTGATCAAATCGGCTTTCGCGTTAAAATTCAAATAACCTTGATTGGTCACCGTGAACCTAAACGTACTATCGGGGCTGTTGAATGCAATTCTTGATCCGGGGCGCAACATTTTGCTGATGGCAAGATCAACGCTCTCGGTCAGTCCAAATGCAGATAAGAGGGTATCATTGGACGGATCCTGATCTGAATCAAATTGACTGAGCACCATCATCCGATAAGTATCCTCTACCCTGCCCGATGTTCTAAATTTCTTAAACAAATGTTGTTTGAAACTTTTACGTGCCACATCGGTCCAGGCTGAATCGGCCCAATCTAGTGTGTCGTTTTTGTAAATAAAGGCCTTCACATGTACGCTGTCCTGATCAATGGTTCCTTCGTTCACAAACTGAACATATGGGTTGATCACCAAATTGGTTCCCATCACGCTGCCATCAGAAGGGGTCAAAATCGTATCCAGGCCCACATCATTCGATTTGATCACACTAAACTCCGAATACAGGCTGTCGTTGCTTGGAAAAATATCTCCTGCTATTTTCACTCGAGTTAGCGTACGAAAGCGCCCCAGTTGATTGCAGAAATAGGGGCTGAAACTCAGAATTTCACTGTCATCTGGATCCAGGAGCGTCAACTGAACGCTGTCGCTTAGTAGCAGGCTATTGGTGAGCGTATCACGCAGTTCAAACCACACTTTAAAATTGCGCAGTGCAGAAGATCCGTTGTTTTGAATGCGCACCGTAGGCCTTATGGTGTCTAAATTCAATTCATATTCGCTATTGAATGACGGCACGAAATAGCGTGTTATGCTTAAATCGGCGGGAATTTCTACGCTGAACCATGACCGCAATTCATCATTATCGGGCACCTGATCTTTGTTTAAATCGCTGGAAACAATGGCCTGGAAACGGCCTTTATTGTTCAAACTGAAGGCGGTATCGAAATGCACCCGCAAACTGTCTTCACTGTCGAGGGTAATGCGCCTGCTTGATCGGTAAACAGTTTGGCCAAACTCGCTTTTAATTTCGCAAATCACATCAAAAGCGGTGTCTTGATCTTCAGAGCCGTAATTGTAAAACAGGGCATTCACCCCAATGCTGTCATTGAGGTTGTAAACAAAAACCTGATCTTCCAAGGGGTTTTCAATGCGCAGCACCCCAATATCATGGGCCACCTCCAAACGCGGTTGAATATTGAATTTGAAATCGAAACCGGGCGAAAAGCTCACCCAAGCGGTATCGCCTATAGGAGCCGCGAAGTAAAATGTGTTCGGTCGCACTGGTGATTCTTCTTGAAATGCAAATGCGATATTGGTGGTTCCGGTCTGTCTTAAGCCCACAAAAAAAGCGCCTTTTACCAACACCTTGGGGTCAACGCGAAGGATGTATGTGCCTTGTGTAGATTGGAGCGTATCGGAGGTATAAACGTTTTTACCCGGCATGCCGCCTGCCCCTTCTTCCCAAATTCCGATTTGAAAAGACCTGCCACCCAAAGCAAAATCGACCTTCACCTGGTTGAGGTATTTGGCAGAATCGGTGTAAAACTTGGCCACAAAATCACCACTGCTTCCATTGAATCCAATTCCACCTGCATTGGGGGTAACTGGGTCGGCATGTGAGAACACGTTGTAGGTGACATCCTGTATGGCAAACACCCGGTTGTTGGCATCAATTCCATCGGAAGGTAAATTGATCAACAAGCTGTCTCTGCCCAAACGTTGGGGGCGATATGCGGCAAAACTCACCAAGCGCTGCTCATAAGGCCGGAGGCTGTCAATTTGAAGGGTATCCTTGTAAGCATTTACGCCTTTTACCTCGAGATAAACCGGCAATCGGGCAATGGTTTTTCTGCCGGTATTTTGTACAAAGGTTTTGATGCTATCGGGCCGATCCATCAGCAGCGGAACCCGCCCCAAGGCATAGAGCATATTCACTTCTGCTTCGCGATCGTATTTGGGAATATGCAAACGGATGGCGGGCTTGGCAATGCTGCTGTTGATGAGCGAATCCTGCAGCCCGAGATTTCCAAAAATGTATTTGGTCTCATTGTTTGATTGATAGGCGGGAAAACTAAAGTCCGTATCATATCGCCAGGTGATGTCATTGGCAGGGTTGGTATTTTGACTGTATTCAACCAGAATCTCCAGGTTTTTCATGCCATTGCTGGTGTCGTAGCGGAAATAGTCTTTTACGTTAAAATCGAAGCGAACCCAGCCGGGCTGGTCGCCAGTGGCGGATTTGGGATCCCCGTCGTATACCTTTTCAATGCCAATCCGTACTTGGGTTTCATCTTTCCAGCTGATAGCTCCTGTACCAAAGTCGCTCTGATTGGTTGTTCCAATATAAATTTTGAAATTGACCGTCCCCCGCAGGGAATCAAAACCTTCTCGGTAAAAAGATAGGCTTCTGCATGCCTGGACGCAGAATGCTGCAAGATTTGTGCAGCACGCGAGAAGGGGGGGGCAGCGGCTGTGGTCGTCTCGCTGTCGGGCGGGGTGGACTCGATG
>CAZYJD010000120.1:0-5099 GCA_964647785.1 uncultured Chitinophagaceae bacterium
TGGAATTTGTCAGGTATGCGATTTAAATGAGCAACCAGAGAATCTCGGTATTCTTGAATTGATGTGTTGAATTGATACATGCCTGAATAGGCTCCTTTATCGTAATAAGGGTTGCCCGATAGCCATGGATACCCATATGAGACGGCATCGGTAGGTTGTTTTAAAGCAAAAGGACTCGGGTAAATAAATCTATTCTCATTGATAGGGTCTAGAGCTAATACCCATATACCAATGCCATTAAAAGTTCCGAGATGGACTCTGGGGCCGCCCATTCGGATACTTCTTGCAGACCGGCCCAAACCTCCGTAGGTGTCAAAAGCATATGTTTCAGAAAGTATATTCCCAAACTCAAACTTCTTCGAAGCTGAATCAATGAAAAGATCTTCCATGACACCTGATTCAAATGATTTTGGGTTGTTCTGAGCAAAGCCTCCCTCAGAATCATAAATGAATGCAAACTGGCTGCTCTCAAATACGGGCTCCTCATCGTTGATGGAGGCGCGCCAATAATAGTCAATGCTATCAATTGGTAACAGAGAAAAGGATGCAGTGATGATGAAATCTCCTTGCGTCCTTTGTGTCTTTAGAAAAGCGCTGTTGAAGTCAGGGGTGGTATCCAGTTGGAAGATGATTTCTCGTTCGTTTGAACTCAGATCATCCAATTGCACTTTGAGTTCCACTTGGGTGTTGCTTACAATTTGGTTTCTTTGAGGGGAGATGATTTGTATGCCTTCTGTGGGAAGAAAGAATTGATAAGATAAGCGGTTGTTGCTTTCGCCTTCAGGACCGAATTCGCCTATTTCATTCAAGGGGTCCAACTCAATTAGCAAATTATTCACACCTTTAAAATCCTGATTAGGTGGTAAGCTAAATCTTAACAAATTGGTGAATTTGTCGGGAATGATTTGGAATAATGTTGTTTCCTCTTGGCCATTGAATGATTTTCTATGAACTTTTACTTCCAATGTGTCTTCGTAGAATTTTCCCTGATTCAATATGGAAACTTCTATTTCAATATTGTCTTTGGAGCTGCGATTGCTCAGATTGTTTTTTACCGCATTCTTCGATGGGAATGTGAAGTCTGGCTCAGTTGGGGTGTATATAAGAAGGGCTGGATCTCCGTGATATAAATATTGTGCACACATTGCACGGTTGTAAGGATTATTGGGTTTGGCGTAATTAGCCATGGCTTTTTCAACTGCCTGCCCAACCGACATGCCATAACTCTTTAGCAATAATTCATCGTAAAAAATTCTTGAGTAATTGGCCAATTCACTGGTGAATCCAAAGCTGGAACCGGCAAGCCAACCCAATGCTCCTTTATTTTCTGTGAATAGAAACCCCTCTGCTAAGCTCGAAATTTCGAATGTATTGCCCAGCACGCAGCCATTAAAATGGAAAAAAGGGGTTTTCCCATAATTGTCGTACTGTTGAACATCTCCGATGTCCAACTCAAGAATCAATGCACTTCCATGACCAAAATAAGTCATGATTGAAACCCCTTTATTGACTTCATTGATTATAATTTCGGTCAAGCTTTTATCAATTTCAGATACTTCCTTGGTAATGGTGCGCACTTGCCCGTTGAATGAGTCTGCCTCAACCCTATTTGCTACATTTTTGAGATAAGATTGAAATGTTGAACTTTCTGCCTGATTTAAGCCACCTACAAGGTGTAAAACTTGTTTGCCCCAACTTAAAGTCTGCTTCAGATTTTGATCCCATGCCTTCAATTTCTCCAAATAGTGTGAAATATCTGTATTATTTTTTGCGGGCAGGCGGCCTACTGCACACGTGGCTACAATGTTTGAAACATCAGGATTGATGGCGAGAAGATAATCAGATGCCGGTATGCCAAATGTGGGCACCAGATCCGCGAGGTTCCGATTGATGGCATTGGTTGTAATGCGTGAATAAAGTTGTCCGCGACCCAACAACAACAAGTATTCGGGGGCATTCGATTGCTGTTGGTTGATTTTTAAATTCAGTCGTCTGATTGCCAAGGGGTGATGAATGCCATAATAAAATTGATCATACAATTGATCGGCATGGGCCACCAATACATCATACTGACCACCCGCACTGCTTTCCCTGTATGATTTATATGCCTGAGCTCCACTATCAAGCGAACTGTGGCTGATGATGATGTAGTTATGATTGGTTTGAGAAAAATCGTATTCAACAAATGAAACCGAACGAATGTCGCTTATATCCGGAACTCTTGCACTATCGGCAATGATTACCAAACCGGCTTGTGTCGCACTTCTTTTGTATCTTAACACACTGTTGTTCAGTTCGCAGTACAATTTTTCTTTGGTCAACCAATCGATAACCATCGGGGTGGTATTTGTGCTGAGATAGTTCTTCCATTCATAAAAATTGTTACCTGTTCCGGCTTCATATATCTTAAGGGCAGATTGTTCTAAATCGAATTTCCTCGGATAGCTCAGTTTAATCAGTGACACCGCATGCCTACCCTTGGCGCCGAATATGGATCGAAAATTAAAGCGCGTTGTGTTCCCTATGGCATTCGCCGGGATGTTTATGTCTTCAAACTCCAGCCTGCTGTACCCTCGGTGTTTCTGGGTGGCCAGAACACGAAGCGTATTGCCCCATCCCACGCTGACTTCAAATTCGTGGTTGTTACCTTCCGGGTCAAAATCACCGGGATTGGTGGGATCGCTTTTACCATAAGCCAGCACATAAGCGGTAGCTTGAGGCCCAGTGGCGTCATAAAAAGGTGTTTGCAATGAATACGACCGATAGCCCCCGGTGACATTTGAGCTCATCCAGCCCTCCCCATCCGTGTATTCACTGTAAAAGCCAAGATCCGCAAAAGGGGCTCCGTCAAACCACTGATTCCTAAACCACATGACCTCTTCATGCATGTACCAAGGGGCTGCGGTCAAACCATTGAAGTCTTGTGGTGCCTGTTTTGTAATTCTTTTACCTGTGCTGTTGTTGTTCCAGGTGATGAAATAAACGGAGCTGTCTTGGTAAAGGCTCATGTACGCATGTGGCTGCTCATTTGGGCTTCGATACAATTCTGTGTCAAGCTTTCCATCGTTGTAGGTGCCATAAAACAACATGTAATCTCCGGGGTCAAAGCCGCCATCATCTTGCCCTTCCACCCATATGTGTTGTTCTTCACCTCTCCAGAATATCTGAAGGCCTCTTGGATCGATGCTGCTGAGTGGCAGGCCTGCATTCTTCAAACTTTCATAACTCAGGCGATACAAACCCTCTTCGCCGATCTGAAATTTATAGTATTGTTGTTCAAAGTTGATCCACTCATCGCCGAATATCTGTGCCTGAGAAGTGAATGTCGATAGCAAACAAAAAAGCAGAATAAATGGCAGCCTCATAGAAGTCGTTGATCTGAGAAAGTGAAACATTTTAATGCTGTACGTGAACAATTTTCAAATATAGAAATAAGAAATCTGTCTGTGTCAGGTTTTAGTTTATTGAACAAAGCAGCCGTAAATTTGTGGTCAAACTTTAGGAAATATGAACAAAGTGCTAGCAAATGCTGAGGAGGCGGTGTCGGACATTCAAGATGGGATGACCCTTATGCTCGGTGGATTTGGATTGTGTGGAATACCTGAAAATTGCATTGCAGCCCTGGTTAAAAAGGGCGTTAAAAATCTCACCTGTATCAGCAACAATGCCGGGGTGGATGATTTCGGGATTGGTCTGATGCTGCAGCATCGGCAGGTGAAGAAAATGATCAGCAGTTATGTGGGAGAAAACGATGAGTTTGAAAGGCAGTTGCTCAGTGGCGAACTAGAGGTTGAGCTCATTCCTCAGGGCACCCTCGCCGAAAGATGTCGTGCCGCGGGCGCAGGCATTCCTGCATTCTACACACCAGCCGGTTACGGCACCGAAGTGGCTGAAGGTAAAGAAAGCCGAGCGTTCAACGGTAAAATGTACCTGTTGGAAAAGGCTTTTGATGCAGACTATGCCATTGTAAAGGCTTGGAAAGGTGACCGACATGGAAATCTAATATTCAAGGATACCGCCCGAAACTTCAATCCCATGATGGCCATGGCGGGTAAGATCACCATTGCTGAGGTGGAAGAATTGGTGGAGCCGGGTGAATTGGATCCGAATTTCATCCATACCCCCGGGATTTTTGTGAACCATATTTTTCAGGGAGAAAATTATGAGAAGCGGATAGAACAGCGAACAGTGAGAACACGAAATACAAAATAGAATGCTCGACAAATATCAAATCGCACAACGAATTGCCCTGGAGCTTCAGGATGGCTACTACGTAAATCTGGGCATAGGAATCCCAACCTTGGTTGCAAACTACAT
Source organism: uncultured Chitinophagaceae bacterium (assembly GCA_964647785.1). Taxonomy (GTDB): domain Bacteria; phylum Bacteroidota; class Bacteroidia; order NS11-12g; family UBA9320; genus CAZYJD01. The sequence continues at coordinate 4,318 of CAZYJD010000120.1, forward strand.
CCCTGATGGAATAGAAGTGGTTTTGCAATCGGAAAACGGTTTATTGGGCATGGGCCCTTTTCCTTATGAGGGAGAAGAAGATGCCGATCTGATCAATGCAGGTAAGCAAACGGTCACAACCCTCCCTGGATCATCTATATTCGATTCGGCGACCAGTTTCGGAATGATTAGAAGTGGCCGCGTGGATCTAACGGTTTTGGGGGCCATGGAGGTGAATGATCGGGGCGATATAGCCAATTGGAAAATACCGGGTAAGATGGTGAAAGGGATGGGTGGAGCCATGGATTTGGTTGCTTCTGCAAAAAATATCATTGTAGCAATGATGCACACGAACAAAGCAGGTGATTCGAAGCTACTCAAAGAATTAAGTTTACCGGTAACTGGTTTGGGATGTGTGAAAAAAGTTGTTTCAAATTTGGGCGTTTTTGAAATCACCGAACGCGGTTTTGAATTGATGGAAAGGGCTCCTGGTATTTCAGTGGAAGAAATTCAAAATGCCACGGATGGCCGATTGATGGTGGAAGGAGAAATTCCGGAAATTAAACTGAGCTGAGTTCATGTCAATCGTTTACCTCATATTGCTTGTTTTTATTGTATTCATTTTGGTGCGTTGGGCATTTGGCATCATGAAATCTTTGCTGGTGAGTGTGCTCGTATTGGGGGTGAGTTTGTTGGTCCTTTATTTTGGAGGAATTGGCCCCTTTGAAGAAAAAAACATAGCGATGCAACAAATTCTGAGCTCGTATTGTGAAAAAGGCGATGAAGAAAGTCTCTGGAAATGC
>CAZYJD010000121.1:0-5085 GCA_964647785.1 uncultured Chitinophagaceae bacterium
GATGTAAACAGATGGAAGTTTTACAGTGTCGCATAGCTTTCTATTTTTGTACCATTGTAAACATGAAAGCTAAAAACACCATCTACTTTGCCTTGTTGATTGTAGCAGCAGGTTTTATTCGTCTTTGGATTGAGATTCCTAATTTTAGTCCCGTTGCAGCCATTGCACTTGTGGGCGGATTTTATTGGAAAAAAGATTTCAAGGCGTACCTCCTCCCCCTCTCAGCTCTATTCATAACCGACGCAATTCTTGCGCTGGGTGGAGGATCTTATGCAGCATATTTTATGAGTGGCGGAATGCTGGCCGTATATAGCGCTTTTGCCCTGACCTCATTTATGGGAAGCAGAATGCGGAGGGCAAATGCAGGTAACATGTTGGCATACGGAACGCTTTCGGCGGTGGCATTTTTTCTCATCACCAATTTTGCCGTCTGGCTGAGCGGTAGCATGTATCCACAAACGCTCATGGGATTGTTGGAATGCTACGGAGCAGGTCTGGCTTTTTATCGCCAGGAAGTGTTTGGTAGCTTTTTCTTGAACTTCTGGATGGGCACCATGGCTTTCGGAAGCATTTTTCTGCTGATGGCCAACATGCTCAAAGCTCCAAAGCCTGTTTTGGCTTAAAAATTATTTTCGTCGTATTTCTGAACGATCATGCCCGAACGCAATTTGGGCTCTACATAGGTGCTTTTTGGTGGCATGCTCAATCCTTCATCTGCGATCGCCCGAACTTGTGAGAAATCTGGCGGATAGACCGTAACAGCAAATTGACACTCCTGCTGATCAACCATGTCCATTAGTTTCTGAAGAGATTGGTCACCTGAGAAATAGATGATGCGCTGATCTGAACGCGAGTCACGAACGTCAAAAATGTTCTTGAACAGCAACTCTTCAAGAATAACCACATCGAGGCGTTCGTATGTTCCCTCGCCCACATAGTGCTTGGGGCTTAATTCAAACCATTTATTATTGATATAAAGTCCAAACAAACGTGGATTGCCCGGCAGGTATGTTTTTGCATCCAGGGCAATGATATCAAAATCTTTCTCAAGCAAATTCCAGAACCGCCCTTCATCCAATTGTTCCTTCTGTTTCCAAAGACGGTGAAAGGAAGTGATTTGCAATTGATTTTCAGGCACGATCAAACCAAGAAAGAAGCGCCGGAGATCAGTTTTTTGTTCTTGCCAATAAGTTGAGGCAATATGCGAGCGATGGTGACCATCAGCAATATAAAGCGCTTCAATTTCTTTGAATTCATCTGCTATGACTCGCAGTATATCTTCATCGCTAATTTGCCAAATTTCGTGCTGACGCCGGTCTGCCGAAATAAATCTAAGAATGGGGCGATTGGTATGAGCGAGTTCGCGATAGAGATCATCCAGTTCTTGATTGGTAGGATGTGTGAGCAAGACCGGTTCGCCCATTACTTCCGTTTCACGGAGCAGTTTACCAAGATAAGAAACCCTAGCGGTTTGTATATTCTCGTGCTTTTTGATGCTACCTTGCTCGTATTCTTCCGCATCGCAAAGTGCAATGAGGCCATTGAATTGGTCACCATTTTTAAGGTTCACTTGTCGGTACACAAAAAAAGACGGCTCTTCCACCCTTTTCAGCAAACCTTTTTTTTCCATTTGTAGCAAATAGGCACGGGCGCTATCAAAAATATGCTTATCGTCTTCTTCAGCAAGCTGATTGCCTTTTAGATGGACTTTGGTTAAATGGTGAAAGGTATGAGGATTCTGCTCCAGCTCTTTCATAAGGGCTGGCATGCCATCGAAATCTGCACTTCTCGCACTGATGCGATCTGCTAGTTCATTCTCCGGTAGAAAGGGTCGAAATGGTTTTAGCGTTGCCAATTAGGCCGCAAAGAAAGCAATAATTTTGTCTGCCAGTTCAAGTCCAACACGATCCTGGGCTTCTTGCGTTGCAGCGCCTATGTGAGGCGATAGAGAAAGCTTATCTACCTTGAGAATGGCATCATCTATGGGTGGTTCATTCTCGAAAACATCCAATGCAGCGAATGCCAATTTCCCATTTTCTAAGGCATTTTTCAATGCTTTTTCATCAACCACCCCACCTCGTGCAGCATTTACCAGTCCGGCACCTGCCTTCATGATATTGAGTTCGTTTTCACCGATCACAGGCTTTTCCTGTCCGGGAACATGAATGGTTATGAAGTCGCTGTTTTTAAGCACCTCTTCTACCGAGGTGGTTTTGATATGCACGGTGATGCTCTCTGATGACATGTCAGGATGCAGGCTCAATTCAATATCAGCAGCTGGAATGAATGCGTCGGCAGCAAGCACTTTCATGCCATTGCCCAAGGCAATGCGTGCTGCCTCCTGACCAATTCTACCGAAGCCAATGATGCCGAGCGTTTTACCGCGAAGTTCAATTCCTTTTCCAGCCATTTTCTTCAGGGACTTGAATTCTGTAACCCCTTCATTGGGCATGCGGCGATTCAGCTCCGGAAGAAAGCGGCACATGCCATAGAGATGTGCAAATACCAATTCAGCAACTGATGATGATGAGGCTGCCGGTGTATTGAATACCCGAATACCGTGTTGTTCTGCATCTTCTACATCAATATTATCCATGCCAACCCCTCCTCTTCCAATCATCTTAATTCGACTCATTTGTGCAATGAGATCTTTTCTTACTTTGGTGGCAGAACGCACCAGTAATACGTCGTAATCATTAATGATTTGAGGCAGTTGTTCGTTAGGGAAATGATTGGTATCCACTTCAAAACCTGCTGCTTCTAATCTACTTTTACCGGCTGCAGATATGCCATCATTTGCGAGTATTTTGACCATATTATTCATTAATTAAACGTTTGCATTACGTTCACAAGCGCTTTCACACTATCCAATTCCAATGCGTTGTACATGGATGCGCGAAATCCGCCAACGGAGCGGTGTCCTTTAATTCCACTGATATTCGCTTCTTTGCAGGCTGCGAGAAACTGATCGTTGAGGCTCTCATCTTTCAATAAGAAAGTAGCATTCATCATGGAGCGATCTTCCTTTTCAACGGTTCCGACAAAAAGCTCATTGTTGTCGATTTCATGATAGAGTAAGCTCGCTTTTTCTTGGTTTCTTTTCTCCATGGCTTCAAGTCCCAATTCTTTCACCCACTTTAAAGTATGATAGGACGTAAACACGGCAAAAACGGGTGGTGTATTGAACATGCTGTCTTTATTGATGTGAGTGGCGTAGTTCATCATGGTGGGCAGTTGTCGTTGTACCTTCTCAAGCAGCGACTTGCGGATAATGACCAGGGTGGTTCCTGCGGGTCCCATATTTTTCTGTGCTCCGGCATAGATTAAATCAAATGTATTGGCATCAATAGGTCTGCTGAAGATGTCGGAACTCATGTCGCATATGAGCGGAATCTCAGAATCAGGGAATTGGTGCATTTGAGTGCCGAAGATGGTGTTGTTCGATGTGCAATGGAAGTAATCCGCATCAGCGGGTATCTGGTAATTTTTGGGGATGTAGTTGAAATTCTTGTCTTCACTGCTGCCAACCACCTCTACCTGGCCAAAAAGTTTGGCTTCTTTGATGGCATTCTTGGCCCAGGTGCCCGTATTCAGGTAAGCCGCCTTTGTATTCAGGAAGTTATAGGCAACCATCAAAAATTGGGTACTAGCACCTCCTTGTAGATAGAGCACCTCATAATCCTCACCGAGTTGAAAAAGATCTTTCACAATTTGACGTGCGTTTTCCATGATCGCTACGAATTCTTTGCCCCGGTGCGAAACCTCAATTAATGAAAGCCCTGTTCCAGCGAAATTGGTCAATGCATCTTTGGCTGCTTCAACTGCAGAAGGTGGAAGAATTGCCGGTCCGGCAGAAAAATTGTGGATTTTGCTCATGTCTTTCGAAAATTTGGCGCAAAGCTAAAGATTCTGTTTGATCTGAAGGTTAATAGTTGGTCGATCTTGAATTTTAATTGGTTGCAAGCATTTTGTTTTTTTGAGATACGCTGATTTCATGCTTAGGAAACAAAATTCTGTCATTGCACACATATCTTCGCATGGTGGATATTCTCCAACGCATCAAGCAACATCGTTTTATCAAAAGAATCAACCATTGGTTAAAACGGGTTACACTTCCGGGCTTTCGTCGAAAAAGCCTACATGAAGTGGGCAATTTCTTCATCAAATCACTATGGGATGAAGATTTGAATCTCAGGGCAAGTTCACTGGCATTTAATTTTTTCCTGGCATTGTTTCCCGCCATTATTTTCTTCTTCACCCTCATCGCCTACATCCCGATTGATTTTTTACACGGAGAGATTCTGGAATACTTTAGGTATATCCTTCCGGAGAGCGTTTATTTATCGGTGATTAGTACCATTGAAGACATTTTAAAAAACCAGCACGGTTCTTTACTATCTTTAGGTTTCATCTTCGCACTCTACTTTGCCAGCAATGCTTTTGCGAGTATGATGAGTGCCTTTAATAAATATGAACACGAAGAAAAGAAACGGGGCTTTATTCATACCCGATTGCGAGGCATATGGTTGACACTCTTAGTAAGCATGATCGTAATCCTAACCATTGCGGTGATCACTTACGCCCAGTTATTGTTAACCTGGGTACGCGATCAACATTGGATTGAAAGCAGTTGGATCAGTTCGCTAATAACCCTTGCGCAGTATTTTTCGATTTTCCTTCTTATTTATTTCAGCATTTCAGCCATGTTTTATTTTGGCTCCAGTCGTTCTTCTCATTGGCGGTTTTTTAGTCCGGGGAGCACGCTTGCCAGTGTACTTTCTCTCATCACTTGTTGGGGCTTTGCATTTTACGTGAACAATTTCAATTCGTATAACAAATTGTATGGTTCCATTGGTGTGATTCTTGCCTTTATGGTTTTGATTTACTTCAATAGTTTGGTATTTCTCATTGGCTTTGAGCTCAATTCGAGCATCGATCGCGCAGAAAAGGAAGTGAAATAGTGTTGTGTAAAATTAAATGCTTGGATTATTTTTGCACTCCTTTAACGGGAGAGGTGGCAGAGTGGTCGAATGCGGCGGTCTTGAAAACCGTTGTACCGCGAGGTACCGGGGGTTCGAATCCCTC
>CAZYJD010000122.1:0-4957 GCA_964647785.1 uncultured Chitinophagaceae bacterium
GAGCTATTGGCAGAGAAAAGTTATAAAACGCCAAAAGACTGGAAAGAAAAATCAGAAGAACTCAACGCCTTGATGGAAGAATGGAAGACCATTGGGCCCGTGCCGAAGAGTTTGAATGAAAGCATCTGGCGCAGTTTCCGTAAGGCATTCAATCATTTTTACGATCAGAAAGGTGAATATTTTGATGAGCGCAAAAAGGCCCAAAAAGCCAATCTCATTCTGAAAGAAGATTTGTGCAAACAGGCAGAATTGATTGCCGCCAGCAGAAGTGATTGGAATGCCGCTACCAAAGAAATAATAAACCTGCAGCAAGAATGGAAAAAGCTAGGCGGTGTTCCTGACAAGATATCAAATGCCATTTGGAAGCGTTTTCGCGAGGCAAACGATCAATTCTTTGCTAAAAAGAATGATGCTTTCAAGGATAAGATTGAAGAAGAGAAGCAAAACCTTGAGAAGAAAGAAGAGATCATTGCAAAGGTTGAACAACTGCTGGCTCAAGAACAATCGAAAGATGTTTTTGAACAACTGAAAGCATTGCAAAGAGAATGGAGCGCCACCGGTAATGTTCCTTTCAAGAAGAAGGATTCCATCAACAAGCGTTACAATACGCTCACCGATCAGCTTTATGAAAAATACAAAAAAGATCGATCAGAGCTGAAGTCGGCCCAGGCCCAGGAACATTATGCATCTCTCAAAGAACTACCCAATGGTTTTGGTAAGTTGAAAGATGAAGAGCGGAAATTGAACAAGAAAATAGGTTTCCTGAAGAGCGAGATCGACACTTGGAATAACAACATGGAGTTTTTCTCTGGATCCAAGAACGCCGATAAAATAAAAAAGGAGTTTCAGGAAAAGATTGATAAAACTCAGCAGCAAATCCAGCGTTTGGTGAGTGAATTACGCGTTCTTAGAGGGATTATGAAAGATCAAAACTGATGCAGCGAAAGCGACAGGTTTGGGAACTTGCGCTCAGCTATATCCCCTATTGGTTTAAATCAAAATTTACAGCCCGTCACTCTCCTCTTGTATACCATCTGAACCGCCATATCAGGCGCAATGGCATGGATGCTACAAATGACAGACGCATCCGTGATTACCGAAACAAATGGAAACAGTCAACTGAAAGTTTTACGGGGGTGCACCCATATGATTCTGAAAAGAGAATTTTTTGCGCTGCCAGCATTGCACGTAAAGAAGGTATTTCTCATGCCTATGGGAGTCTGTTGTATCAATTGGTGGCATATTTCAAACCCACGCATTTATTGGAAACAGGAACGTCATTGGGCATTAGCAGTTTGTACCAATTGCTCGCCATGCCTAAATCAGCTCATTTTAAAAGTATTGAAGGAAATAAAGCGCTGCACGATCGGTGTAAAGCTGCAATGCAGGACATGTCACTTCATGGAAATGTAGAATGGATCTACGGAAAGATCGAGGATGAAATCGCCGGCTTCGTAAGCCAGAATGACCGGTTTGACTGGATTTTTCTTGATGCAGACCATCGATATGAGAGCACGCTTTCTGTGGTGCATAGTCTGCTGCCCCTTCTAAATCCGGGGGCGGTCATGGTGCTAGATGACATTCGGTGGTCAGATGGCATGTGGCATGCTTGGGATGAGTTGCGGAAGCTACCGGGAGTCAGCCATGCGATCGACTTTCATCGAATGGGGATGCTGGTATTTCAGCCGGATACCCAACGCAGAGATTTTTACATGTGATTTCAGGCCCCGCAGAGATTGAGCCACCAATCATTTCTTTGTTGTGAACGGAGATTGTTGAAAGAAAGAATGGATCCCTTTATCGGGCAGTTTGTGTAGTCACTTACTTTTTATGCACTTTTGCAGCTTCAATAATTATAAACAAACAATGAAAAGATTTTTATTCGGAGTACTGGTATTTACCGGATTGTTCGCCGGCCGCGCACAGGCCGATGAGGGCATGTGGTTGCCCTATCTGATTAATCAGAACATGGAAGAGATGCGCAAATTGGGCCTTAAATTGGATGCTGATGCGCTGTATAACGTAAACAATAGTTCAATGAAAGATGCCATTGTCCGTTTGGGGGGCGGTTTCTGTACCGGTGAAATCATTTCCGGAGAGGGATTGCTTCTAACCAATCACCACTGTGGATATGGTACCATTCAGGCAAAAAGTTCCACCGAACATGATTACTTGAAGAATGGCTTCTGGGCCATGAAAAAAAGCGAAGAATTGCCTGCCGGTTTTTCAGTTTCTTTCTTGGTGCGGATTGAAGACGTAACTGAAGCTGTTTTGGAAGGTGTTACTGCAGAAATGAGTGAAATGGAGCGTGGAAAGAAAATTGCAGAAAACAGTCAGAAAGTAGCCAAAGATGTAAAGGGAGACACGGAGTATGAGGTGAATATGAAGGAGTTTTACAGTGGCAATCAATACCTCGCTTATGTGTATGAAGTATTTCCTGATGTTCGTTTGGTTGGGGCCCCTCCTTCCAGCATCGGTAAATTCGGTGGCGATACAGATAACTGGATGTGGCCACGCCATACCGGTGATTTCACCTTGTTTCGTGTTTATGCCAATAAAGACAACCAGCCTGCAGAATACAGCACCGACAATGTTCCTTTAAAACCACGTCATCATTTGCCCGTTTCGATCAAAGGGGTAAAAAAAGACGACTTCGCCATGATTTGGGGGTTCCCCGGTTCAACAGATCGTTACCTCACATCTTGGGGTGTTCAACTGGCTACAGAAAAAGATCAACCATCGAGGGTTAAAATACGTCGTGCCAAGCTCGACATCTACGAAGAGTATATGAACCAAAGTGATGCCGTGCGAATTCAGTATGCTTCAAAACACGCGCGCGTGAGCAACTACTGGAAGTACTTTATTGGTCAAACTGCGGGTTTAAAGCGCTTGGATGTCTACAACAAGAAGAAATCTGAAGAAGATGCATTTGTTCAATGGGTGAACCAAACAGATGACCGCAAGGAGCAATACGGAGAGGTTATGAAACTTTATGAAGAAGCCTATGCCGATCTCAACCAAAAAGAATTGGCCAGTACTTATTTCATAGAAGCCATATACGGCATTGAGATTGTTCGTTTTGGATTTGGATTTGCCCGTTTGAAAATGACCCTTGAAGCCATAGAACAAGCAAAAAAAGAAGGCAAAGACGATATGGTTAAAAATCTTGAGGATCGATTAAGCAGCCAAATGCAGGCATTGAAAGGCAGCCTCGCTGAGCATTTTAAAGATTATTACAAACCCATTGACGAAAAGGTATTTGCAGAAATGATCAGTATTTACGAGCAAGATATCCCTGCTAATCTGAAGCCTTCTGCCTATAACGATATGGTGAAAAAGTACAAAGGCGATTATGAAAAGTTTGCTGCCAAATTGTTCAAAAAGAGCATACTGGATGACCAAGACAAGCTCATGGCTTGGTTCGAATCGCCAAACTATAAATTGTTGGATAAAGATCCTGCCATTCAAATGAGTTCGATTTTTCTGAATTGGTACTCCTCCGAATTATCTGCTTCACTTGCTCCGGCCAATACCAAAAGAGATAAAGCCGACCGCCTTTACAAGGCCGGAATGATGGAGATGTTGCCGAACAAGAAATTCTACCCCAATGCCAACAGTACCATGCGCTTTACTTATGGACAGGTTTTGGATTATGATGCTCGCGATGCTGTGCATTACGATTTGGTAACCACAGCCAAAGGAATACTTGAGAAATATCAACCAGGCGATCACGAATTCGATCTTCCACAAAAGCTCATTGATTTGATCAAAGACAAAGATTTTGGTCGCTATGGAGAAAATGGCGAGTTGATTGTATGCTTTTTATCGAACAATGACATCACCGGAGGAAATAGCGGTAGCCCTGTGATCAATGGCAACGGTGAGTTGATTGGTACTGCGTTCGACGGCAACTGGGAAGCCATGAGTGGTGACATTGCTTTTGAACCAGAATTGCAACGAACCATTAGTGTAGATATTCGCTACACCCTATTCATCATTGACAAGTTTGCGGGTGCTTCACACCTGATAGACGAGATGACATTGGTGGAGTAACACCCATAAAAAAAATAGATTAAAAGCCGGACAGAGATGTTCGGCTTTTTTCTTACCCAACTTTCTTTAAGCGTTGATTTAAGTGTTTAATTTGCATTATGAGAGTTTTCACCACCATCAGGAGTTTATTTCTTTTAACATCTTTCCTTATGTCTTGCTCCGGAGAAAAAACAGCGAGCAGCGGCTTTTTTGGAGCAGAATTCAAAATCAACGAACCGCTCACAGCTAACGACATCAATGAGCGCATGGGGGAAAAAGAAAAAATGGCTGCACAGGTAGAAGGAACCATAGAAAAGGTTTGCAAGATGAGTCAGTGTTGGCTTACCATAACCGATGATGATGGAGGCCGATATTATTTGAATGTGAAGGATGAAGCCTTTAAACTCCCCAAAGATTGTGAAGGAAAAAAGGTGGTGGCCAATGGCACTTTGCTATCCGTTAAGGCACAACAGGAGGCCGCACGACAAAAAGGTTTGAAAGCCAGTTATATCGAAAGCATTACCGGAATTAGTATGGAGGCTACCGGTTACTATATTGAGTAATTCTCAGCAGTTGTTTTGTTTCGAAGAATTCCTCTTCATACAAATCGGATAAGTGGAACTTTTCTACCCTACACAGGGGATACTCTTCCATAAACTCCTCCATTTCTTCCATTAAATCTCCCCCTTTCAAACTGAGCATGATCCCATTTTTTTTTAATAAGCCAGCTTGCACAAAGCCAAACAGTGGTTTCAGGCGAGTAACCGCCCTGGCTGTTACCACATCAAACTTTCCTACAAGATTTTCTGCCCTGCTATGAACGCCCTGCACATTTGCCAACCCAAGTGCAGCACTTATTTCATTCACAACCTTGATTTTTTTTCCGATGCTATCCACGAGGATGAAAGTAGTTTCAGGAAAACAC
>CAZYJD010000123.1:0-4908 GCA_964647785.1 uncultured Chitinophagaceae bacterium
GTACAAATCATAGCCACCATAGCCACCCTCCATATCACTGGCAAATATGAGCACCTCTCCACTGGCATTGAGTACAGCATGGATGTAATTACTCTGTTTATCAGATCGTGTAAATTCCCTGATTTTGTGATATTCCCGACCATTTGCATGCTGACTCACCGAAATTCTGAACCTTCCGTCAACAGGGTGGGTGACCCAAAGCTCTTCATTGGATTCATTCAAAAATGCATGCCGAATGTATTTTCCTTTGAGGCCTCTTACCTTGAGGAAATTGGTTTCAATGTATTGTTCGTGTTTAAACTCGCGCATGGCACCACGCGGATTGCAGAGCATAAGTGCACCCGAAGCCCTCACCGGACTGAAGCCCAATTGATAATTGCTGAATTTCCAATGGCCAAAATCGTTGGTGCCCGCTTCTTCAATCAAATCTTGCAGCAATCGATACCGCAGTCCGCTCTTGGAAGGTAAACGTTCCATCAAATTGATGGCTTGTGCTATTTTGCGATTGGCGATGAGTATCTGAACAAGTTCGAGAACTTCAGTTCTATTCAGTAAATCTTCGTTGAAAGCTTGGAGATAAAAGGCCTCTGCTTTGTCATATTGATTGAGTAAATAGAGTTGCTTGCCATAGAGCAGACCGTGGATGGCGTTTTTCCCATTGTTCTGCCACTGCTCTTGCAATCGAACTGCCTCAGAATACGCTGATGCGTTTTGAAGTTCCAACTCAAGCAATTGTGCATTGGTGTTGAGTCCGAGCCATGCAAACAAGATCCATAATTTTAATCTCAGCATATGTCTACTTTCTTCGCCAAAGCTCAAAAATACAAAATGCCTGAGTCGATGCCCGACTTACCGTTGATAATCAAGGTAGGAGCCGGTACCTTCAGGCTATTCAATAAAAATAGAGAGACTTTTTTCCATTTTTTATCGGTCTCAATTTTAGACAGATCAACATCCAGTGAGAGGTAAAATTGTCGTTCTCTTTCAATATGGCTGTAATCCGTTATGCTGCCATCCAGATTTTTAAACACATTGGTTGTTCCTCCAAGCATGCCCCGACCACTATAGCCCATTGCTACGTTAAGCCATGGAAAAATGCGAGGTTCATCTTTTTTTGAAAAGCTGAACAAATTGGCGGAAAGCCAGTATATCTGTCCGTTGTAATCCTTCATGAATCTTTCGAGATGGCTCTGTCCCAGGGCCGAAGGACGGTAGGTTGCAAAACGAGTAGGTCGGTAGGAGAGTTTCATCAAAATACGCTGATCCAGCCAATAATGATGTTGAGCAAGTATGAAAGCAGAGCCGGCGGTGTTGGCCAGTAAGTCGCCCCAGGATGCACCCCATTGCTCGGATCGGCCATCAAAAATTTCAATGGTGCTCTGGAATGCATAGGAAAGTCCGGTGCTCCACCACAAGGCTCGATTATCTTCCATACCAGCTTCCCTCAGCACAAAATGCCCCCATCGTGCCTGTTGGTAGGCGCCGTAAATATGGCCAACTTTGTCCATTTGCAACCATTCACGGTTGTCGTTGAACCATTTGAAGTCACTTTTCGGGTAATCTCTGTACCACAACTGGTATAAACCCGTTGCCGTTACTCCGTATAATGCCCCAAGGGCTGCAGGACCTTTCCAGTTGACACCTTTATGGTTTTCTTTTCTTTGTGCATTCGCTGCCGGAAGCAGCAGCAAAAGACCGGTCAAGCTTGTCAATATCCTACGATGCCATGATTGCATCTTTCGCACTTTCGAGTATATCGGTAACAATTTCACTGTTTTCAGCTTCGGCATAAACCCTTAGTACCGGTTCTGTGCCGGATGGTCTGATCATTAGATAACGTTCATTGCCCAAATGATATTTCCATCCATCGATATCTTCAGTTTTTTCGTAGCTGTATTTTCCAAAAGAGTCAAAGCCTGCCGCCCTGCACTTGGCAATAACGCGTTGTTTTAGTTCTTCGCTGATATGCAAATCATAGCGATCAAGTGCAAATGGGCCTGTAATTTCATACACATCCTCAATCAATTCTTTAAGGCTCTTGCCCGATTTGAGCATGTATTGCCAAATGATCAACCCCATCCAGATGCCATCACGCTCGGGAATATGACCTTTAACGGCAATACCACCCGACTCTTCTCCCCCTAGCAGCACATCTTCTTCCACCATGATGTCGCAGATGTATTTGAAGCCTATTTTGGTTACGATTTGTTCCAGCCCGTAATGTTGGCAAAGTTTGGCAATGCGACTCGAACAGCTGAAACTGGTAACCACTTTTCCGCTGAGTCCTTTCTCTTCGACCAAGAAGCGAATGAGCAACAAAATGATGTGATGTGAATCGATGAATCTTCCCTCGCTATCGTACAGTCCGATGCGATCGGCATCACCGTCTGTTGCAAGTCCGCTGTCGATATCGCCACTGATTTGAATGAGCTGGCTGAGTTCCTGAAGGTTTCGGTCAATGGGTTCCGGTGCCTGACCATCGAAACCTGGATTGTGGTCGCAGTGCAAGAACGTAAGGTCAGGAAACAGTGTGCGCATTACATCCTGTCCGGAGCCGTACATGGCATCGTAGGCAAAATTCAATTCACCTGAATTCAAACCTTTTAAATCGAAGAAATTGCTCACGGCAGATTCGTAAAGCTTCTGAAAATCTTTGGCAATGATCAATCCATCCTGCTGAAAAGAACTGAAAGAACCCTTCAATATGGGAGCTTTCTCCGGAATGAGGTCTTCAATTTCCTGAATCACTTTCGGACTGGCTGGCCCGCCATAATGCGCTTTCACCTTATAACCATTGTAGGAGGGTGGGTTATGGCTTGCAGTGATGACAATTCCCAAGCCTGCCTCAAAGGAACTCGCCGCCATGCTTACCATGGGAGTCGAAACCGCCATATCGGCATAAAGTACGTCAATGCCATGTGAGGCATAAACCTCTGAAGCCGTTTCAAGAAACATACGACCACCGAAGCGGCAGTCGTGACCAATGACAATTCTATTGGGGAGCTCGGAAGCAATTAGCCAACGTGCGGTGGCGTCTGCAACCCTTTGAAGATTCTCTGTGGTGAAGTCTTTTGCAATAATGGCTCTCCAGCCGTCGGTTCCAAATTTAATCTGATAACTCATGGTAATTCATTTAAAACATAGGTGCTTGGCTGATTCCAATTTGCTTTTGAAGCGCTTTCGCAGTTTTTAGAGTCAGCTGCTGATATTTCTTGTTGCTTGATTTTGAAAATTGGTGGATCGGTGATGAACAATAAGGTTTCAAATGCTCATACATCCGATTATATTCATCATCATCGATTGGTTCGCTTCCAGTGTTGAAAACATTTTTGAGGATCAACGTCATAAACGCTGTGCCATTATGCAGAAACAATGCCTTCCCTTCATCGTGTAGAGCGATATCCTTTAAGGGATAATGACTTGAGCTTGGCTCGAAAGTTTGATTGGCAGGTAGTATTATCAAAGGATTTTTTGCGATCATCGATATACTTACCCGCCCAAAAAGAGTGGTTTTATGCAATTCTAAACGGTTCAGGTTTACCAGTTCTTTGGTTTTATCCATGCTGATGGCACTTGCCATTGGAGCAAACAAAAAAAAGGATATGATCACTGAATATGCTGTTTTCATAAGAGCCTATACAAAGGCATTTTCTCCGGTAATTTCCATTCCGAGAATGAGAAGGTGAATGTCGTGTGTACCTTCATAGGTAACCACTGATTCGAGATTCATCATATGGCGCATCATGGAGTATTCGCCGGTAATGCCCATACCTCCGTGAATTTGACGCGCTTCCCGCGCAATATTCATGGCGATTTCTACATTGTTGCGCTTGGCCATAGAAATTTGTGCCGGACTTGCTTTGCCTTCATTCATCAGCGTACCTAAGCGCCATGCGAGCAATTGGGCCTTGGTGATTTCTGTTAGCATTTCACTGAGTTTTTTCTGTTGCAGCTGAAAACCGCCGATGGGTTTGCCAAACTGATGGCGTTCTTTGGCATATCGCACCGCAGAATCGTAACACTCCATGGCCGCACCAATCACTCCCCAGCTGATGCCGTAACGGGCGCTGTTGAGGCAGGTAAGTGGACCTTTCAGACCTTTTACATTGGGCAACAAATTTTCTTTCGGAACTTTCACGTTCTGAAAAACCAGTTCACCCGTGGTGGAAGCGCGTAAACTCCATTTTCCATGTGTTTCAGGGGTGCTGAAACCTTCCATTCCACGCTCAACGATCAAACCGCGAACCACGCCTTCTTCGTCCTTGGCCCATACCACGGCAATATCTGCATGGGGGGCATTGCTGATCCACATTTTGGCACCGTTCAACAGGTAGTGATCGCCCATGTCTTTGAAATGGGTGGTCATGCCGTTGGGATTGGAGCCGTGATCAGGCTCGGTAAGTCCGAAACAGCCTAGCATTTCGCCACTGGCCAATTTGGGAAGGTATTTGTGTTTTTGTTCTTCACTTCCGAAGATGGAAATGGGGTACATAACCAAACTGCCCTGAACGGATGCTGTGGAGCGGATTCCGCTGTCAACCCTTTCCAGTTCCTGCATGGCCAGTCCGTAGGTGATGTAATCCATGCCTCCACCGCCGTATTCCGCTGGTATCTGCGGACCAAAACAGCCAATTTCTCCCAGACCTTTCACCAAATGTTTGGGGAAGTAGGCCCTTTGGTTGCATTCTTCTATGATGGGCGAAACCTCTTTTTTCACCCAATCACGTATGGAGTTGCGAACCATTTTATGCTCTTCGGTGAGCAGGTCGTCGATGCCATAAAAGTCGGGGTGCTGAAATTTGTCGCGCCCTGCCATCTGCTCTTTCAACTGTTTGATTTCGGAATCCGTCATTAACTTTAAATTTGTGTGGGACAAAAATAAAGCTTCAATGTCTTAGGCATGGGCAA
>CAZYJD010000124.1:0-4700 GCA_964647785.1 uncultured Chitinophagaceae bacterium
ATCACCAACCCTATGAGTAGGAAAACAAATGGTGTAAAGGCTTGAAATGCGCTGAAATACAACTTTTCCAAGGCCTGTTTCCAAAGTTGGCTGAAAGTTCCCCAACCCGATTCAAGGGAATAAGGGAAGAACAACTGATACCCTCCTTTTTGTACCATTTCAGGCACATGAACAAAGTACCACCACCAGACAGGTATCAAGGCCATCGGTATTAATAGAAATAAGCCCGCCCACTTTTTTTTGAGATGACCATATTCACTCAAAGGAAGCCAGAGCAGTGTAAGAGGCAAAACTGCCGGTAATTTTGACAGCGCCCCAATCATCACACAAAAAAGTCCAAGTAACAAACGCCAAATTGGGCCTGGTTGTCTGATCACATATTCGGTGAATGACCACAATCCAATCAGTACCCATGATACTGACCATACATCTGGCATCAGCTTGCGAGAAAAACTAAACCAGATTGAAACCAAGAGGATCAAGGATGCAATCAATGCAATTTCATCCTTAAGAAAACGAGCTAAAAAGAGATAAAAACAATAGATGGCCAGAGTTGACCACAAAAGATTCACCAATCTTCCGTACCAGTGTCTCCAGCCGAAGACTCGTGCAATGGTGGCATGCAACAAGTTATAAGTCGGAAATTCCTGGCCAATAAGATCGCTCTTTTTATCGATCATTGCTGATCGCGGATTCATTATATCAGAAAGTTGATTTTCGTAGTAATGGCGCGAAACCATATTGGTTAACGATTGACGCCACGCATGTGAAGGCTCAAGCGGAGGTTGTATAATGCCAGGTAAGCGAAGCAAGAGCGCTACCAATAACCAGAATCTTATATCAGAAAGTTGCCATTTCATGAGGCGCATCAGCGCAGCAAATGTAAGGTGCCGGCGTATTCATAATCCATCCCTGATTTGCTTTTTGCCCGAATATGGTAGGTATACACCCCTGAAGTACATGCACGTCCATCCGAAGTTCCATCCCATGCTTTTTGTAAGCTCTCTGAATGAAAAACTTTCATTCCCCAGCGATCATATACTTTGATCTGAACACTTTCAACATTCTGCCCCTGCACACTGAATGCAGCATTTTCATCGGGTCCTTTATTATCGGGAGAGAAGGCATTGGGAATGAAAAGCAATATATCAGGCCCTACCACTATTCGCTTGCTAAACTCATTGGTGCACCCTCCGTCCCCTGTGACGACAAGTTTCACCATGTACTCGGTGGTGTCTGGTGCAAATGTGAAAACAGGATTCATTCGATCACTGGTATCAGATGCATTGCCTGTGCCAAAGCTCCAGAAGTAACTCAACGGACCTTCAGCAGTAGACCGATTTGTGAATGTGAAGGTGGGGTTTGAAACCGCAGCGTAGCCTTCTGGATCCGTAACAAAGTCGGCCTTGGGTACGGAAAAAACTTTTAGTGACTGCGGAAATTCGAAAGTTTGGAAGCAACCATTCAAAAGCTGCAGATCCAAGGTCAATTTATAGGTACCTGGTTCATCATATAGATGATTTGCCTTAATTTTTTCATCAAACACCGCCTCGCTGCCATCACCATAATTCCAGCGGTAAATGGCCTCCGATTCTTTATAGTTAATCAATTCCGGCTTGTATGAAAACTGGTAAGGAGCACAGACCTGCTCATCAATCTCAGTACTGCCCAACCTGGGTAGCATATGAACCTTCAGTGGCACGCGTACACTTTCAACCGGGCAATTTGCACTGCCGCCCGGAGTCAAAATCAGGGCTTCTATCCCACTCAATCCATTCCCATTGAGCGGAACGGTGAAGGTGTTTTGATAAGGCATTCGCCCTGCAACAACGGTAAGGGTGGTATCTAGCCAGTTCGATTCAGTTCGTATATGGATGTTTTGAAGGTGGCTTCCACTTAAAGCGAGTGTCAACTCTTGTCCTTCGCAATACTCCTCTGGGATCGGACTTAGCTGGAGATCTGGACTTGGATGCAACCAAACCGTCGTATCAATTTGAAATGCACAACCATTCACTTCCACACGATAGTTTAAAGCACTTAATTCAGGTTGATTTACAAGAGGCAGTTGTAGGATTCCAGCATGATCAACCCATTCACCAAACCATGTGCCTCCCGCAGGGGTTGCCACCAATTGTGAACCACCAAGCAGATCGCAAAATTGCCCACCGAGTAAATCCAAGTGAATATCGGGTTCACAAACCACGCGCAGTTCTATATCTTGAGTGGCATAGCAACCAAATTGATCATAGGTGTAGGTCAATGTTCTTGGACCACATGAACCTGCAGATAAAATGTTATTGATTAAAATATCCTCTGGCTGACTTGATACAAAGACACCTCCTGCAGGACTGACCATAGAAAGACCAATGAGATCCACTTCCCCATTCATATCGCATACGACCATTGAGTCGATAGGAAACTGAATGTTCACTTGTTGTTGCAAACGAATTGCACTCTTTGCCTGTGATTGGCACCCATTCTCATCTGATATTCCGGCAATCAATTCATACTCACCGGCAGGAACTTTATTCAATGCAATGGCTCTGGCCCCATTGTTATTAACAACGTGCGGCTCCAGTGCTCCAAAAGTCCAGTCCAGTTGGCTTTCATCCAAAACACCTCCACGAATCAGACCGTTGAGTGAGAGCAATCCATCATTGAGGCATATATCCCTATCCTCCAGTGAAAGTTCAGGAGCCTTCAAAACCTCGTAAGGCTGTTCATACACTCCCCGACATCCATCGGCATCCGTATAAGAATATCGCAAGCTAGCCAATCCGTAAAACTCATTGGGGAATTGGAGTGTATTTGCAATTAAATGTCCCGCCGGAAAATGCTGCCATTCCCCACCCGACAAACTCACATTCAAATCATCCAGATGGATGAAAGCATGTCCTTCGCAAAAAGAGTCGCTTAGCATAAAAAATGGCTCCGGCAAAGTGCGAACCTCAATTTGAATGGTATCAGAAGAGGTGCATCGAAATCCATTTTTTTCCAGTGATGAAACCAGCCGCAACAAGCCATTTTCAAAAATGGGGGTACTCCACCCATGGCTTGTATTCAATTCCTTCCCGTTCAAAAACCAGCGATTCGACAAGAGTCGATAGCCGTTAGAAGCAATGGCCTTCAATTCCAAACTATCGCCGTAACAAACCTCTCTATTCACGTTAATTTTTACGAAAGAGACTCCATTTTGAACAACTTCTAGCTCATGATAGAAGGTATCTGGTCCTGCTCCTGCATCCAATTGAAGCAAGACGTTGTATTTACCCGAAGCAGCTAAATAAAAACTATCGGTCCTTGCTGTTTTCTCAAATAACAGTTCTTCATGTTCATCAAATATTTGCCACTTGGCCTTGCTACCAGGAATATTTCCCCGATAGGCAAAGCGGTAGAGGTTACAAGGCAATTCTTCGACCGTAATTTCTGCCCTTTGAACAGGCAACACTTCCAAAGCAATGGATTTCTGTACATGGAGGGGAAATGGGCAATGACCATCGTTTCCATCCAAAATGAGCTGATATGTTTTCAGGGTATCGGCCCAAGGCGTGCGCACACAAAACTGATAAAATTTGAAGGGTGCCGTATCTTGTTGCGTCAGCTCCATTCGATGATTATTTGGCCCACGGAAATGATAATTCAGTGAGACGGTATCGAATATTTCTTGCTGATTGATGAAGGCAGGTTCATCGGAAATGTCCAATTGAACACAGCTTTCTATGCCCGCTTTGATTTTGTAAAGCTCCTTGTTTTGAATTTGTGGTGCATTATTTTCACCGGATTGCGAAACATTCAATTGCACATCTCTCCTCACCCTTCCTATTTCGATGTATTGGCCATTGATCTTGCGATACTCGACCAACTCGATGCACATCAAAGAAACCTCTGAAGCCTTCACTGGTATGAAAACAAGTTGACCGCTCATGGGATCCAAAGAAAACCCTACCGGTTGCTGAAGTCCGGGGAACGGCTGGCAACCAGTTCCAAAGGGGCAATAACAACTCAAAGGGTATTGCTGATTAAATCCGTTCACATAACTCCCTGGCTTGTTAAAATCTGTCATGGGCGATACCAAGTGATATGCAATGGAGTCTCCATCAACATCTATCGATGCTGCTGAAAGGCGATATATTTTCTGGGCTTCAAGTCGAAAAACCGGATTCAGTTCAAATACGGGCGAATTATTTACGATTCCTCCGCAGGTGTTTACCTTGGTAAAATTGTGGAACTTTTCGGAAGCCATTCCATTCGTTAGAGCAGCACTGCGGGAAGATATCTGGAGGTGAACATCGAACTCACAGCTTTGATCACTTCTATATGGTCCGAAATCAAAGACACCTGTAAACGTGTGTTTTTCAATTCCTGAGAGTCCATCAGCATTTTTGCAAAGATTGTAATCACTGTTACAAACCGGACTGATATCTTTCAACGCCAACCTGCTGAGCTGAATTGAAGCCAGGCTGCTTCCTCCACCGGAGCGAGTTACGTATAACAAACCGATGTCATCACAATTATCTTTACTGCTTCCTCCACCATGACCGTTGAGTTTACACGATCCACAATCCCGGTAAACATCCACCATAAAGCGATACCGTTGCCCCGTTAGATGCTCGTACCTTATTTCACCGCCCAAGACATGGGATGCCATCGACATGAATGGTGAAATCATTACCATTAAAAACAGGTATGTACGCATGAAC
>CAZYJD010000125.1:0-4652 GCA_964647785.1 uncultured Chitinophagaceae bacterium
CAACCATTAAGCAGGAAGTGGGTCTTTCTGAAATTAGCATTACTTACTCGCGTCCGGGAGCAAAAGGGCGCAAGATTTTTGGAGAGCTCGTCCCCTACGGTCAAATGTGGCGAACCGGAGCCAATGCGTCTACTAAAATTACCTTTGGTGAGCCGGTAAAAATAAACGGACAGGATTTGGCTGCAGGTACGTATGCTTTTTACACCATCCCCGGTAAAGATGAGTGGACCGTTATTTTCCATAAAAACCTCACTTATTGGGGTACAGGAGGCGATAAATACAATACGGATGAAGATGCATTACGCATTCAGCTTAAGTCGCAGAAGTTTCCGGTTTCAGTTGAGAGCCTGACTTTTGATATTGCCGATATCACTGATAACAGCTGTAACATCGAACTCAAATGGGAAAATACCATGGTGGCATTTACTGTGACGATGGATGTGGATGCCAAAGTGATGACTTCAATAGAGGAGGCCATGAAAGGTGTAAGCAGCAGCACCTATTATCAGGCAGCTCGTTATTATCTGGAACATGACAAGGATCTTAATAAGGCCCTTGAATGGATCGATAAATCAATGGAAGGTGGAAACGATAAGTTCTGGATTTTGCGCCAGAAGGCCTTAATTCTTGCAAAAATGGGCCGTTATCAAGAAGCCATCGACACGGCGCGCGTTTCGATTTCAAAGGCAGAAGAAGCGAAGAATAACGATTATGTGCGCATGAATGAGAATTCAATTGCTGAGTGGGAAAAGAAACTTTGATTTCATCCTGTTTATCGTAAAAAGAACGCAGCCCAAGGGTTGCGTTCTTTTTTTTATGCTGAGATGTGTCAACTTTGTGCTTCATGATATTTAAGAAGATAAAGCGGCGTACTTGGATGGTGTTTGTAGCCTTATTGGCAGCATTACTTTTGCTGTTATCCCGCAGAGCAAAGCAAAAGCCTTCATCAAACGCAGTCAACTTTGAAATTACCGATACAGAAAAGGTAGAAAAGATCTTTCTCAAAAACCGGAACAATCAAAGGATATTACTGCAAAAAAAGGATGGAAGATGGCACTTGAACGATAGTTTAATTGCACGAGAATCCGCCGTTAATCTCATGCTCACTACCCTAAGAAAGATGCGAATCAAAGGGCCGGTGGCCATCACAGCTAGGGACAATATCATCAGAAATATGGCAGCCAAAGCGGTAAAAGTAGAGGTGTATGACACAAAGGGTAAAATCAAGTCATTTTATGTAGGTGGAGCAACTCCCGATCAATTTGGAACCTATATGTACTTGGAGGGAAGCCTTCAACCCTACGTGGTATACATTCCTGGTTTCGACGGCTATCTAACTCCTCGTTTTTCAACAGCTCAGGACGAATGGGAATCGCGCAAGCTCTTTCGTATCAAACCAGAAGAAATAACGGAAGTAAGTGTGAACTATCAGGACGATCCCCGGGGCAGTTTTACGCTCACCAAAAAAGCTGGGGACTATACCATTGTTTCAGATGGTTTAAAGGATGGAAGTGAACTGAACTTCGGCGCATTGAGCACCTTTTTCAATAATTTTGAAAACATCAGTTTCGAAGGGTATCCACCCATGTTCATCAGCCATCCTCAGAAAGAAGACTCTATCCAGGCACTCCCTCCATGGTGTGTAGTTGAGGTAAAGGGGATGAACAACCAACGGGAGCGACTTTACATATGGCAAAAAGAAGCGAGAACCGATTTGAGCCTCTATGATCAGGAAGGCAATCCACTTGCAGTTGATCCCGAGCGATTATACGCCAGAAAAGAGGGCAGTGATCGTTTGGTACATATACAGATTTATGTTTTCCGAAATATCCTTGTGAAATTTGATGATTTCCTTTTGAAAAATGCATCATGAGCAAATACAGTAAATGGATAGGGGGCGCCTTGGGATGGGCTTTTGCAGGTCCAATTGGAGGATTGGTGGGTTTTGCCATCGGTTCTTTGATGGACAGTGGAGAAAAAGAGGTTCAAGCGGGTGGAGATCGCCGACAGGAATATGTCCCCAATGATTTTGCTGCAGCACTGCTGGTTTTAACAGCCGCAATGATGAAGGCCGATGGAAGGGTGGTAAAGGCAGAACTCGATTTTGTGAAGGAATTCTTTAAGCAACAATTTGGCATTGAGCGCACAAGAAGAGAGATGCTGGTTTTACGGGAATTGCTCAAAAAACCGATCCCCGTCTCACAGGTGTGTATTCAGATTCGCAGCAATATGAGTCATGCCAACCGACTTCAGCTCATGCATTATCTCATAGGTATAGCCATTGCTGATGGGGAGATGCTGGGTTCTGAAATGCAGATGCTGCGAACCATTGCTTCTTACTTGAGGGTCAATCCTAATGATCTAGAAAGTCTACTTGCCACCTATTCGCTCAGTCAAAAACCGGCTCCTGAAAGTGCCTATAAAGTATTGGAAATTGAGCCCAATGCAAGCAATGAAGAAGTTAAAAAGGCCTATCGGAAAATGGCTGCCAAGTATCATCCCGATAAGGTGAATGCCTTGGGAGATGAATTCCGAAAAGCAGCAGAGGAAAAGTTCAAAAGCGTTCAAACAGCCTACGAAACCATTAAGAAAGAAAGGGGGATGCGCTGATGCAGTGGATCGATTGGATCGTACTCTTTGGCACCCTATTGTTTATCACACTTTACGGGATTTATAAAACCCGTGGCAGCCAGAATATCGAGAGCTATCTGGCTTCAGACCGTTCAACACCCTGGTGGGCCATTGGACTGTCGATCATGGCCACACAAGCCAGCGCAATTACTTTTTTGAGTACGCCCGGAATGGGTTTTGACAGTGGCTTGCGATTTGTGCAGTTTTATTTTGGCTTGCCCATCGCTATGCTCATTGTGGCCTATGGTTTTGTGCCTTTGTTTCACCGACTCAAAGTCTATACAGCGTATGAATTTCTGGAGAATCGCTTCGATCTGAATACGCGTTTTTTCACAGCTGCCTTGTTCTTATTACAAAGAGGTTTGGCTGCCGGGATAACCATTTATGCACCATCTATCATTCTTTCGGCCATATTGGGCTGGCCGCTCAATTTCAATATTTTGCTTATAGGAACCATGGTGATACTCTACACCGTAAGTGGAGGCACCAAAGCAGTTACCCAAACACATAAACAGCAGATGGCGGTCATTTTTGCCGGTTTGTTTGTGGCCTTCGTGATACTGATGTACCAGATTTATGAGCAGATACCCTTTGGTCGTGCCTGGGATGCAGCAAATTGGTCAGGAAAGCTGAAATCAATCGATTGGAAATTCGATATCGAAGACCGTTACAATGTGTGGTCAGGGGTTTTAGGGGGAACCTTCCTTATGCTGAGTTATTTCGGAACAGATCAGTCGCAGGTACAGCGCTACTTGGGAGGGAAGTCGGTCAGGGAAATACGCACGGGATTGTTTTTCAATGCAGTGCTGAAAATCCCCATGCAGTACTTCATTCTATTCACCGGTGTAATGGTTTTTGTGTTCTACCAATTGGAAAAGCCGCCGGTTTATTTTGATGATTCCGTTTCCATACAGCTAAGGGAAAACAACCCGGAACTTTGGGAGAGCAGTCAGCAAAAGTTCAACGAGAATTGGCAGCAGAAAAAAGAGGCCCTGATCAACGGAGACAAAGCAGCATATGCACAAAGGGTGGATGAGGAGCGGAACATCCGTTTGGGCATCGCTGAAAGAGCGCGCGGAGAAGGTGCGGTGGTGAAAGTGCGTGAAACGGACTTTGTGTTTATCCGCTTTGTGCTCGACTACTTGCCTGTAGGAGTGGTCGGACTGTTATTGGCCATGATCTTCAGTGCTGCTATGAGCAGCACGGCTGCTGAGCTGAACGCTTTAGCCACCACCAGCGTCATTGATTTTTATAAACGCATTCGAAAACACGAGATCGATGATCATCACGATTTACGGGTGTCTAAAGCCTTTACTGCTTTCTGGGGTGTTTTGGCCATACTTTTTGCCATGGCAGCCTCCATGTTCGATAATCTGGTGGAGTATGTCAACATCCTCGGCTCTCTTTTTTACGGAACCATTCTTGGCATCTTTCTCGTAGCCTTTTATGTCAAAAAAGTAAAAGGGCGAGCAGTACTGATAGCAGGCGTCATTACTGAGACTTTTATCATTATCCTTTACGTTTTTCAGGAAGAAGTGAATGCTCTTATAGGCTATAATATTGCATTTTTATGGTACAATCTCATTGCCTGTGTGATGCTGGTCTTGATTGCTTTTCTTGTGCAGAAGTTGATGATTAGTAAGGACTTAAATGGCGACCATATGCTGGATCAATCTGATTTTGGTTGATCAACCACCCCGACCTATCATCGGGCATCCCTCATTGAAAAGGAAGGGAGCTTCGTAAACAAAATGAAAGCCCTCTCCCCAGGAAAACTCTGTCTTTCCCCTTGTTTCTGCCTTCTGGCTTCTTGCATCTGATATTTGTAAGACTTCTGAGTAGGAGAGTCAACAAACGTCGCACAGAACCTATTGAAATCGCTTATTTTAGATATTGGAATCCATTCTTTGATTTGCTATATTTGATCATCGTTCAAATATTCAAAGTCATGCAATCAAGAATTCTATCAGTGTTTGCAGTGATAATGATGAGCTGCAACTTTTTATTCGCTAAAGAGATCA
>CAZYJD010000126.1:0-4622 GCA_964647785.1 uncultured Chitinophagaceae bacterium
GAAGCAGGTTTCAAAGCTTTGATCTGAACGGCATCCACGGCCCAAACGCCCAATCCGTCGCGTTCGGTAAGCTCCTGACCCTCGACCTCAAAACTGCCCTTCAGCACAAAAGCATACAAACCGTTGTCCTTCATATTCAACTCATGCTGAACTTCTTTGCCTTCATCGAAGATTCCCAAATAAAACCAGGCATTTTGATGGATCCAGACGCCTTCATCATCTGCATTGGGCGACAAAATTTGCTGCAGTCTGTTTTTGCGATCCTCCAGGCGAAGGGTAATTTGATCGTATCTGGGTTGTACATTCGACTGATTGGGAATGACCCATATTTGAAGAAACTTCACCCTCGAGTCTTTGTTCTTGTTGTATTCGCTGTGATAAATGCCGGTTCCTGCGCTCATCACCTGCACATCACCATGGCGGATAACCGATACATTCCCCATGCTATCCTTGTGCTCGAGATCGCCCTCCAACGGAATGCTGATGATTTCCATGTTCTGATGCGGATGGGTACCGAAGCCCATGCCGGCTTCCACCGTATCGTCATTCAAAACGCGCAGGGCGCCAAAATTCATCCGTTCAGGATTGTAGTAATTGGCAAAACTGAAGGTGTGGAAGCTGTTGAGCCATCCGTGATTGGCCTTTCCCCTGCTTTGGGCTTTGTGTAGAACCATGTTTTCCATAATTTTTGATTTGGTGTTTTTAATGTGATTGAAACCAAGTGCCTCGCTTTTTTCTTCAGCACCTGAACTTTTGAGCCCTGCCGCGCCAATTCCCAGGGCAGCTCCACTCAACAAACTCTTTTTGATAAAACTTTTCCGATCCATCTCAATTGTTGTTACAAACTTACATACGCGCTACCGCAGCCTACCATCAACTGCTTTCATAAATCACATGAAACTGGTTTCATCTTTTTTATAAAACAGATAAAATCAAAAAAGTAATCAGAAGTTGTAACTTTTGTGTGGCATAGTGCGTAACAGCAATACTAGCAACCAATGACCGTAGGCGAATACAACAAAGCAGTTGAAGATTGGAGCGATGCTTTGCTCCGCTTCTTGTGCAAGAGCATAGGCGATCGCGATACGGCATGGGACCTGGTGCAAGACAGCTTTGAAAGTTTGTGGAAGAAGAGAGAAGAAGTGGAAACCCAATACGTAAAAAGCTGGCTGTTTAAAGTGGGATACCGAAAAATGATCGACCATATCAGAAAACAAAAGCACACCACCGATCTGGAAGACATCGCAGAGAGCCGTGCTTCGGCAGGCGGGAGTGAATATCTGGGACTGGAAGAGGTGATCTCACAGGCCGTTGGCAAACTGCCCGAAAGTCAGAGAACGGCGGTCATGCTTCGCGATTACGAGGGCTATGATTACAAATCGATTGCTGAAGTAACGGGTATGAGCGAATCGCAGGTGAAGGTAAATATTTTCAGGGCGCGACAGAAGCTCAAACAAATGATTGGAAAACTGGAAGCAGTATTATGAATGAGATGAACATAGGTCAGGAAGAAGAAATGGACTGGAAGCTCTTTTTGCTTCTGGAAGGAGAGTTGGATGCATCAGAGCAGGCAGAAGTGCTCAAAAAGATAGATGAAGATCCACAGTGGAGCAAAGCGTGGAAACTCATGCAGCTCAGTGTGCTCCCGGCAGAAAAGGAGATTGCCCTCAGTGAAACAGAAAAAAAGAGCCTCCGGAAAATCAATGGTCGCGTGCTGCCCATTTCATTGAACGCCTCCTGGTTTTCTTATGCCGCAGCTGCTTCGGTGATCTTACTGGCGTTTTGGTTTTGGCAAAAGCCCAAGCATGAGCCAATACCCAATCAAAAAAATCCGGGCTTGACAGAAACCATCACCACACCTCCTCAGGTCATCACCGACAAGGACACCCAAAGCAAGGCAAGTATTCCTACTGAACCCGAAGCTTTGCAGACTGCTGAGGCAAAGCCTGCACCACACGGGGGCTTTAGGCAAAAGCAACCGGAAAAAATATCAGTTGACAGCCTGCTCAAAGAAAAACCACTGCAAAACCAACCAACTGAACAATTGGCGGTATTGCCCAAAACCCGTGTTCAGATCAACAGAGATCGCACTCCTATACAAATGCCAAGTGTAATCTACACCAAATCATATGACATACAGGCCCCCAACAGCGCTCCCAACAGGCTGGACCAATTGGCTCATCAATCCTTCAACTGGTTCAACAATGCGCAACGCATCTGGTCTGCCATACAAGACCCCGAACTCAACTTCAGAAGGGTAAAAACCAGCGGTGGCCCGGGTATTGCCATCGACTTTAAAAGCCATGGCTACGGAGCAAGTGCCCAGTTGATCGTTAAAAATGACTTTATACAAAACTTAAAATTGAACAAATAATATGAAAGCTTTACTGAATCGTTTCTTGTGGATTTTCGCTTTGATCATTGCGCTGATACAAAGCCTTCCATCGCTGGCTCAAACCGATACTTTGGCCGAGGAACAAGAGGTGCTGTTTGAAAACAAACAAATGAAAGTGACCATGGTGAAAAAGAAACTTCCGGGCGATAGCATCAGCACGGAAGAGGAACGCAGAATTGTGGTTGAAAATGAAGATGGCAGCAGGGAAGAAATTGTGCTTCGGAAGAAAAGTACTGAAGGAGAAACCAGCTGGACCATCTTGGATGAAGACTTCGATGAGAAAGACGAAATCGATGAGCCCAAAACCTTTAGGGTAGAGCTGATGAGCTTCGATATCGGCTTGAACAATTGGCTGAATGACAATGGAAGCTTCGATATGCAAAGCCCGTATGAAGATATGCGTGCCAGTAACATCCGATCGATCAATTTCGGCTGGAATATCGTCAACGCCGGACTGAACATCAGCCGGGAAAAGGTATGGCTTATGACGGGAGTGGGCATCGAGTACAACAACTACCGCTTTGACCGTGATATTGATCTCAGCCGAAACACCGACTTTCTGGAAATCACAACATCAGAAACCAACTATCTGAAAAACAAACTGGTATCACAGTACTTAAGCGTGCCCTTGGGACTTCATTTCAAAAGCAATCCCGATGACGAAGATGAGAGTTTCGATATAGAAGCGGGTGTGCAATTCGGTTACCTGATTGGCTCCCATCAGAAGCAGAAATGGGATGATGGCGATAGGCAGAAACGCAAGTTAAGAGGCGATTACCATTTCAGCGACACCCGAATGGGCTATTATGCGCGATTGGGGTTCGGAGGTTTTGACATCTATGCAAAGTACTATCCGGGCGCAAGCTTTAAAGTCGGACAAGGGCCACAATCTTCAACTGTTTGCGCCGGCATCACCCTGAACGCCTTTTAATCAGCTACTTTATATTTTCCAAGAAAAGGACAGGTACGCTTATCTGTCCTTTTGTTTTTTGTCCATTCTCAGACCGTGATCTCCAATCCGTCGTAGGCCAGTGAAATTCCATCCGGCAAGCTTTCTGCAACCTCCTCATGTCTGCCCAACTGATGGCTGATATGGGTGAGGTAACATTGTTCCACTTCCAGTTCTTTCGCCAATGCAATGGCTTCCTCCAGATTGAAATGCGACACGTGCTTCTCGTGACGCAACGCATTCAATACCAGCACTTTGCTTCCTCGTATTTTTTCCTTTTCTGCTTCATCGATCCGATTGGCATCGGTGATGTAACAGAAATCTTCGAAGCGAAAACCGAGCACCGGCAACTTCATATGCCACACCTGTACAGGTACAATTTGCTGCCCTTCAATTTCAAAAGGTTTTTCATCAATGATATGCAAATTGGCCTTAGGAACTCCGGGATACGTTACTTTCTCAAAAACGTAGTCGAAATCTTTCTGGAGTATTTTCTCCACCCGCCAATCGCAATACACCTCCATATCCTTTTTGCTGATGTAATTAAAAGCACGGATGTCGTCAAAACCCGCAGTGTGGTCTTTATGACCATGGGTAAATAAAATGGCATCGAGTTTTCGCACACCTGCACGCAGCATTTGCTGTCTGAAATCCGGCCCGGTATCAATGACCAGGTTTAAGCCGTTCATTTCTACCAACACCGAAGACCTCAAACGTTTATCTCTCGGATCTTCAGAAGTACATACCGCGCACTGACATGCTATGATTGGCACACCCTGACTGGTTCCTGTTCCTAAAAAAGTAATCTTTACCACAGCTGACGCTCAAACATATAGAATTTTCGTGAAATGACTTCGTAGCGGAGAAGCACAGAGCTCAGAGCTCAGAGCGCAGCAATTCTTGTTTTAAGAGGTTTAGCCCCACCTAACCTCCTAACTCCCTAACTCCCTAACTTCCTAACTGCCTCCCATCCTCCCGTCCTCTCTCTTTTCACCACAAAGTACACGAAGTTTGGCACGAAGTCTCACAAAACAGAAGCACAGAAGCACAGAAGCACAGAAGCACAGAAGCACAGAAGCACAGATGTTCTCGGTTTAAAATGTTTAAAGCGTTTAGAAGGTTTAGACTTTCCGCCCCACCACCGCGGGTATGATTTCTAAGAATCTCAAAATCTAATTGTCTAGCAATCTCCTTGGGGGCTCAGTCCCGATAGCTATCGGGAGCAGTGTTTAGACATAACGGTCAACGTTATTTAAGCATCAACAATCAACATCTATC
>CAZYJD010000127.1:0-4529 GCA_964647785.1 uncultured Chitinophagaceae bacterium
TCCATAAAAAAACCGCTGAGCCAGGCGGTGAGCAGCCCGTTGAACAAAGGAACCAGGATCGCAAAAACAATGGGGCCGGGCCCGTTTTCTATCAGTCCTTTGATGCGCTTACCACAGCTGATGCCCATATCGAGTAAGAAAATAGCTAGAAACCCTTTAAAAATATCCGTGGTAAATGGTGCAATGCCCCTGGCTTGTTCTTCATTGGCCATATAACCTATGATCAGGCTACCGAGAATTAGAAATACACTGCCATTGGTAAAGGCGTGTTGCATAATTTGCCGATTGCTAATGCGTTTTTCATCGCCTTCGCTATAATACGATATTAGATACACCCCAACCACAATTGCAGGAGCTTCCATCAGGGCCATAACGGCCACCATATGACCACCAAAACTCAGTTTTTGCAACTCGAGGAAAGAGACAGCAGTGACGAATGTTACCGCACTCACCGATCCGTAAGCTGCAGCGATGGCACCTGCATTTTGTACCGAGAGCCTTCTTTTGAGGATGAAAAAGCTGTAAAGAGGAACGAGCATAGCAGCCAATAAACCGTAAAGCATGCTCATCAAGATCTCACTGTCAATGGGGTGATGGGAGAGTTCCTGCCCGCCTTTGAACCCGATGCTGAACAATAAATATAAAGAAATAAAACGCGAGGAAGTTCCGGGTATTTCCAGATCGCTTTTCAGTTGAACGCCCAACACTCCGAGCAAAAAAAAGAGCAGTGCCGGGTTGGTAAGGTTCTGGATGATAAGATCCAAGTTCATGCCAGACAAATGTAAGACTTTGACCGAAAGTGACCCTCCTTTGGGTTATTTGCCTGTTTTAAGGTCTGAAAAACGCTTTCTGCCCCGTGCAAAAAATTGCCAAACGATGCTTTTATGCACAAATGCCGGATGCGCTTGCAAGGCTGCATTTTTCATGAGTGGGGTGGATGCCCGTACCTTTCTCCAATAGCTCAATTGGCTAAAATAAGCCCAGTGTGCTCGAACAATGGCCTGCATATTTGCCCACTCTCCCAACCATACAAATCGAAGACCCGCGAGCCCATCGAGCAAGAGTTTCATGAATAGGGTGGGGAAGAGCCTGCCTTTGGGTAGATTTTTGGTGAGCAGGATCAAGGCATTTCTAAAGTTTAGAAAGGTTTTACGTGCATTCTGTTGGCTAAGGGTTCCTCCACCGATGTGGTAAACCACCGATCTTGGTTCGACCCATAGTTCATATCCCAATGCATGCAATCGCCAGCAGAGATCAATTTCTTCCATATGTGCAAAAAAGCGCTCATCAAGCCCGCCGGCTTTATGATAAGCTTCTGCACGAATGAATAAAGCTGCTCCAGTGGCCCAAAAAATCTCACCGGGCTGATCGTATTGCCCGCAATCTTCTTCCATTTGGTCAAATATGCGCCCTCTGCAAAAGGGATATCCCAAGGCATCGATGTATCCACCCGCAGCACCGGCGTACTCAAATAAATTTCGATGGGTATAATCGAGTATCTTGGGTTGAATAGCTGCAATTTCCCTCTTGTGCTCTGCCATTTCTACCAATGGGTTAAGCCAATGGGTGCTTACTTCTACATCTGAATTGAGCAGAACATAGTAATCGGACTGAATCATGCCAAGGGCTTTCTCGTATCCTCCTGCAAATCCATGGTTTTCTTCAAACCGAATCAGTTCAACTTGAGGCAGATGCTTGGCCACCCAATCTGCTGATCCGTCGCTACTGCCATTGTCGACCACCACCACTCGCAGTGGTGAATATTCGGTTTTGAGAACAAAAGGCAGGAAACGCTCAAGCAGATCCCGCGTGTTGTAGTTCAGTATAACAACGGCAACTTCAGCTTTTTTGTTCATGCTTGCTGATGTCGTACGGAATGAAAACAAATCTGCCACCTTCCGGCACCACCACAAACATGCAGGCAAATTCCGCAGGATTTTTATAGGTTTCTTGGAATAAGGTTGTGCGATCTTGCTTGATCAACCCCTTCTCGGTGAACTCCTCCAAATGAGAGGCGTGGATGGTCCAGTTGGTGCCGAGTTCTCCGGCGTCTAGGATGGGTTCTCCCAATTCAAGGCTTAGCTGATGTGCAACGAAAATGGGGTATTTTGAATAACCCTCCTTGATCATATCTGCCGCGGTCTCCTTCAAGGCATCCTTGTATAAAATGAGATCGCCTCTTAAACTTTGCAGATATTGTTCCCAGTATTGCTCCACAGCGCAAATATCGACCTTCCCTGCTTTTTTTATAATTTGTAGGAGAAACCTAAACCAAATACTTCCTTGAATTGCAATCGAGCTGCGGTTTCACCGGGTTTATTTTCCGGATCGAACTCAATTTCGATATCGTTATCGTAAATCATATGGGTAAATAGGGTCATACCAACGTACTTGCCCAGTTTAATGTTCAAGGTGTTTTCCCAGTTTACATCAATATTTTTCCTGTTTGGTTTATTGAGATCGGTGTAATTATTGAACAGATCGAGCTTGCTGAGAAGACGAATATTTTTAAACACCTCTTTTTGATAGCGCGCCGATACCAGAGCGCCAAACTCACCTCTGAAATAGGGATTGCTATGTGTTTCTGGGATGTACAGATGTAATGCGGCTATGCTGTCATCGGTCACGAAGGTGAATTTTCCTGCGGCCGGTGAAATATAAACGGAAAGCGCTTTGTTAGGGTTCCAATCGATTCCCAAAGAAGTGAGCAACCATGCCGGTGCCATGAATCGTGAAATGACTGGCCTGCTGGTATCCGGATTTTTGAAGTCGAAACCCGGGGCAAACTGCGACTTAAAATTCATGAAGGCTGTGAAATTCAGTTTGCTATTGATGGTTCGGCCCAACTTAGAATAAAGATCAATTTTATCTTCATTCTTTATGAAACCATCTCCCGCCTGATTGACTAAACCATAAGCCAAATCCAGATTGTTGGTCCAGCTCATTACGCCTCGTTGATAATTGAGGAACGCATTGCCCATGGCCGTTATTGAAATGGCATTTTGCCCCCCTGCAGCCCAGTTGGTTAGGCTCACCTGGTTGAAATTCAAGGTGGTAAAGGCGCCACTGCTCCATGGATCAATGCTTTCTTTCATCTTTTTGATTTCAGCCTCGAGCTTCGATACTCGATCATTGATTCTTTTTTGCTCGGCTTTTTGTTCAGCCAGTTCAGCTTTTTTCTGCTTTAGTTCTTCCTCGGTTTGAGCTTGTGCGTTTAACATTAAACAGCCAAAGACCGTCAGCATCAATAAGTACTTCATGAATATGTTTTTAGGGGGATTAAGACCCAAATTGTATGAGCAGCTGGTTTTTGTCTACCTTATCTCCTTTTGCAATCGCAATGGATGCAACAGTGGCATCACCCGGCGATTTGATCACATTTTCCATTTTCATGGCTTCGAGTACCAAGAGAGGTTGATCCTTTTCAACCTGATCACCTGCTGCCACCAGCACTTCCAATACCAGCCCCGGCATGGGAGCTTTGAGTTCGTTGATCTGTGAGCCCGCTTGTTTCATGCCCATTTTCTCGATCAAAGCATCGAGTTCGTCTTTGATATGGGTGTGATAGGTTTTGCCCTCCATCGTAAAAATCATCTTTCTGCTTCCTGCCGTTTTAGGGTCAAGACTCAAACGGTACGATTTGCCTTGGTAAAGCACATGAAAGCTATGATCGTCAATGCGAACCCAGCTAAAATCAACGGCTTCTCCATCAATCAGGAACGATCCTTCTTGCTGTATTTCAAATTCGTGCCGATTGTTTACACGGATGCGATTCATGCCACAAAAATCTTCATTTTTAAGCGAAACAGCTTGTTGTTATTCATAGAAAAGCAGCATTTCCTCGAGTTTCTTTTTGCTTATATCCGGTACGGCAGGCGCATCCACCGGCCAGCCCACCGGTATGAGTAAGTAAGGCTTTTCGTTCTCTGGGCGTTGCAGCAATTGCTGTAAAAAGTTCATGGGACTGGGCGTATGGGTAAGGCTAACCAAGCCCGCCTGGTGAATGGCGCTCAGTAAAAAACCACAGGCAATTCCCACGGATTCCTGAACATAGTAGTTTTTATGGCGATCGCCCTGCTCGTCTACTTCATGGGTTTTTCTAAATGCCACAATCAACCAGGGGGCGTCTTCCAAAAATGCTTTGTGCCAATCGGTTTCAAAAACTTCCAGGTCTTTTAACCAGCTTTCACTCATGCGACCGTGGTAGTTTTCGTATTCTTCTTTCTCGGCAGCTTCGCGAATTTCCTTTTTAAGGGTCGGTGAACTGATGGCACAGAAAGTCCAGGGTTGCTTGTTGGCACCTGAAGGTGCACTACAGGCCGTGCGAATGATATTTTCTATGATGGACTTATCAACTGCTTTACGACTGATCTCTCGCTGTGAACGCCGCTTGAGCATGAGTTGTGCATAGGCTTTTGAACGACTGAGGGCTTCTTCCTCTGAAAATCTCAGTGCGTCATAGGGAATATATCGGCTGTTTTCTTTCATGGGGTTTCTTGGATCCATTCTCGATCGCTGCCATCGAAAAA
>CAZYJD010000128.1:0-4435 GCA_964647785.1 uncultured Chitinophagaceae bacterium
TATCAGGGCCTAGATTAACCGCGGGAGAATTGGAAACCCTCACCAGGAAACTATCAGTTGAAGCACCGCATCGATTTTCAAGGGTAAAGCCATACCATCCCGGGCTTCTAATTTCTTTTTGGTCAGCTGCAAATCCATCCAACCATCGTATTGTTTCCTCATTACTGGCATCCCTTTCGCTGCTTAAAGTGAAAGGTGTTACAACATCACAAAAAACCTTCTCATCTTCAGGGATGACTGCTACCGGTTTCTTGAGCAGGCTTACATGAACGGAATCAGATGTTATTCCGCATCGATTTGAAAGCACAACTTTATACATGCCAGGCTGATTAACAAGTATATCAGGGGTGGTAGCAGAGGTGTTCCACAGGTATGTTGCTTCCGCATCCGGGAAGCTTGCGTTCAGCTGCCAATTCACATTTTCACAAAACACACTATCATCAGGCAAATCCACCACAGGACTTCGTTTTTCAATGAAACGAATGGAGTCGAAGGCAGTTCCACAGCGATTGTTAACCGTTA
The DNA here is from genome assembly GCA_964647785.1 of uncultured Chitinophagaceae bacterium. Classification (GTDB taxonomy): domain Bacteria; phylum Bacteroidota; class Bacteroidia; order NS11-12g; family UBA9320; genus CAZYJD01. The sequence goes on from CAZYJD010000128.1 coordinate 523, forward strand.
GGAAATACAATCCTTCATTGCGGACGCGAAAATCAGGTTTTGTGGAATTATCCTGCCAGATGTATAGTTCTTCATTGCCAGCATTTCCGCCTTTTAAGGTAACGTCAACCTGGTCGCAATAAATGCTATCTTTCCCAAGATTCAGTTCAGGTGTGCTTAAAATCCCTACTTCTACCGTGTCTGAAGAACTGCCACAACGATTTGTAATCTCCAATACAAAAAGACCCGAGCTGTCAATATCAAGGCTATTGCTCCGATTAATTAAACTCAGGTTACGAGATAAATCCAGCCATTGATATTCTTCATCGTTTTCCAAATCGCCTGATTCAAACGACCATTGCACTTGATCACAAAACACTGAATCCGATGGCAAGATGGCCATTGGACTGTTCAGCATGGACACATGAAATTCAAGCGAATCAACCCCACAAATGTTACTGATTTTGGCCATGTACTGGCCCGTATCGACGATGGTAATGGTGTTGGTGCTATCGTTGGTGCTCCACAAATAATTTTCCCGATTGTTTTGCAATCCAATCATGGGTTTCCACAAAACAGTGTCGCAGAAAACTGAATCCTTAAGCTGCTTAATGAGCGGTGTTTTCAGCAGGTGAAACTTGAGCGTATCCGTTTTAGAGCCGCAGTTTTTCGTGCTGATGCGCACCCAATAAGTACCCGTGTCGGTGGGTTGTATCTGTTGAGTGGTATCGGTGGTGTTCCACAAATAACTGGCATCAATGGTATCGTTTTTTGCATCGAGGGTGACCGCAGGAAAATTATCGCAAAAGGTGGTGTCAGAACCCAGTATGGGGACGGTTGGACTATATTCCAGAAAGACCTGAACGGTATCGCGTACCGTATCGCAACCATAAGTGGCTTCAACCCAATAAGTACCCGGCTCTTCTACGGCCAATGTGCGCGATGTTCTGCCCGTGTTCCAACGGGTATCAGAGCCTTGATTGCCTGCGTCAAGGACAATGCCCACCAAATCGCATTTCAATTGGTCGGGCCCGAGATCAATGGGCTCTGTTTTGAGCGTATCTCTGAATTTGGATACAAAGCCATTGTACCAAGCATTGTTAGAAGAAGCGTTTGTTCGATAGGCGTTGTTTGTCACAGGATAATCGGCCGAGGTTGTAAAGCCACCTACTACAATGTTTGAAACACACGAGGTTCTTTTTACCAAAACCGCAGAAGGGTAATCATAACCATTGCCACCATAATAGGTTCCATAGACCAGTTTCTCACCGTACATATCCAATTTTGCAATCACGAGACTTGGGTTCCAGTACGATGTATTGAGACCGTTGTTTCTCTGAAATGCATCAGAGGTGGTTGGATAATTGAAAGAATTTGAAATGCCGCATATAATGGCTTCATCTTTGGTGTTGGAGGCCAATTTAATGTTGGACTGGAACCAACCGTACGGAGAGTAATAATCGTTTCCACTGCCCCCCAGATAGGTGCTGTAAAGTAAACTCACTCCTTCTTTTCTCACTTTTACCACCACGTGGTCAGCACCGCCATTGTTTTGTTTTTGATAGGCCCTAAAAGTGACGGGAAAATCGGAGCTGGTAGAATATCCTCCAAGATAAGCCTCACCATTTTCATTCACAAAAATGCTTTCAAAACGATCATCCTGTGAACCGCCCATAATATTTGAATAGATGAGGTTGTTCAGGTTCTTTCCAAACTTCATCATAAAGCCATCTTCACCTTGAATATTTGCGGCCGATTTAAAAGTAAAACGAGAACCTGCCGTGGTGGTGAAGTTGGTTGAAGTGGTTAACCCACAAAGATAAACCTCACCTGAGGTGTCGAGGTGCATGTCGTACACCCGATCGAAACCATCTCCACCGATATAGGTGCTGTAAAGCAGTTTTGTACCATCAGCACTCAGTTTTGAAAGAAATCCATCTCCCCCATTGTACCAGCCCCAGTTGTTTCCACCTCCACCATAATTTTTCTGCCAAGCATTTGTAGTAACCGGAAAATCATCCGAAGTTGTTCCTCCCACCACATATAAGTCATCGTTCTCATCCAACTCCATCTCATAGATGATGTTGTAATATTGACCACCGAAGTAGGTAGAAAATATGAGGCTGTCCAAATCTTTATTGAATTTGGTTATGAACCCTTTGTACCATGTTCCGTTGGGAACGGTATCAAATGCCCCTTTCGTGATTGGGAAACCTGCACTGCTGTATGTAAACCCGGCAATAACAGGCTCTTGATTTTTATTCACAGCAATGTTGAAAGCGTATTCCCAACCACTGCCACCGATGTACGTAAATTTCAGAATCTCTTTTCCATCTGGGCTCATTTTACACACAAATGCATCCCAATATCCTCCACTAAAGGTCGTGTCGTAAGAATTGACATTGGATACAAATGAGTCGTTCGTAACACCTGTGATGTATACGTGATCATCCTCATCAATGTCTACATCGTATACCCAAGTGTATGCATAGGTGTATGTCCGATTGATGCTCTTCCCTTCCCCGTAAAAATAAGTACTCCAATCTACCTGTATCGGGTCTATTACCAATTCATGTTGGGGATCATAATGGCCCACTTGAAATCCGATGGTTGAATCGTTGTAGAGCAAATAGGCTGAAGAAACCTCGTGTTCTACCCCGTCGATTAGCTGGTACGTGTAGGGAGCTTTTTCATGAAATTCACCCCAATCTGTATGCAGTACAAGGTCTCCGTTTTTAGCAATCTCTATACGCTTAACGCCTTTCAACCCAAACTTCACCTTGGCAGGGTCAGCACCTGGTTTCAACTTAACATCATATTTGAACTGCCCTTCATCGGTGGTGTAGACCACAAAGTCGGTTTTGGGATAAATGTCGGGATAAATAAGGGTTCGGAATTTTTCATCGCGCTGGGCTTTTGATGAGCCATTTCTGAAATAGGTATAATCACTCTCAACTTTCGATTCAGCAATGGGTTTGCACTGAGCATTTGAACCAATAAAACTCCATTCATAGGCAAGAAACTCCATTTCCGCCATTTGGTGAGGCATTTTTCCCTCTTCTGTCAGAGAAATAGAATCCACAGGCGTCTTGATCCTCCGCATGCTGAAAACCATCGATTGGTCATAGAAAAACACACTGGAATGCCCACTCAATGCCCGGTATCGAATTTGATCATCCCACTGACCTGTGTTTCTGACAAAAACGTGACGATCTTTCAGCATCACCCGATCAAGTTTCTCGGCCCATTTTGATGGATTGCCTTCGTCTGCTCGTAGCATGTTCGGGAACAAGGAGGTACAAAGTAGCAAAATAAAAGGGGGTATTATCTTGGTATTCCATTGATTCACCCTCTTTGCTGCGGTCTTTATAATTTCCATTTACTTTGCCTTTAAGTCGAAAAGACCCACCAAAATAGGAAAAAGTTGTATCAACGCCCACATTTAGTTGCGCTACTCGCTAATCTGCTGATGTTCTTAGTAACCGGTTTTGCTCTTGAGCAACGACTTGACAACAAACTTCCAGCAGGGGTTCATGTATGGGCACAAGCCGATCGATATGCTCTGTCAGCACAGTTTTATGAACGCGGCACGGCAATTAACGAGGCATACACTTATTACATGGGGTCGAAAAATGGTCGCGTTGGTGTGGAGTTTCCGGTGGTGCCCTGGCTCAGTGCAAAAGTTTGTAAAGGGCTCAACAAAGATTCTTCTTCATTGCCTTCAATTTTTCGTTGGATCAACTGGTTGATTCTTTTCAGTGGAATATCTGCTCTGAGTTCTGTCTTAATTCCCAAGGGGTCAAACGGGCTGCGCCCACTTTGGCTCAGTCTTTTTCTTATCGCATCTCCCGTTGCTTTGTTTTACGGTTTTGGGTTCATCCCTGATGCAGCTGCCGCCGGTCTTATTTTTTGGGGTGCGGCCATGTTATTCCAT
>CAZYJD010000129.1:0-4373 GCA_964647785.1 uncultured Chitinophagaceae bacterium
ACAGACAACAGTGGATACTTTATCATACAAAACCATTTCGGCCAACAAAAACACAGTGAACAAGCGCTGGTTTGTGGTAGATGCCGAGGGAAAGACACTCGGAAGGTTCAGTTCTGAAGTGGCCAAAGTTCTCAGAGGAAAGAACAAGCCTGATTTCACCCCTCATGTAGACTGCGGCGACTACGTAATTGTAGTGAATGCAGATAAAATCCATCTGGAAGGAGGAAAGATGGAAACCAAAGAGTACATCCATCACACCGGATACCCCGGTGGGCAGAAGGTTACTTTAGCAAAAGAATTGCTCGCCAAGAAGCCTGAAGCTTTGATTGAAAAAGCAGTGAAAGGCATGTTGCCCAAGAATCGCCTGGGAAGAAAAATATTCGGTAATCTGCATGTATATGCCGGTGCGAGTCATCCTCATGAGGCACAGCAACCACAGAAGTTAGACATTTAATTAGCGAACCATATCAATGGACGTAATCAATACATCAGGAAGAAGAAAAACATCCATCGCCAGGATTTACATGACTCCAGGCAGCGGAAAGATAACCGTGAATAATAAGGATGTAAATGACTATTTCAAAAGCCAGCATCACCAGTACGTTGTGAATCAACCTTTCAGTGCAAGTAACACGGAAGGTCAGTACGATGTGAAGGCAAATCTAGACGGTGGAGGAGTTACCGGACAGGCGGAAGCGCTTCGTTTGGCAATCTCCAAGGCCCTTGTAGAAGTGGACGGAGAAACCAATCGCCCCCTTCTTCGTTCAGAAGATTTGCTCACCCGCGATCCAAGAATGGTGGAAAGAAAGAAATTCGGTCGCAAAAAGGCGAGAAAGCGCTTCCAGTTCAGCAAACGTTAACAGAGAGTATACATGTCAAATATTACACAACAGGATCTTCTCGAAGCAGGTGTTCACTACGGTCACCTCACCAGAAAGTGGAATCCCAAAATGGCTCCTTTTATTTTCATGGAGCAAAATGGAATTCACATCATCGATTTAAATAAAACCCTCAGCAAACTGGATGAAGCCAAGTCTGCCATGAGGAATATTGTTAAGTCGGGACGTAAAATACTCTATGTAGCCACCAAGAAGCAGGCAAAAGATATCGTAACAGATGAAGCTAAGCGCGTTAACATGCCCTATGCTACTGAGCGCTGGTTGGGAGGTATGTTAACCAATTTTGCCACCGTTCGTAAGTCCATCAAGAAGATGCAAACCATCGAAAAGATGGCCTCTGATGGTACGTTTGAGCACATGGCAAAGAGAGAGCGTTTGATGAAAACCCGTGACAAAGAAAAGTTGAGCCGTGTTCTAGGAGGTATTGAAGACCTCAACAGACTTCCGGCAGCTCTCTTCATTGTTGACATCAAAAGAGAACACATTGCGGTAGCTGAAGCACAGCGATTGAACATTCCAATTTTTGCCATTGTGGATACCAACTCCGATCCAAATCAAGTTGATTTCCCTATACCAGGAAATGATGATGCCTCTAAGTCTGTGGCTTTGCTCACGAAAGAATTGACGGATGCCATCGCTGAAGGACTTTCTGAGCGCAAGAAAATGAAAGAAGAAACCAAGGTAACCGAAACCGAAGAAGCATAAATAACATGTCTGTGATAACCGCATCAATCGTAAACGAATTAAGAAAGAAGACCGGAGCCGGAATGATGGACTGCAAGAAGGCTCTGCAGGAGAATGATGGCGATATGGAAAAGGCCATTGACTACCTGAGAAAGAAAGGTCAGAAAATTTCCGCCAATCGCGCTGACCGTGAGGCTGGTGAAGGAGCAATCATTGCATTGACTTCTGAGGATCAAACCTATGGTGTGATTGTAGAACTGAACTGCGAAACAGACTTTGTTGCCAAGAACCAAGATTTCGTTGACCTGGCAAACGCCATTGCTCAGATTGCCTTGGAAAATAAGCCTGCAGATCTTGAAGCCCTTAAAGCACTCGAACTCAATGGTTCAAAAATTTCAGATCGCTTGGTGGATGAAATTGGAAAAATTGGCGAAAAAATAGAACTCTCCAGCTATGAAATGATCGAGGGGGAAGGCGTGGTTAGCTACATCCACATGGGCAACCGCATTGGCGTGTTGGTGGCACTCAACCAAGCCATTAGTGGAGCGGTTGAAACAGCAGGAAAAGATGTAGCCATGCAAATTGCAGCAATGAACCCGGTTTCTTTGAGCAAAGAAGATGTTCCTCAAGAAGTGATTGATAGAGAAATGGAAATCGGTCGCGATCAGGCCCGTCAAGAAGGCAAGCCCGAGAACATTATCGATAAAATTGCCGAGGGTAAATTGAACAAATTCTTCAAGGAAAGTACCCTGCTCAATCAGGATTTTGTGAAGGATTCATCAAAAACCATCAGCAAAATGCTGGATGATGTAAGTAAGGGACTAACGGTAACGTCCTTTAAGCGGGTGGCACTCGCATAATGATAATAATCAGTAAAAAAAGGAGAAACGAAAGTTTCTCCTTTTTTTTGACCTAAATTTCGGCAATGAAATACAAAAGAGTACTGCTAAAGTTGAGTGGAGAAGCGCTCATGGGAGGTCGTGATTTTGGCATCGAACCTGAGGTTCTTGAAAAATATTCACTTGATATCAAGGAAGCAGTCGATGCAGGTGTTCAGGTGGCCATTGTGATAGGTGGTGGGAATATATTTCGAGGAATCCAGGGGGTTAAGGGCGGATTGGTAGACCGTGCACAAGGCGACTACATGGGGATGTTGGCCACCGTTATCAATGCGATGGCCCTGCAAGGTGCATTGGAAAAATTGGGCATCTATACCCGGTTACTTTCAGCCATTAAAATGGAGCAAATATGTGAGCCCTTTATTCGCAGACGGGCCATTCGCCATCTGGAAAAAGGAAGGGTGGTAATCTTCGGTGCCGGAACGGGTAATCCCTATTTTACAACAGATACCGCTGCGTCGCTGCGCGCTGTAGAAATAGAAGCAGATGTAATCCTAAAAGGCACCCGCGTGGATGGCGTTTATACGGCCGATCCTGAAAAGGATCACACCGCAGTGAAGTTTGAAAAAATATCTTTTAGTGAAGTGTACAGCCGTGGCCTTGCAGTGATGGATTTAACCGCCATTACACTTTGTCAGGAGAATGATATCCCAATTGTTGTATTTGACATGAACCAGCAAGGCAATTTGTTCCGCTTGCTCAAAGGAGAACCCATAGGTACCTTGGTGCATCAGGAAATTGTGGGGTAATCTATCCGATAAGCATAAGAAAGCCGAACAGCAAAAACAGGGCTCCAATAGCGTAATTGATGTGTCTCAGTCGATTGCTGCTCAAAAATGCTTTCAGGCGATTAGCCGCCAATGAAATGCCGCTCTCGGCAATGAATATGCCAATTACTGCACCACCAAAGAAGTATGTTTTCTGATTCAAATTGAGGTGGTACACATTGGTTAAATAGGCCGTGATTGCAATCCAGGTCACCAAGTTCATCGGATTGAGAATGTTAAGTAAGAACCCCTCAGCTACAAATAGCAATGGTTTTCTTTTCAACTTTATATGAGGCCGCCCTTTTTTGATTTTGTGCTGATTCATTATTTGTGAAACCCCCAACAGCATAATGAACAATCCTCCAACCCAGCGCACATAGTGCTCGTGCTCATGCAGTACCGGCAAATATTGGCTACCGAATAAAGCAATGGCGGTGAAAATAATATCAGAAAATACCACGCCGGCAGCAACCAATACCCCATTCGCCGGCCCATGATTAATGCTGCTGTTAATCAATGCAAAAAACACGGTTCCCATCATGAATGACATGACCATTCCCGTAGGTAAACCAGCCAAAAATGGAATCAGGTATCCGTTCAACCCCTTGTGTTTGAAATCCTTTGTGGGATCAAATTTACACCTGCCTATGAAATCTCAGCACCCAATGGCGCAGAATTTCCGATTGTATTCATTCTTGCAATCGATATGAGGTTCATTGAAAAGAGTAATTTTGAAGAACCAAAGAGGAACGGCGTATGACGGTTAAAAGGACTGAAAAAGTAGCTAAGCAGCTTCAGAAAGATTTAGGAGAGATTCTAGATCGGATGAGAAATGCCCATTTCCAGGGTGCCATGATCACTGTGGTGGATACAGAAATCAGTCCTGATTTAGGTTTTCTAAAAGCCTTTGTGAGTATTTATCCAATCGCTGGTGGCAAAAAAGAAGATGTCTTTGCCCTGCTCGGAATCAACACCCCAGAAATACGCCATCAGCTGGCAGCAAGGGTGAAGAATCAACTGAGAAAAGTACCTGAAATAGTCTTCTTCATAGACGAAAGCCTTGATCGTGCACAGCGATTAGAGGCTTTGTTCAAAGAGTTGAAGAGCAGTCATGAAGACGAATC
>CAZYJD010000130.1:0-4367 GCA_964647785.1 uncultured Chitinophagaceae bacterium
TAGTCCACCCCCTCGTATTGCAGCATCCTCGCCACCCGATGACTCCCGCTTCCATAAGCCAGCGCCTTCACCATCACCATGAGTTTTTGCTGCTCGGGCATCCGACTCCGATACTCGTTTAAATTATGCTTCATGGCGGAAAGATCCACCTCCAAACGCGTCTCATGAGCCTTTTGCTCCAAGCGCTTTGCAAGCCGCTCAAATTCAAAATGCCGGCTTCCTTTGATCAGCAAAGCTTTCCCCTCCAGCTCTTGTTCCTCCAAAACAGCTAAACAGGCTTCCAAGTTCGGATAGCTTTTTAAGTGAATCCCCTCGGGAGCTGTTGTTCTGAGCCATCCCGGGCCAATGCCCCAGCAAGAAGCAATGCTCCTTTGCTTGAGCATCTCCAAAATATGTGGATAGATTTCAGGCTTGCTCGCCTGTTCACTCATATCACTCAACACAGCTATTTTATCTCTTTCGGGATAGATATTTACCAATTGATCCATGGCCAGCTGCAATGCCGTGATGTCATTGTTATAAAAATCGAGCAATAACCGACTGTTCCGAAGACCCTCTTTTTGTTCCAGACGCATCTCAATTGGCTCCAGTCGATTGAAAAGCTCAACCGCTTCAGGAGTCAGAACCTCCAAATGCCAAAGCACCGCAATGGCTATCATGCTATTTTCTAAAGAAGGTCTGTCGGTAAACGGAATATTGACATTCAGGATTTCTGGACGACCCTTGATTCTTACCAAAAGGCTCCTGCCATTTGCCTCCAATTGTGTGTGCTCCAGATAAATCGCCGCATCCGGGTGGTGTTCACTCCAATTCACCAACAAATGAGACCCTTTATAAAGCTGTTGCATGGCTTTGTGCACCTGCACATTATCAGAACAATAGATGATGACCTTGGAGTTGCGGAATAGTTGAAGCTTTTCTATGAGTTTCTCATCCCTGCTTTGAAAGCCTTCATCATGTGCATCGCCAAGGTTGGTAAACACTCCTATCTCCGGGTGCAAGACCCATTCCAATTTAGCCATCTCTCCCTTGCATGAAACACCGGCTTCAAAAATCCCCAGCTCGTAAGCATCGGTGAGCAACAACAGCGAAAGTGGCAAGCCCAGCTGGGAGTTAAAACTACGCGGACTGCGTACCACCCTTAACTGATTGCACAAGAGTTGATAAAGCCATTCTTTGACTATGGTTTTTCCGTTGCTTCCGGTGATTCCTATCAGGGGGTAATGAAATTGATTTCGGTGGTTTGAAGCGACTTTTTGCAGCGCCTCTAGCACATCGTCCACCAGCAAAATAGTAACCTCGTCAGGAAGGTTTCTCTCCTCACTGCACAAAAACACCCGCACCCCTCTCTCGTAGGCCTCGTTAAGAAAATCATGGCCATTGTGCCGCCCGGTTACAATGCTCAGAAAAATGCTGTTCTCACCGGCAAAAATTTTACGGCTGTCGTAGTGCCAATGGCGAATTTCAAAATCCGACAATTCGCCCCCTTTGCATTTTGCATCGGTCCATTCAATGAGCTGCCGGAGGTTTACTGCCATGACAACAAAAATAAAGCAGTTCGCCCCACGCACCTTATGTTTGTAAAGTGACCGCAACTGAAAAAGACTTATTGCTGGCAAAAGCCATGAAATTCTGCGCCTATCAGGAGCGGTGTCAGAAAGAGTTGCGCGCGCGACTTTACGAGTGGAAAGCGCGAAAAGATGAGATTGAATGGGTGATTGTCAGGTGTATTGAAGAGGGTTTTGTAAATGAGGAACGCTTTGCGCGTGCATTTGCAGGTGGGAAATTCAGAACCAAAGGCTGGGGGTTAGAAAAAATCACCCGAGAATTGCAGCAAAAAGATATTTCGGCCTATTGCATTCGCAAAGCGCTGGAAGAAATATCCGAAGATGATTATCGACAAACGCTTCAACGGCACCTCGAAAAAAAAATGGAACAGCTCAAAGGTGAGAACCCATTCATTGCCCGAAAAAAAGCGGCAGATTATGCCATCAGGAAAGGCTTTGCCCCTAGTGAAGCATGGGAAGTACTCATGGAAATGTATCCATCGTGAATAGGCTGCACACTTTACTTGACCATCAGCTTCCTAGTCCGCTGGAAAGGCTTCCAGTAGCATGGCAGGGAAGCAACGAACTTACCCTACTCATCAAACGGGATGATTTAATCCATCCTCAAATATCCGGCAACAAATGGCGAAAACTGAAAGGCTGGCTGGAACAAGCCCAAGACTACAAAGGCTTGATGAGTTGTGGTGGAGCGTATAGCAACCACCTGCTTGCGCTGTCTGCACTCAAAAGGATGTCAGATTTCCCCTTGAAAGTTTTCATCCGTGGCGATGAATTGAATGCATCGTCCAACCCATTGCTTCACTACGTGCATGAAAGCGGTGTGGAGATGAAATTTGTGAGCAGAGCAAAATACCGCGAATTCAGGAAACAACCTCCCCAAGAGGAAGGCTGGCTTTGGATACCCGAGGGCGGAAAGGGTGAAGCTGCATTCAGCGGACTGTCGGAACTCGGCGCTGAACTGCCTGAGAATCTGGACTATTTATTTGTGGCTTGTGGAACCGGAACCAGCCTGTCGGGGTTGTTGAAATTCATGAAAAACGCAGGGAGGCGCACCGAGGTAGTTGGGGTGGCTTGCTTGCCGTCTAAAAGCTGGATGGCCAATGATGTTGCGCAGATGTCGGGCGTAGAACAAACTGCCATTTCCATTGAACATCGCTTTTCCGGCGCCCATTTTGCCGATTCAAGCACCGAACTGGAAGCGTTCTGCCAAAGCTTCAGCGCTGCAACATCTATTCCCATTGAACCGGTTTATACAGGAAAACTATTCATGGCAGTTCGGCAGTGGGTTGAAGAAAAAAGATTTGAAGCAGGCAGCCGGGTTGCCATTCTGCACTGTGGCGGTGTTCACCGCTTCGATTAAAGCAGGCGGGTATGCTCCTTCATCCATTCATAACACTCCTTGATGCCTTCTTCAATCGGCGTCTGAGGCAGCTGTAACTCGCGAATGGCCTTTTCGGCGCTGTAATAGTGCTCATCGAGGCTTATTTGTGCCATGGCCTTTGATATTTTGGCAGGCTTGCCGCTCAACTTCTCTTTGATCTGATTCCAGGCGCTGTACAAATAAACCACTGCAGAGGGGAATGGGATGGCTGGTACTTTCGCACCAATGGTGGCAGCAATTAAACCAAAGGCCTCTTTATAGTTCAAATTTTGTCCACCAATGATATAACTTTCACCGGAGTTTCCGTACTCAAGCGCATTTACCACCCCCACTGCCGCATCCTTCACACAGATGTAATTTCTTCCACCCGAAGTGTAACCGGGAACTTTCCCCTGATTCAAAGCCAGGATCATTGCACCTGAACTGGGTTTGGAATCGTAGGGTCCAAGCATAAACGTTGGATGAACGGTGATGGCATTCAGGCCTTCATTCTTCACCGCTTCTTTTACATCGAGATAGGCCTGGTACTTGCTGTCCATGTAATCCGTGCCATATTTGGCACCGCCATAGGCTCCAGTCTCATTACCGGGCTTTGCTTTTGTGCCGGGAGCAAAAGTATTGGCAGTGCCCACAAACACCGAACGCTTTAAGCCCCAATGCATAGCGGCCATTATCATGTTGCGTGTGCCCTCAACATTTACGCGTACAACGGCAGGGTTTCGGGCAGGATGTATTCCGGTATGTGCGGCTGCATGAATGAGGAAGTCATGCCCTTTGAGTTGCGCTTTAATAAGCTCGGCATCTAAGATGTCTCCCTCCAACATTTCCACCCCTTCAATGCCCTCTATGGTGTGGTGCGCTCGGCCCTTTTCTACCAAGGCTGTTACTCGATAAGAACGCGAGCTCAATTCACGACATACATTGCTACCGAGTAATCCATCCGCACCGGTTAAAAAAACTTTTGCTCCATTTTTCATTGTTCTGTTTTGCAACCTAAGCAAAAATGATGTTCATGCCAAGGCCATTCAATTATCCGCTGTTTTTCTGAAAGTTTCGACTCAGTATAAAGTGCATCAAGCCAGGCGTAAAACGCGACATCAATGCAGTGAGTCTGCCAATAGGGCTCAAATAGATCTGTGTCTTTCTATTCTCAACCAGTTGAATGATGGCTTTGGCCACATCTTCTTGCGTTGACAAGAACGATGCTGGTCTTTCAGGAACTGGAATGGGCTTTCCCTCAGAATCGAGCAAGGTTTTTTCAGGATCATTCTGTGTGAAACCCACAAACACATTTCCAATATGTATTCCTTGGTCTTTTAATTCTATTCTCAAGCTCTGGGCCATGGCACTGAGCGACATTTTACCCGCTGAATAGGCAGAAGCCGAAGGCACGCCATACAGCCCTGCCAGCGAATTGA
>CAZYJD010000131.1:0-4329 GCA_964647785.1 uncultured Chitinophagaceae bacterium
TGGAGAAAACAATCGCTTCCTGATAGAAGTAGATCAGCCATTCGTGTCCGTCGATATTGCGGAACTCCAGGTCGAGTCCCAGATCATCGCCCCTCTTGATGGCCGGTTTCCCGAGAAAACTGTGCCCGGGTTCCTCCGTCAGGGCCACCACAATGAAGGAGGAAAAGAGGGTAAATAATACTAGTTTCAAGTCCTATGAATGCAAGGGTTCTTTTCAGAGGGGGCTTTAGGGCAATGTGAAGAATTGCTCGGATCAACGTATGACTACACTCGTTGTGTGAAGCCCGACGGTACAACCTATGGGACCGCAGGAAAATGCCGTAAAGGTGTTGAGATCTCCAAAGTTGAGACCGGAGTATTCACTGTTACGGACGCTGATGGTAACACGGTTGGAAGCATTCGAACCGAGACCGGAGGGGGAGCTGTCACCACAAAAAACGGCCGAAGCACAGCCCGTTACACTGCGTCTGTCAAAGGCAAAGGTAAGAAGCAAAGGCTAACCTTGGCCCAGGCAAAGGCGTGGGTTAAGGAGCAACTTGGGGAGAAAACCGGTGGTGATGCGAAAGTAACTATCAAGGGTGGTTTGACGGAAAAGGGCAAGAAGAGAAGGCTTGCGAACCTGGATGCGGAAATCGAAGAGATTCGTTCTGATTTTAACGCTAAGGTCAAGCAGTGGAATGCTATACCGAAAGAAGAGCGCAGGAATAATTCCCGTCTGCGAAGTAACATCGAACGATTGAAGGCGCAATACGAAGAACTGACGGCCAAACGGAAGCAAATTAAAGAGATCCCTGTGGTGGACTGACTGGCAGACCATGCGCTGGGGAGACCCTGGGCGGCTCTAAGCAGCCTCCAAGCCGGAGCCAGGCCCTTCCCCCCTGCCCTGCCCCGCAGGCCGCTTTACGGCGCTGCTGGGAGCCTCTGGTGGCCAGGGCGGTAAGCCGCCCACGGCAGGCCGGTTTGCCCCCTTTCGTTCTCTGGCGAGAACGGCTATGATAGTAGCATGGTTAAAGAACGAAACGTGTCTCGGTCTTCGCTCCTATCTGAGGAAGAACTATTCAGCCTGAGCGATGCACGGCTGTACCAGTTGAGCATCAACGGTAAAACCAAAGTTCTGAAGAATCAAATTAAGCGTGAAATGAAACGCCGGGAGAAACTTGTTTCCGGTCGTAAGAATAAGCAAAAGTGATGACTGACACTAGTATGTTCTTCTCACAGATTCCTGACCCTTTGTTGCGCAAACGATTGGCAGAGTTTCGGGACTACCTACCGGAAAATCGGCGCGAGCAATTTACAGATCTTGTTATTGCCTCGTACTTGAACGGCAAAGACATTTTCAATAGTATAAACAAATGAACTCCCAAGAATTTTGCTACTGGCTGCAAGGCTTCTTTGAGCTTTGCCCCGATTGCTCCTCGCTCAACGAGAAGCAGGTGCAAACAATTCGCAACCACCTGAACCTGGTGTTTGTACATGACATTGATCCGAAGGCTTCCGAAGGAAAAGAATTGCCAGAGCAATATCAGGAACTATTGCAGAATTTACACGACGGTAAATTGCAGAAACCACCGGGCAAACCATCCGGGGAGCTGTTCCGCTGCTGACTCCAATCCAGGGGTTCGGTAACCCGACCTTTACACCCTGCCTCAAAGCCCCTAAAGTAGAAACATGGAAATGAACCGTTTCGATCTGATCATGGCCCGTGTGGACGCCTGGGCTTCCGAGGGAGCTGGCTGGGACTGCCGAGCCGAAGCGGTTGCCGAAGTGAACTGGTGCCTTGGCATTGACCTGCCTGAGTGGGCTTCGGTCTCGGAGATGACCGACGAGGAAATTGCTCAGGAGGCGATCGCTGCTTGGCAGGCGGCTGAGTGAGGGCGGTAAACCGCCCTTTACCCATGGGGCGAAAGGAGCTAAGATTATAACATGATTAAGGTTCTCGCACTTCTCGCAGTTTTCGCTCTGGTGGCAGTGGCTAGTTTCCACGCTGCCAACGCCTGCCACGCTGCTGGTGGCCACTGGCTCGTGATAGCCCGAATCGGCCGGTGCGTAATGTGACTCCGCCCAGTGGGCGGTAACCCGCCCTTTACACCTGGCTCCGAAACCGTTAAGATAGAAACATGAAAAACGAACTTCATTCTCTCTCCCCCGCCGCGCAGGCGGTGATGGATGCCTACATCGCCGAGGATCGAGCCGGACGCCTTGCGGTCGCCGCCGCCCTGCGTGCTGCTGCTAAAGCTCTTACTTACACCGATGATTTTGGCGACGACTTTGTGGATCCGCAAGATCTGAAAATCTTGGCCTCTGAGTTGGATGCCATCTAGGTTTACTCCCTCTCTCGTTCACCTATACTAGGTCAACACACCCAACTTTTTCTTTCTACGAAAAAGGTACGGTAACCCGCCCTTTACAGCCCGGCGAAACGGCGCTATGATAAAGTGGTGGTTGGGAAGCGAGGGCTCCGCCCTCACCTTACCCCTCCTCGCTTTTGCGAAAGCAAAAGGATCCTTGAAAACTGAAACTTCTTCGGGAGTGTAGCTCAGCGGTGAGAGCAATCGGTTGATAACCGATAGGTCACACGGTTCAAATCCGGTCATTCCCATTCTTTCCCTAACCGGAAAGGTAGATTGTTGCCCGATGTGAGAAACACAAGACTCTTCAGTGAGTAGTGTGAAAAGTCGGAATTACCCCAGGCCCGGTCTCTTCGGGATGCGAATTGGGGAAAGGTAAAGGGAAGAGACAACGATCTTACGCGCACGTGGTGAAATGTATACACGACAGGTTTAGGCCCTGTTGCCGCAAGGCGTGGAGGTTCAAGTCCTCTCGTGCGCATGCCTTTTTAAGGCAAAGTTGCCCGATAGAAAAACACCGCCTGTCTCAGGCTGCTGAAAAGTCGGAATTTGCTCCCGTCGAGCTGAGTTTTCAGCTCTGAGACTCTCGGCTCAGGGGAAAGCAAAGGCAAAGGGGCGAGACAACAACCATATAGGTTTCTCAAGTACCTGGCATAGTCCTTTCTAAACTTGGGGCGCGGGACATTAACTCAGTTGGTAGAGTATTCGACTCTTAATCGAAAGGTCCTCGGTTCAAACCCGAGATGTCCCATTGCCTTCGGGCAACTTCCCCTAAGGGAGAAACGAACTGAAACGTTCCAAGCAGAGGTGAGAAGCTTTGCCCCTATCGGTTTTCCGATAGGAAAACGGGGTCAAATGTTCCAAGGTGGCGAGAACGCTTTGCAAGCGATCTGTGATCGGTTCGATTCCGATTGATTCCATTTCTGCTTTGCAGAAATAATCCAGAGTTCTTCTGGTCCTTACCTAGGTAGCATAATGGTAATGCAGCTGGCTGTTAACCAGTGCCTTAAGTAAGGCTATATAGGTTCGAATCCTATCCTGGGTGTGTGGTGTGCCTAACACCATCTGAGATGAAAAGTTGAGAGGACTAATCAGCCTCAGTGATAACCGAGTAATCAATCAGGAGAAACTAGGCTGGGAGGCTGATTACCTCCTTTTTGCTCTTGCCGTTGGTACGGTAACATAGGGTTCAACTTGATAAAGTAGTTTTAGATAGGTGTGCTGAACCCACACCGATAAGCACCTCCCTCGTAAGGCGGTCTTCTTGTACAAAACATCAAGTCTATGGAGAGTGGGATCGTTCCCCACCGAGGGTTCTTAAGGGACTATAGCTCAGAGGTGGAGCGTTTCTTTGACACGGAAAAGGTCGCTGGTTCGATTCCAGCTGGTCTCACTTTGCGAAAACAAACAATCTGTTTACGCAGTAAACAGCCCTATCGACTAATGGCTTAGGTCGCTACCCTCTCAAGGTGGAAATACCGGTTCGAATCCGGTTGGGGCAATTTCCCTAGAGTTTAACTCTAAGGATGTATGGAAGAGTGGCCGAGTGGTTGAAGGCAGCTGTTTGCTAAACAGCCGAGTCACGTAAGTGGCTCCGGAGGTTCGAATCCTCTCTCTTCCGTTGGTAGACTGTACTTAGAGTACACCGGGCAAATTGGGGGTCTATATGACTATAGACCTATTCGGGACGCCAATACCCGCATAGAACCCGGAGGCAATCGGAGGTGAAATCCTGCCTACCAAACAAAGGAGAGTTGTCCGAGTGGATTATGGCGAGATCTTCGAAAGGTCTTGGGCGTAAAAACCCCAGAGGTTCGAATCCTCTACTCTCCGTTTTCCTTCGGATTTTACGAATCCGTTAGGATTCGGCTGTGTAGTTCAGCGGTAGAACATTCCTCTCATACGGGAAATGTCAGTGGTTCGATCCCACTCACAGCTTTTGCTAACGCAAAACACAAGCCTCCATCGCATATGGGTTAAT
>CAZYJD010000132.1:0-3655 GCA_964647785.1 uncultured Chitinophagaceae bacterium
AATTGCCACAGAGCTGTTGCGGTTGTTTGAATATTTGGAAGTGCAAAGCTAGAAGAGCTCATCTCTTCCTAAAATATGCTTCTCTGTTCTTATCAGCAGGAAGCATTCATGCATAATTTCTTGACGCTTCCTACTTGGAAGTAACGTTTGACTCTATCAAACAAAAAGCATCGCAAGTTCAGCATGGCATGACCTGTAAGCTTGACCTATTTATTTCATTCAATTTAAAAAATATGAGCAAAAAAAGAATCTTAAAGCCTAATAAATTGGGAAATGACTTTTATGCTGAAGTAAAAAAGTTAGGTATGGAGGGCAAACCTCTTTCATACAGCAAGACTGAAATGGGCCAACAACTTCAGGTGTTGTTTCGAGATTGTTTTCGTTGGAAGGAAAAGGAGGGTTTGATCTTCCTAACTGAACTATCGGTTCACTTCAAGAAGTTCAAAGGCAAAAGGCTACCTGTTTCTGAAATTGGGCGACTGTTCAAGAGATGGCAGGTTAACCGATCATATTTGAAGACATTCTTCAAATTCATGGAGCAGGTTAACACCATCCATTACGATTACAAGCTTTTTTGTGATTTTGTTGAAATAGGAAAGACTGATTTTAGGTTCGGTGCGCGTGTTACTGCACACCTCACACTTTATGTAGCCTTAATCAACAAGGCCATTGAATATGGGTTGGACCATGCTCAACTTCCATTCAGAGATTTACAGTTATTGCGGACTCCTGACGATCCATCATTCAACAGGCTGACAACCGATCAACAGGTTACTCAAATAAAAAGAGAATACGCCCTTTTGCCAATGCTGGTTTGTGAAATGCTCAGCCATGACCAACCGCTCAACCACATCAGGGCAATGATGAATTATCTGTTCGGTCAGCCCTCAAAAATATTGAAATGGTCCTTAGAAAGATCGCATCAAATGATCCAAATCATCGATCACGCTTCCATCCGTTTCTTATCTTTCAGCACCTTGGATTTCGTCATGGCTCTTTGCGACCTGTACCGGATAAAGCCAATGCTTTTTTCTCAAAATTCACTGGCAGGGTGTGATGGCATGCAGCCCTTTTTGAACATCTTGTTGCAAGCATACCATTTACCCTTTGCTGTTAGCAACAACTTTTTTTTCAGGCGATCAAGCTTGGACGACACAGAACTTGAGTGGTGCCTTGCTCTTATTCAAGGAGAAAGCATGAAAAATCTCCGGTCACTGCCGGTTGAAGCCACCAGAAGTTTTATTGCATCCTTCAATAGCGTTGCATGCCATCCTGATCTTTCACTCAAACAAGCCATGATTCATTCAAGTCTAATGGCAAATAATTTGGATGCCGACTTCGCGCATCATGCAGTTAAGATACCATCCAATTCTGATCTCAACAATGGTAAATATTTTGTAGAGGTTGTGTGTCTTGCAAACAAGTTGGGGCTGGATACCAATGACCTTCAGACCACCTGGGACTACTTCAAGCACAATCAAGATAAATTACCCGTCAAATTACTGAGAAGGTACCGTCGAAATAAACTATTTTCAGACATCAGGGACTGGCACATGAGCCTATATTTCAAGAAAAATCCCTGGGCCAGAACCCCCTTTCCAAAATCTAAAATAAAGCCGTATCAGCAGGCAACGGATGGCACCTTCATTACCATTAAACAGATTGTCATGCCAGCGGAACTCTACGATGAAGGCCGGGCAATGGAACACTGTGTTTATGCTTATGAAGGACGAGTACGCTCGAAAGATTGTTACATTTTCTCCCTGAAAGAGAAAGATAAGAACAGTGTTAGCAAACGAAGGCTCACCATTGAAATAAGGGCAAACAATATTGTACAAGTGCGCGGAAAGAGAAATCGAACACCTGAAACAAAAGAATACGGCTGGATCAAGCAGTGGGCGGGGATGAACCAATTGAATATGGCCTGTGTTTGAAGTCAACTATTTTTTCTCCCGGAAATTATGAAGCAAAAACCATTGCAAACACCTGAGGTTTTGAAACACCGCTCATGGCTTATAAGTGCCGCAACCATAGGATTACTCCCGCAAAGAATCACTTGATAAACCGTATGGAATATTCTAAAATTGAACAGGGCTCTAATGCATTTATCTGCTGCCGACATATCCATGAACAACCCTTCAAATGAACCCTTTTAAATTATTACCATGACAACAAATCATATCACAAATACATCCGAAGACATCGCAATATTGATCAATCATTGGAACGCGGTGGTGGCTGAATCTAAAAAAAGCAATTTGATAACCCTTTCAATTAACGAAGAAGCCATGATTGCTGAGGTTTTAGCAATTGAAGAGAATTTCAGAAAAAACAGAGCTGAGTTCCATAAAGAAGGCAAAAAGATCAAAAGCATCATTGTTGGAGAAGCAACCCAATCGCTAGAAAATTTTATTTACAATGCCGAAGGGGTGCCTCACAATGTCTTTCTCGTTAATGAGCTCCTAACCGCTGCTGAAAAAAAATTATCAGCGGAAGAACGAGCTGAAAAACTGAGGGAAAAATTACGAGACAACGGTATTTTGGTATTGGAGTTATATCTTCTTCCGTTGCCCACGTTTATGTATAATGAATATCTCCCAAAAAGTGAAGATCCTATCTGGAAAGAATGCACCCAAATTTACGAGAAGTATTGGGCAGAAAAGCTCTCTGGCTTCCGCTATGAGAACGAGGTGAATGTTTATGTTGGGTTTAAAAAACTCAGGAGAAAATCGGTCTTCACCCATTTTAAAGTGTGGATTCAAAATTCCTTAGAAGGGGTGACAGTGAATGGTCTTGCAAAAGGGAATGACGCTGTTCCCTATTACGGAGATCATATCAAAGACCTATTCGTATAGGGCCAATAGGGGCCCCATAAGAGAAGCGCCGCACCACAGCCCGCGCATTCAGCCGTTGCAACCCCTCTATCGAACACAGCAGCGGGCAGCATTGCTTTGCTTTTTGAGCATCACTTATCAACCCGAGTGGACGGATGATTCACTCGATGAACAATCTATTCTCATATCTCAACACTTAATATTCAACAGAAATGATCAACGAAAAAAGACAACATGAAAGATTAAAACTCGCAAAAGCTCGAACCTCTTTTGTTCAAATCACAGGCAATCTCGCCAGTTTAGTCCCCATTTTGGGGACTGTTCTTTTGATGATAATCTCTTGCAATCAAGAGCCGGACAATGCTTATACCCCATCACAGAGCGCTATGGAAAAGCTGCAAAAAGACGTCATGGAACAGTCTAATCATACCGATGTAAACACCCTGGTAAACCTTTGTTTTACAGACTTTGCCTTTGACCCAAAGAACAGAGCAACCGTTTTAAAAGTGTACAACACCATTAATCCCCTAAAAACCCGAGAAGTATTGTTAGCCGATGCAAATTTTCTCAAAATATGCCAAGTGCGGGGTTTGGATACCGCTGATATTCCCATCCAAGTAAAAATGAATAAGAAAATCTTTGAAAAGCACTGAGCGCTAATCGATCAGACCATGTGAAGCTAAAAATTCAGGACTCCCTTCAATGAGCGGTTCGAGGCTTTTTCATTTCGTTTAGAAGAAAAATGGTTCCTCCGTAAACAAGAAAAATGCATGGCTTAAGACTGCCAGATCCATCCATTTCACGCCAACGAATATCTGGAG
>CAZYJD010000132.1:3665-4271 GCA_964647785.1 uncultured Chitinophagaceae bacterium
AAACGACCAAAGCGGTCACCACACAAAAACACTAAAAAGCACAAAATGAAAACAATACCAGTAATATAAATCAGTGAACATGAAACTCTATCTTATTTATGCATCCATGCTATTTGCGTGGCTTTATTTCGGATGCTCGAGCGCTGAGGTTGGCAGCGAATCAAAACTTGCCACAGACAGCGTGCAGTTTAATTTTCTATCATCCGTGCCCATGCGTATCTCAAAGCAAGCATATTCTAAAGGTTTGGAGAAGTTGAGATTAGATACGTTTCATTCATCTGTTTCACCCGACTCCATCTACGCCCTGTTTCAAAATGAGCCTATTTTTAGTTCTGAAGCCGGCAAAGATTACTTCTTTGAAATTTACGCTTTGTATGCTGCACAAAAGCTCGATCCCGTTTCTGATCGTGCAAAACTCAATCAATTAATCAGGGGGTATTGCGCCTTGAATGAAATGAACAACTTGCTAAACCATGGAAGTGCGGCTTATGGACATCAATTGGTGCGAATTCCCGGCTATGCAATTCATGATTTTCTAAGCAATCGCAAGTTATCCGGAGAAATTGGAAATGAGGATTTGGATTCATTTATTCTGAGAATTGAATT
>CAZYJD010000133.1:0-4253 GCA_964647785.1 uncultured Chitinophagaceae bacterium
GTACTGCCCGCACAATGAAACTACCACTGTCGCGCTGCTGGAGCCGGAAGCCGTCAGATCGAGCACATGTATGCTGTCGCATCCGGCAGCCGTTTTAAAATTCTCGGTGTACAAACCGGTCGCGCTCAACTCTTCACCTGTTACCGGCCAGGTAAATGCATCACAAGCTGTTTCTGTTTCCGCAAAGAAATAACTTGGGTTTATGCTCAAATTCAATTCATAGGAAGAATCACAACCAAAGGCTGAGGGATAGGCGGCCTCGTAATTGCCGCTTTGATAGTACCATTTGTTGTTTTTATCCCACCAAAAACTGTCGCATTCACTCTGTGTTTCCTCTGCTGCAAATGATGGATTTATTTCCAGATTGAGGTACATGATGGAATCGCAGCCCTCTACATTGGTAAAGGTATCGGTATAAATACCACCGCTATAAAAGGTGTTGCCATTCACATCCCAGTAAAAACTATCGCAACTCATGGCCTGGTTTACGATGAGCATACTTCGCCCAATTTTTACATCGAGTGTGAGTATGGAATCACAGCCATCAGAAGTAAACAAGTTCTTGCGGTACAAACCACTTTGTTTGATGAGGGTATCGCCATTTTGCCAATAAAAAGAATCACAGGAAGTTCCCAGGTCGTCTTTCCTGACTGCTTTTGATATTTCGAGATCCACTTCCACCAATGAATCGCAGCCGTATTGATTCACGAACAGTTTCGAGTACAACCCACTTTGATAAATCATGCTATCTGCTGTGGCCCAGTAAAATGAGTCGCAACTAGATTCAACCGTGCGTTGGCGCTGACTTTTATGAATGGTGAGATCTACGGTGACGATGGAATCACAACCGGAAATGCTTCTGAACGTATCGGTATAAACGGCAGAGTTGTAGAACATCTTGCTTCGCGCAGGACTATAAAAACTATCACATGATGCCTGACGAAAGGTATCGTTGTATTTTGGCATGATTTCAACAAATTCAAATTTTGAGTCTTTGCAACTGCCCAACTCCAGCTTGAGGTCGACACGATAAACTCCGGGGTTCTTGTAAAACACATCAAAAGGCCCCAGCCCTGTACCTGAAACCCTTTCTGAACCCGGAAAACTAAAGGTGATTTTGGCATTATCACTGGTATCGCCTGTGTAATAAACCCGAACGGCCTCTCCTACGCACGCCTGGTCATCAGGGATGTCCATTTCAATTTCAACAAAGTTTGAGAAGCCACTGAAGTATGCCCCATAGCCTGCAGCACTGCTGCTACCGTAAAATCCAGCGGCTATACCATACTGCGATTCCACTCTAACATCTCCACGATATCCTGATATTCTATAGGTTTCCCAAGTATTGGTTCCTGTTACTGCTTCGGCCCCTGATTGTTTCACCCCGTTCACCCATAAACCAGCCCCTTTTTCTGCCAGTGCAATGACGCTGCCGTTGTAACGCACATTACCAATTTTATCAATATCAGGAATGAGGTCGAGTTTATTGCTGAGCCCACATCGAATGGGTGGAATGAAGTTCATCCCGGGCGTGGCATAATCACGCGCACCTGCCATCATCTGATATACATAAACGGGTTGCGTTGTTCGGATATACATATTCTTATGTCCGTTTCCGGTGTAATAACTGTTCGGAATAAGTGCACATTCGCCTGCATTGAGGCGGGTATAGGGTCGGTTATCGCCATTGATGTAAACAGCAGTGCTATTATATGCCGCTACCACAAGTGGACTCTCCTGATCTGGATATCCCGCAGCCTCAATCACCACGTGCTCAGTGCCTAATTTACTTACTGGCACGATTTGATCAAGTCCGATATCTTGCAAGCCCGTTCTACTTGCGATGGAGCCGAGCCAATTTCCAGTATTCACGGCAATATTTTTATCGCTGCTAATCAGCGCCCCAATGGTACCGCTCCAGTTATACTGATTGCTGGCAGAACCCGCCACCACTACCGATTGACCTTTGTTTAAAGTATATTTCAAGGTATCATCGTAACGGGTGTAAGGCCCATCGAAGGTTACATCATCATCATAACCACTCACCACCACCTTTGTATTATCTTCTGTTGCCATGAAGGAGAAGACAAAGTTTCTCCAGGTTTGCGTTCCCTGAAGCGGCATGGATCCAAGGCGAAACTCCTTTCCCAAGGCGGCTTCTCCCTTGGTGGTGATACATTCTGCTTGAGAACTACCACTTCTGTAGCGCGCATTGACATAAACTGCACTATCTGCTTCAATGATAAATCCTTTCGTACTAAGTTTTGCCATTACACTGTCGTTGGGCACCATGATGTCTGAATCAAATTGGCTCCCACCGGCATTGATTCGGATGGGTTTGCTGTTGGAAACAGTAAAAGGAGAACCGCCAATATCTTTGCCATCACCTCTTTTTACCCGAACTTCGATGTTGCTTTTATAGGGTGTGCTGATGTATACAAAATGGCTGTCAACTTGGTTGGAGTTGGCATGCAAAGGAGGAAGATAGTGCAAGGTGGATAATTGCCCTTTTACAGACAGAACGCCCCCTATGAGTACGACGATCGTTAAAAAAAGGTTACGTATGTAAATCACGGGAGCATCAATGATTTGCTGCCCAAAAATAAGTAAAATCATCCATGTCTTGTATCGAAAAAGTAAATATCAGCGCTTAATCTGCCATGAAACAAGCAGGTATTGAAACTATTGCTAATTTGCAAGCAACAATGAACGAACAAACGAAACAGGCCTTGGGCAATTGCCAACTTTCAAAGATGTTGGGCATCCAATACCCCATCATCATGGCGCCCATGTTTCTCATCTCCAATACGGCCATGGTGAAAGCCGCCATGGATGCGGGCATTACAGGAGCCATCCCGGCATTGAACTACCGCAGCATCGCCGAGCTGGAAGATTCCATTCGTGAGCTAAAAACACATAGCAATGCGCCTTTCGGCTACAACCTCATCGTCAATAAATCGAATCTGAAATACCGCGATCAGTTGGATGCCCTGTGTCGCCATCAGGTACATTATATCATCACCTCCCTTGGTAATCCGGACGAGACCATTGCGCGGGCGCACGAGGTCGGCACCAAGGTTTTTTGCGACGTAACCGATCTGAAATACGCCGAAAAAGTGGTGAAACAAGGAGCCGATGCCCTGATTGCCGTGAATAACCGGGCAGGCGGACATTGTGGCGGTTTGCCACCTGAAGAGCTGATTCCCATGCTCAAAAAGCATTTCGACATCCCTGTGATCTCTGCCGGCGGCGTGGGTACTGCTTCCGAACTACAACAAATGCTCGATTTGGGGGCAGACGGTTGCTCCATTGGCAGCATCTTCATCGCCTCGGTAGAAAGTCCCGCTTCGGAAGATTACAAGCAGGCTTTGGTGGATTACGGCGCGAGCGATATTGTGCTCACCGAAAAGCTTTCCGGCTCGCCCTGCACGGTCATCAACACCCCTTATGTGCAAAAAGTGGGCACCCGTCGCAATGCCCTAGAGACCATCCTCTCCAAAAACAAGCGGCTCAAGAAATGGATAAAAGCCTTCACCTTTGTAAAAGGCATGCGCAGTTTGCGCAAAGCGGCCTTCAGCACCACCTATGAAACCGTATGGTGCGCCGGCCCAAGTATTGAGCACGTGCAAGCCGTAAGACCGGTGAGTGAGATTGTAAAGTCGCTCATCTCATGAATCTGCTACGCGCAAAACGGATGCTATGGCTCTTCGGGCTGTTCAAAATCCCCATGATTGGCTTTTGCAGGCCGCGCATTGAAAGCCTGGATGAAGATCACATCCGCATCAGCATTCCCACCAATGTTCTCACACGCAACCATCTCAAAAGCATGTACTTCGGTGCGCTGGCTGTGGGGGCCGATTTAGCCGCCGGATTCCATGTTTTCATGCTGGCAGAAAAACTGAAACTCAAAGCTTCCTTCGCCTTCAAATCATTCCAGGCCGAATTTCTCTATCGCCCCGAAGGCCGGGTGTATTTCGAATCGCAAAGCGGAGCATTGGTGCGCCGCATGCTGGAAACATCAGCCAAAAGCGGTGAGCGCATCAATGAGAAAATCCCGGTTACAGCCTGGACCGAAAGCGAGAACGGCAAAACTGAAGTGGCACAATTCGTATTGGAGTGCTCTGTGAAGGTTAAGTGAGCTGTTTTGGCCGCCTTAACGCGCTATCCACTTTAGTGCTGAGCTTTTTTGCTACGCGGCCGCATCCACACTTCAACTGTTCCCCAATGCGAAGGAGCGAATTGTCCATTCGGTT
>CAZYJD010000134.1:0-4236 GCA_964647785.1 uncultured Chitinophagaceae bacterium
TCAATGCCAGTGGAGAAGTGCTCATATTTGCCAGTGATATGGAGGGTGGCTATGGTGGCTATGATTTGTACATGTCTTTCAGGGAAGCCAATGGCTGGACCACGCCAAAAAACATGGGGCCGGCGATCAATACTTCTAAGAATGAAATTATGCCCTGGCTGAGCAATGACAATACGCTCTTTTTCAGCTCAGATGGTCATCCGGGTTTGGGAGGCTACGACCTGTATTCAGTAGATCCTGAAAACCCTGCTGAAAGTCTGCAACATCTGCCCCCTCCATTGAATAGCCCACAGCATGAGTTGGGGGCGAGTTATCAATCAGAGAAGCTCTATTTCATCGGCAGAAAAATGAATGGTAAACTCGAAATCATTCGCTTCTGGAAAAATGAAACGGAAACGCAATCGAATTCAATGCTAACAGCCAAAGGAAAGGTGATTGATCAAAATAACATTCCGGTCAAAAATGCCCTTGTATTTTGGGAAGCTATGGATAGAGGGCGTTACCTGAAAACGAATGAAAATGGTGAGTTTGAAATACCGCTCGACAAATCCAAGGCAATGAATGTGGCTCTATTGGTAAAAAAAGAAGGTCATAAAGATAATGAATTCACCATCCAATGGAGCAATTTGGTGAATGGCATTTACCGCATTCGCCCCATTGAGATCGAGTTATTAGCCCTGAACCCTTCTGTAAAAAAACCTGCGGAATCATCGGACCAAAGCATCAATAAAAATGACCGTCAAACCGATGAGCAAACCCAAAGCTCCGCAGAAACAAGTACCCAAGATGCCGCTAAAGTTGAGCGTGCTTACTTTGTGATCATGGCATCGAGCAAAGACGAGCCTGAAATGAAACGCCGACTGAATCAAATCATCAGCCAATATCCGAATGCGCAATTGCTATATGCCGAAAGCGGTTACATCCGCTTAGGAATCCCTGCTGGCATAACCAAAGAAACAGCCATTCCTATGTTGCGAAGCTGCAGAAAAATCGTAAGTGATTGCTGGTTGTTGAAAACAAGCTCAACGCAATAAGCGTTTATTTACGACGACCGACCACAAGCCATTTCCATAAGTTCCTATCCATAAACGATGCTCATTGTGGTCCCACTCCAAATCGGAAATCATTACGGATGCAAGCTTTTTTCTACCTCCAAGATAAACCCATTCAGGATCATACCAGCGTCTTGCATACAAGCCAGCATCGGTGCCTAAAAACAGTAGTTCAGCATCACCACCAGCATAACAAATGGTATTGGCCCGTAGATTGGGCAAACCCTCAGAAAAATTGGACCAATGATCGCCACCATCCTTACTGAAGTATACGCGCTGCGGTTCTTTTTCTGCCAAATCAATGGTTTTAAATGAAATCCAAATGGTTTCTGGATCATTTGGATGAATGATCAAACCCGATGTTCCACGCCATGCAAGAATGCCCAAATTAGAGGTGATATCTTCCCAGACTGGCATGGTATCCGTAAAATTCCGACATCTGAACAATTTGTTTTTCAAACCTTTAACTGAAGCATCCCAAGTGGGCTCATCATAAGCGAGATAAGCAATATTGGGATTGCTTTCACTTTGTACGAATGCCCATATTTTGAAGTAAGTATGGGGAAGCCCTCGGCTTATATCTTCTACCTTCTTTCCCTTTTGTAATCGAAAAGCTTTGGTATCAAATGAATAAATGGTGCCGTTCTTGCGCACATCAAAAGCCATGGGCATCCACATGCGCTGAATGTAGTGCTGCCCCTGAATAAGATGCCATGATTTTCCGCTGTCGCGCGATTCAAACAAAGTACCGTTCTGACCAACAACCCAACGATCTTCAGCACAAAGCACATCTCCTCCATCGCCATACAATTCGCTCACATTGCTCCAGCGATTGTTTTTACGGTCATAAATCATATTGCCAAGATCTTGGCAACCACCCAGCACTTTTGTGCCCGATTCATTCAAAGCTATTCCGTAAAACTGCGTTACATTCAATCCCTTAGCGCTTAAATCTTCCCAGTGCTTGCCGTGATCCATGCTTCTGCCCACACCTCCATCGTTTCCGTTGTAAACCACCCCATTTTCGAGCACCAAAAGTTCGCGCACATCATCGTGTTGAAAATTGCTATACTTCCATTGAGGCGTCGTAATTTGGTTAAAAGATCTACCACCATCATCGGAGCGAAACAATCGAACTGCACCCAGATACACGCGATTGCTGTCGTCCGGCGCAACCTCCAATTCGGCGTGGTTTTCATCGAACCGACGAACAAATCGCTGAAGTGAGCGACGCTGAAAATGTTCTCCCCCATCGAAGCTCACATCCAAAACTACTGAAGATCCATCCGCATAAGCCGCCCAGAGTTTATCGGGATTTCGAGCTTCAATTGCCAGCGCAATGCGCCTGTACTGAGAACGCTCCTTTCCACTGCTTAAATTCCTACTGATATCCGCCCAGGTTTCCCCACCATCCGTGCTTCTCCACAAGCGCTTACCTGCGGCATACAAAGTATCGGATGAAAAGGGTTTGAAAAGCAGTTCCCTGAAATTTTCATCTTTCTCTTCCATCACCATTGCTGCTGATTTCCATGCGTCAACAGTGCGATAAATTCGGTTGTCAGAAAGGGCAATTTGATGGTTGAAGATATTCGGGTCAGCCTCCAGCTGCCACAGTGCCTGTCTGTGAGCTGGTGAGAAATTCAATGCCGTCATTTCCCATCGTTTCCCTCCGTTTGAAGATTTCCAAATACCCGTTCCCCAGTCCTGATCCCATGAAGTATTTGCGGTGGCAACAAATAATCGGTCGGGATGCTTCGGATCACTCAGCATATCCGTTACCCCACTCATCAAAGGGATGCGCAGCAGTTGTTTCCATCCACCCTTGTCATCTCTTTTA
This sequence comes from uncultured Chitinophagaceae bacterium, assembly GCA_964647785.1. Lineage (GTDB taxonomy): Bacteria > Bacteroidota > Bacteroidia > NS11-12g > UBA9320 > CAZYJD01. The sequence goes on from CAZYJD010000134.1 coordinate 2,890, forward strand.
TAAAAACCAAAGGTGTTTGAACCTGCATACAACTGATTGTTGGCATCGAGATACAACATTTCTATCCACCCCATTCCATTGGGGGTATATGCACCGCTATCGTTTGAATTTACAGGCATTTGGAACGGGCCGTGATGCGTAAAATGTAGCTTCTTCCAACTTCGTTGTGCATGGACAGAAGCGTTTAAAAACAAAGAAACTAAGACGAGAAAAATGATGCGAAGTGCCATGGGGTAAAGTTAAAAAGAAAGTGAAACCAAAGCTCATCACCCTGCTTGCACAAAAGCGATATTAAACGCATAAAAATATCAACATTGGTTAGAGTCCTATATTTGATTTCCTACATTTGCTCTACTATTATGAGTCTTGAAGTAAGCGGAAAAATTGTTAAAAAACTGGACGTACAAAGCGGTACGAGCGCCAGAGGAGATTGGAAAAAACAGGAATTTGTGATCGAAACCATGGAGCAGTATCCTAAAAAAATCTGCATCAGTCTGTGGGGCGACAAGGTGGATGATCTCAACAATTATCAGGAAGGACAATCCATTAAATGTGGCATCAACATTGAATCGCGCGAGTACAATGGTCGTTGGTACACCGATGTTCGCGCATGGAAAATGGACCCTCTTCAGGGAGGTGCTTCTGAAGGTGGTTCTCCTGTGAACATTCAGAGTTTCGATGAGGTTGCAGATGCGCCCTCGAACGATGAAGAGGTGGATGATCTCCCCTTCTAAAGACCAAATATTCCGAGCAGTCTCTTTACAAATTCAGGCAGGTAAGTCGGGAATAAGGCCAGAGTTGCAAGAAATCCAAACACTCCTCCCCAAAAGTGGGCGTCGTGATTGATGCCTCCCGGAGCATTCTTTTGTGCCCAGCTTGAATAGATCAAATAAGCAATTCCAAAAATTCCGGCAGGAATGGGAAGTATGAAAAACAACAACAATTTGCTATCGGGGGCGAAAAAAATGGCCGAAAACACGATGGCAGAAACCCCTCCTGAAGCTCCTACTGCAAAATAAGACGAATTGTTTCGTTGCTTAAGGTACGTGGAAATATTTGATATGCCCACCGCCAAAACAAAGAACAACAGGTACACCAAACTCCCTGCAAGACCAAAACGCATTTCAAATACCGGTTCAACGACATCTCCAAAAGACCACAACACAATCATATTGATCAACAAATGATTGAAATCGGCATGGAGCAGTGTGCAACTAAAAAATCGATACCATTCTTTCCTGAATGCAATGCTAAAGGGATGAAAAACAAGCTTTTCATAGATGGACCGATTTCCAAAAGCCTGATAGCTCACAAAAGCCATGGCTCCAATCATGATCCAATTCATGG
>CAZYJD010000135.1:0-4132 GCA_964647785.1 uncultured Chitinophagaceae bacterium
GAAGCTCCATTAGCTCCGTTTTAGGGCACATTGTTTCCCATCAAAGATGGCTTTGCAATCAGCTGTGATGCTGGGGCCCAAACACCACAAGCTGTACCCCATTCCAACAAATTTCCGGAAGATAGCGCCAGAGCAAATAGAAGCATCATGCCGCTTTAATCATAACTTTGCCAGCACTTATGCTCACCCTCAACAACATCTCCTTCGAATTCGCCGGACGCTACCTTTATAAAAATGCCAGCTGGCAGATTAAACCCGGAGAACGCATTGGCCTGGTGGGTAAAAATGGAACGGGTAAATCCACGCTGCTTAAGCTCATCAATGGCGATTATGAATTGCGCGAAGGTGATCTGAGTCGACAAAAAAGTCTGACCATTGGATACTTGAATCAAGACCTCCTTTCATTCGAAAGTGGTGAACCCATCGTGAATGTGGCCATGCAAGCCTTTGAAAGAGAGCTGGAGCTTGAAAAACGCATCAATGATGTGTTGGAAAGAATGGAACACGACCACAGCGAAGCCATACTCCAAGAACTGGCCGATCTACAGACCGAGTTCGAACAGCGCGATGGTTATGTGATGAGAAGTAAAACAGAAGAAATTCTTGAGGGCTTGGGCTTCAGCACTTCAGACCTCGAACGTCCTTTGAAGGAGTTCAGCGGAGGTTGGCGCATGCGCGTGATGCTGGCCAAAATGCTGCTGCAACAACCCGACCTGTTGATGCTCGACGAACCAACCAACCACCTCGACCTACCATCCATTGAGTGGCTAGAGCAATACCTCAGTGGTTACAGCGGAAGCGTAATCGTAGTTTCGCACGACCGAACCTTCCTCAATCGCATGGTGAATAAAGTGGTTGAAGTGGCCAACCAGAAACTTTACCATTATAGCGGAAATTACGACAACTTTCTATTGCAAAAAGATGAGCGCGACTCCCTGCAACAGAGACAATTTGAGAATCAACAGCAATACATCAAGGAACAAGAAAAATTCATCAACCGTTTCAAAGCCAAAGCCAGTAAGGCAACAGCTGTGCAAAGTCGGGTGAAGATGCTCGAAAAACTCGACCGGGTGGAGGAAGTTAAATCCGCTGAAAACACCATGAAACTTCAGTTCAAGGTGGCGCGACAAACCGGCAAAACCGTTTGCAGTCTTGAACATGTAAGCAAGTCATATGGCAATCTAACAGTATTTGACGCCTGCAGTGCAGAAGTGCTTCGCGGAGATAAAATTGCCTTAATCGGAGCCAATGGCATCGGTAAATCAACCATGCTTCGAATCATTGGAGGAATGGAAGAATATAATGGCAAAAGAGACACCGGGTATCACCTACAACAGGCTTTTTATGCTCAGCACCAGCTGGAATCTCTTCAACTCAACAACGACCTTCTCACAGAATTGCAAGAGCATAGCAGCGAAAAAACCGAGCAGGAATTGAGAACGGTATTGGGCTGTTTCCTTTTTGAGAATGATGATGTTTTCAAAAAAGTAAAAGTGCTTTCAGGAGGAGAAAAAGCACGTATCGCCTTGGCCAAGACCCTGCTCACAGAAGCGAACTTCTTGCTGCTCGACGAGCCCACGAACCACCTCGACATGGACTCTACCAACATTCTTATTGAGGCGTTGCAGCAATACGAAGGAAGCTTTGTAGTGGTTTCACACGATCGATACTTCATTTCCGAAATTGCCAATAAAATTTGGTTCATTGAAGAAGGAAAAATCAGAGAGTATCCCGGAACGTATCAAGAGTTCCAGTACTGGTGGGAACAACAGAAATTGGCTGAAAAAAACACCGCAAAAACGCCGAAAGAAGATAAAAAACCTGCCAAAGGAAAAGCCAAAGAACAACGCAGCGCTGAAGAGAAGCAATTGAAAAAGCTTCAGTCGGAGTGCGCAAGGCTCGAAGATAACATTACTCAAATTAAACGGATTTGCACCAATTTAGAGCATGAAATGGCCGAAGCCGGACAGCGCGAAGACCGACAAAAACTCATTGACTTATCTCTGCGCCATGAGCAAGAGCAAGCTCAACTTCAGAAGCTGGAAGCAGCTTATGAAGAAAAGTTAGAGAAACTCATTGAACTGGAAGAAAGTCTGACTTAACCCTGAGGGTAGCCCTTTGCTTTCCAGCATTCAAACAACTGAATTTGCTGGTCGCTTAACTTGGCTCTACCTTTTGGCATGGGGCTTCTACCTGCTTCGTGTTTGATAGCGCCGATGAGTGTGCCTGATTCCGTTGCCTGTTTCACCTGATCAAAAGTTTTGAGGTTGATACCTCCGGCACCAATATCATGACAACCACCCGTGCAGTTGTCTTGAATAACATCGTTGATCTCGATATAAGTTACCTGAACATTTTCACATGGATCAGGTTTAATGGTGTCAGTGTTGGTGGTATCTTCTTGATTGTTATCGTTGTTTACAGGTGCGGGATCGTCACTTTCTCCACAAGCGTAAAAGAGCGAAATACCCGCAAATGCGGCAAGGAGTAAATATTTCTTCATAAAGCTGCTTAATTTCGCTGCAAAATATCGCTATTCTCTCAATAATCAGCCCTTTCATTTGAATATTCAGCATCATCAGAACCTTCAATCTCTCAATAGCTTTGGTATAAGTGCAAAGGCCAAATGGCTGGCAGAAATCACTGGCACCGATGAATTGATGCAAGCTTATGAGCATGCGCTTGGGCTGGCTCGTCAACCACTTATCATCGGTGGGGGATCGAATATTCTGCTCACACGTGATGTGGATGCTGTATTGCTCAATCGGCTAAAAGGGATTTCATTTGAAGAAGATGGAAACTCTGTTCTGCTAAGTGCCTACAGTGGTGAAAACTGGCACCAATTGGTAGAAGAAAGTGTAAACCGTAATTTGTGGGGGCTTGAAAACCTCTCTTTGATTCCGGGAACTGCAGGTGCAGCTCCAATGCAAAACATAGGCGCTTATGGCACAGAGCTCATCGATGTATTCGAATACCTCGATGCAATAGAACTGAAAAGCGGAAAACGAATTCGCTTCAGCAAGAATGAATGCCGTTTTGGTTATCGCAGCAGCATCTTCAAAACCACGCACAAGCATCAATATTTTATAGAAAAAATTGTTCTACGGCTCAGTCGACATGCCTGTCCAAATTTGTCTTATTGGGCTTTACAAGAACATTTTGCCGACCAAGAGGTGGGAAACTTAAATGCGAAAGACATCAGCCGGGCGGTAATCTCCATACGCCAGAGCAAATTGCCCGATCCTGCAGAGCTGGGCAATGCAGGCAGCTTCTTTAAAAATCCGGTTTTAACACCGGAAGCATTCAATCGCTTGATTACACAATTCCCTGATGCCAAGTATTTTGAAAATTCCAATGGAACTTACAAAGTTCCTGCAGCTTGGCTTATAGAACAAAGGGGTTGGAAAGGCAAGCAAATAGGCCAAACCGGATGTCATCGCAAGCAAGCACTTGTCTTGGTGAATTATGGCCAGGCCAAAGGCCGCGAAATCCTTGATCATGCCTTGCATATCATTGAAGATGTGAAAAATCATTTTGGAATAGAACTGGAACCAGAGGTGAACATAATATGAACAATTTTCAGATAACTGAGGCTGATGTGGTGTATGAAGACAACCACCTCATTGCTGTTTGCAAGCCCTCGGGTATTCTCGTTCAGGGCGACGATACGGGAGATGTTCCGCTGAGTGAACTGGTGAAGGCATACCTTAAAAAGAAATACAGCAAACCCGGGGATGTTTTTCTCGGGGTTATTCACCGGCTCGACCGCCCGGTAAGCGGACTCGTACTTTTGGCTAAAACCAGCAAAGCACTGAGCCGAATGAACAAACAGTTCGCTGATAAAAGCATCCAAAAAACCTACCTAGCTCTGGTTCGAAACCGTCCGGAAAAATTAAGCGCACATTTGGTTCACTATCTCACCAAAGACAAAGAAAAAAATAAAGCTATTGCGCATTTAAAAGAAGTTAAAAACTCTAAAAAGGCAGAGTTGGATTACCACTACTTAGGTCTTGGAAATCACTACCATCTACTAAAAGTAAACCCATTAACAGGAAGACCCCACCAAATTAGGGTTCAACTTGCTAAAATCGGCTGCGCAATTGCAGGCGATCTGAAATCCGGCAGCGAAGTT
>CAZYJD010000136.1:0-3998 GCA_964647785.1 uncultured Chitinophagaceae bacterium
TGGTTCCACCATTGGCAATGTCTTGAACAAAACCACTTACAGCAGGTTCACCCAGCCCGAAAAATGAAAAAGGCGATTTGCTTGCATTCTGGGCGAGCAGTGAAGTACTGCCAGCAATACTCAAGGTTAGCAGATATGTCAGGTATTTCGCTCTAGCGAACATTGAAAAGCAGTATATGATTCAAGCCGGTCAGCACTAGATTTGGGTTCGCGAATATCCTGTTTTTGATGTGTTTCTCAAAGAAATCATGATCACCTCCGGTTAAAACGCTGGTTAAATCTTTGTATTGTTGTTCAAGTATCTGCCTGATGTAAAGAAATTCACCCAGAACTCCTTGTTTAACACCCAGTAACATCGATGAACGGGTGTCTGTACCCACCACAGGGTCTAGATCTTCAAAATGGAGCAACGGTAAACCACCGGTGTAATGTTGCATGGCTTTTAGGCGCATGTGTATGCCAGGACTGATCATTCCGCCCTCATACCATCCCTCTGCACTTAAAAAATCATAGGTAATGCAACTGCCGGCATCGGTTATGAGCACGTTTTTATTGGGGTATAAGCTGTATGCACCACAAACGGCTGCCAAACGATCCATGCCCAGGGTTTCAGGCGTCTTATAGCCGATTTTCACAGGTACCTGGGTTTCGTGGGTAAGAAAAATGACGTTTTGAAATCTTTTAGTTTTTAACCAGGCAGGGATAAATCCGCTCACGGTTGAAACAATGACCTGCTCGGCTGCATGCAACCAATGCTCATCTGGCTCATCTTGATGATTGAGTACTGCTGTTTGAAGCAGATGTTCTCCTTCAAATAGACCCAGTTTGAGGCGGGTATTTCCTATATCGATCGCCAATTGCTTCAAACCACAATTTTAATGCTCCCCTGATAAAAGGCTTCAACACCTTCTTTTGTTTTGAAAAGGAGTCCTCCTTTTTCATTTAACCCTTCTATCAACCCTTCTTTTTGTTTCCCCTCAACCTTTACCGATACACTTTTTCCAAGCTTCCACATCAACTTCTGATAAGTTAGAAAATGCTTTTCACTGCCCAATTGCGTGGTGAATTCAAGCACTTCTTTTTGCAATGCCTGAGCAAATGTTTGCACATCGATGGGCTTACCACTATGCATTGCGAGTGAAGTGGCAATGGGTAAATCTGATGGAAAAGAAGCCTGATTTAGATTTACCCCAAACCCACATATAGCCGACTGATGTACCCGACCCTGCCATTGATTTTCTATTAGGATGCCAGCCAATTTATGGTTGTTGAGGTACAGATCATTTGGCCATTTAATCTTTAGAGATTTTTCGTTTGAGATGTGTTTTCTAACGCATTTATGCAGTGCTAAACTGACTGCGATGTTCAAATGAAACAAGTATTCGGGGGCCAATGGCAGTTTGTGTAAATAGATGCTCATTAATAAGCTTTTTCCTTTCTCATCCCACCAGTAATTGCTTTGTTGCCCCCTGCCGGCTGTTTGATGAAAACAAAGCAGAGCGCTTCCGTTGGGCAGGTTTTGTTTGCTCGCCATGAGCTTTAGGCTGCTATTGGTTGATTCGGTTTCATCCAAAACGTATATTCTCGGCTGAGAAGAAGGTTTGATAACGGGCTTATCCAAAAGAATCAGTTACTTTGCCGCTAAATTAAATCAGTGAGTCAAGATCAGCCCATAAGCGCAGAAGAATTAGCCGAACTTGCCGTAAAAGGTATGCAAGAGAAGAAAGCCAAAAAGGTGGTAAAGATGGATTTACGAGGCTTGGATGGCGCCATGGCAGATTTCTTTGTGGTTTGTCAGGGTGACAGCGACCGACAGGTAGATGCCATTGCTGATAGTGTGGAACACGAGATCAAGAAAGTAAGTGGTGAATTCCCTTTTAGCAGAGAAGGTAAACAATTGGCAGAGTGGGTGTTGCTGGATTATGTGGATGTGGTGGTGCATGTTTTTCAGCCAGAAAAAAGAGAATTTTACGGCATTGAAGAATTGTGGGCAGATGCTGAGTTTACCGCCTACGATGATGTTTACTGAGAGACGTTACTCTACCTTTTAAAATGAATTTTCATTGCACCGCCTTTATAGGGCGCCTCGTAAAGCGTTTCGATATGGGCAATGTAGGCTTTGGATCGGATTCTTTTTTGTAAAGCCATCGATAGAACATCATCACCATTCCCGTGTATCAGAATTACAGTTGACATGCTTGCATCAAAGCTTTGCTTGAGCATTTCTTCTGCATGCTTCAGTTGAAGTTCCAGTGGTGTTTGTGTTGAAGAATCTTTTACGTACGAAGGAAGTTGGTCAAAGTGGAGATCAACAATCGATGCCGGTTTTTTCTTTGATTTGGCCTGCGAGGCTTTGCTTTCTTGATTTTTAGCCGACGGATTTCCTGAGTAATCACCCATCAGCTTTTTTCGCAGCATGTCAGCCAAGTCGTCCACCCTTCAAATGTATACAGCTTAAAACTTGAATTGCAAACCCAACAGAATCTGTCTTGTGGCCAAATAACGTGCAGGATTGTTCGGGGGCGTTCCGCTTTCTTCAGGACCAACATACCTTGGATCACGCCAGCCATCAGGCACGGCATCGCCTTCTTCCCATGCACGTCCTGTTACAGGATTGATGATTTGGGCATTGAGGTTGTTGAACAGATTACGCGCCTCTGCACTAATGGTTACGCCTTTGTCTTTGCGTGAGCCGGTTCTGATGGTTTTACTAACTTTTAAATCGGTATTGAACCACGGGCTTGCACGAGCCTCCAGAAAGCGGTCGAGATCCGGCCTGAACAAGGGTCTGCCAAGGTCATTAACCCCTTCTTGTATCTGTGGGGTGTACCTGAATCCTGATTGATAGCTGCTGCTCAGGTATACCTGCATGCCTTTCATCCATTTTCTAGCATAGCGGAGGCTGCTGTCATAGCGCCACATCACACCTAAATTCAAATTCCAAGGGCGGTCCCATGCAAGATATTGTTCACGACTAAGTGCTACTTCGCCATTTTGTTCAATTTGCAGCAAGGACTCTCGTGCTGAGTTTGATTTTCCCCGGGCCGACATATAACCAACATTGCCCGATAGTCTGAATGATTTACTGATGCGGTATTGCACAGATGCTTCTGCACCCAATATCCTAGCGTAATCCTGATTGATGTACATCACCTTGCTTACGGGTCTACCGGTAACATCACGGGTTATAACCCTGCGCGATACGATGTAATCAAAACGGTTGTTGTTGTAAGCCGTTAAACTCACGGCAAGGTCGCGGTTGATTTGCGACTTCCAGCCTACTTCATAGCTTACATTGATCTCAGGGTTGAGGTCAGGATTTCCGAGGTTAGAAAGGAAAGATCTCGATTGAAATTCAGGATCAAGCCCCGCATACAAAAATCGAGGATGCGGCAATTGCATGCTGTGGCCGTAGTTAAAGTAGAGGGTGTTGTTGCTTGTTACAGGAAAACTTACGTTGATTCTCGGGAGCAATCGCATTTTATAGCGCATGCCTAGAAAACGAAAGGTTTTTTGTTCGTAGTCGTTCCGAATTTGGGCAAGTACGGGGGAGTTAGGGTTCTCAACGGCATCATCAGCAAATTTACCCGGAGCCCAATAGTTCAAGCGCATACCCAACGAAGCTACAATACCCTTGTAGGTTATTTCATCAGTAAAAAACAAACCACCATTGTTGGGTTTTACACTCCAGATATCGTTGCTGCTACCAATGCTGATATTGGCCGTGGAGAGGGTGTCGTTAATTTTTATGGGTGCCCCTACCCATGGCCGGCTTACATCCACCCATTGATAGGCATTGGCTTTGTGCTCCCAACCAAATGAAAACTTATGTACATCTGAGGCGGGATAATAGCGGAAACTCGCCTTTAGGGTATATTCCCTGGCCCAGTGATCATGCCATACAGAACTGATTCCTCCATTGTTGATCAGCCCCGGACCCGGAAGTACATACAAAATCGAATCACCCGGATTGAATACCGAAACGGGATCGGTTACGA
>CAZYJD010000137.1:0-3946 GCA_964647785.1 uncultured Chitinophagaceae bacterium
GTTTATCATTGCTTGATCTTGTGTTTATGAATTACTATTCGACGAGGATTTGAAGTTAGGGGGGGCAACACTCAAAATGGTCAAATTTTGAATTTTCTCCGATTACCATAAAATTCACAGGAGAGATAGATATATATGTCACGAGTATGCTCATAAATTTTTATCAAAAAATTCCACGTGGAAGGCACTTTTTCCCAACGTTTTCGGTCAAAATTTGCTTTTTTACTAGTGACTGAGCTAAAATCACTAGTGACTGACTGTAAACAAGGATCCAGAGGTCTGTTTTGAACCGTTTTTCATTATTTTTTATACTATTGATATTAGACCAACATTTTTACAACATTTTATGCCAATAAAACCATCTGGAAATCACTTTTTACCTACATTAACGGTAAAATTTTGCTATTTTACTAGTGACTGGGCTAAAATCACTAGTGATTGACTATAACTAAGGATCTAGAGGTCCGTTTTAGACCGTTTTTCATTCTTTTTGACACTAATAATATTAGACCAACATGTTTACATCATTTTATGTCAATAAAACCTATATTTTAGATCTGTAGTGTATCTCAGAAAGTGCTTAAGTCCTCTCCTCACCCCCTCCCTTCATGACGATGGATTGCTCGATTCAAGTTGCTTTTCTTCAACAAATCCTCATACTACCAACCACCAGGCTCAACAAATTTTCCATCCCATTCTAATTATGTTGTATTATGTTTTTCACTCTCATCAAACACAATTGATACAACTTCCCTGGTACACCATTGCAGTGTTTCCGTTATCCCGTCCTCTTCGTCGTAATAGTAATACCTACTTGTAACAAATTTGAATATGAAAATACAATGCTAGAACACAATCAATGGGCCATATTTTTTGTTGTATATATTCAACTGTACCTCTGAGTTTTTTATTTCTGAAGCTGCACTGTTACTCAAGTCCTCTGATTTGAGTTCATTCAATGCATCTATGTTTTTATTAGCGGCCATTTTTTACCAATGATAACATCATCGCCTGAAGAATCTGTTGGTATTTGTTTCGATTGCGGTAAATGAATGACAAAAACAATTCATCAGCTGTATGCTTTAGATACTTCATCATTACAATGGGATTAAGTGCAACATCAGCCTGATCATGATTATCCTCTCCTATTTCTATTTTTGCTGATTTATTTATCACCATAAAATAATGGATAAACAAGAAATAAGGTACAAACTACATTGTAGCACTTAACTCATACGTTTTATAAAGACCCTGCATGATCATACCACATAACATATTGAGACATGAGACACTACATCAATAATATGAATGCACTTTTATAACATATCATCTCTCTGTGTGTACATTTTCAATCAGTGAAGTGATCACAGCTCATAAAAAATAAAAACACCAACATGAACCATTGCCCAGGCCACATAGTCAAGCTGGTGATATACAAAATAAACAATGAGCTGACATATACAAAAGTGAATGAACCACAGCCACAAACCAACCAGTTCACCATCATTCATTGTAATTGACACAGTTACTATTAAGAGTTTGTGTATTACAAATATATCAAACTTTGCTAGAAAAAACCAATATGTATCAATTTGAAAGTATGGAATTTTATCATGTCATGGCTTCCTTCTATGCCTTCCCCTGCACCACAACCCAAAGGTTGAGATTGAAACTCCCCTGCACCACACCCCGAAGGTTGACCCACACAAACTCCGCATCCCATTTTGGATTCTTTCAATTCAGTCTCTTCTTCTACAATAGCATTTTCTCTTCTTGATTTCTCTTAGTGTGGCGCTAAAAAGGATAAAGGTTCTTATTATTATTAGCTTAAGAATGTATTTGGATTAGTCTCATGCCTATTATGCTTTATCATATTTGCTTCTTCTGGGTGATTGTTCACCAATTTTAATTGGATTTTGTTGATCTAGTATCACTTCCAATTTGTCAAGATTGCTGATTTCCATTTTCATCATAGACAGTTACGCCTATCCTGTCGTTCATCAATATTCTTTTTGGAATCTCTTGCATCCCTGCGCTTCTGTAAAACTTAATCCGCCACGCTTTGAAATGGCACCTGCACGTTCTGATCAACCGTTGCTGAGGTAGGAAGATACATGATTCCTAATGTCTCTGCTAGCTGTTCTACTTCATGAGACAGTTACTCACTCTGCGGCTGCGTCATTAAACCTGCCTTAAGCCCTGCAATCACCACCACCACCTCCTCTTCTGCCGAGGTCTTCAACCATAACTCATCCAACCATTCTGTCACCTCCATCCATACTGCCAATAAAATCAGTAGGATCTAATCACAATTAGGTGAGATCTACGTGATATTTTTTCGACAATTTAATAAGAATTGTTGTTGTCACGTTACTAAGGACTGTGGCAGCAGCACAAGTACAAATGCACAGTATGGTGAGTTAATAGCATTTTATTTCCACAATTTTCATAAGAAATATTGTACTAACTCACCTATTGAGACTCCCAGCTATGGTAATGTATGACTGGATGTGTTATTTTATTTAATACTTGTATTTGTGCAGAGGCAAAAAGACAAATTCACAATAAGGTGAGATCTACGTGAAATTTCAAATGCTCAATTTCATGGTATTTGATGCAATAACTAACCTTTTAGAACTCCCAGTTGAATGTAACATATGACTGGATGTGCCAGGTTGTGGTCAGTTATGGAATGCAATACAAAATTATTGTATTTGTGCATTTGGAAGAAGCAACATTCACAATTAGGTGAGATTTACGTGAAATTGTAAATGTCAAATTTCGTGTTGATTGATGTGATAACTCACCTTTTCTCACTCCCCAGGTGGCTAAGGAAGTATCACTGGTTGTGCCCGGTTGTGGAGTGCTGTGTTATGCTGTATCATTGCCCATTGGAGCAGTGATAGAAGGACAAATCCATAATTTCGTGAGATCTGCACAGAATTATTTTTCGACAATTCAATGATATTTGATGTTTTGACTCACCTTTTGACGCTCCCGAAGTGGCTGCGGATGTGTCACCGGGCGCGCCGGATCGTGGGTGGTTGTTGGGGAGGGGTGGGACACGAATTCGTAGGGTAGAATTCGAATCGGTGATGCTGCGGAGGCTCGATTTCAATTCGGACGATGGAGCTCCGTCTACACAAGATGGTGTGATTTTGGAGGATTGGTGGCCTCCCACGCGGCTATGGAGGTGTCGGTGGACGCGCCGGGACGTGGGTGGATGCTGCGGTGGAGGGAGGATTGATTGGTTGGGTTATTGGACGTGTGCGGAGCCATTATTGATGGTTCCGGAGGCTCCGCCATGGTTTTATTGATTTTCTGTGACGGGGCTGATGCAGAAAATCAAGGCGACGTCACGTGAAATTGCAAATTATCGCGATAGGACCGCACTTAGAATAAGCGCCCGCGTGCGGTCCTATCGCCATAATTGCAATAATTCATTTGGAAGGGATGGAACTTTTGCATCTAGTGATGGATTTGAGGGGTATTTGCAATTAGATTGATGTTGATGGCTGCGCTGAAACAAAGATGTGAGCAGAGCGGAATTTGATGTGAGCGGAGCGGAATTTGATTCACGCTGAAAGTAGGAGTAGAATAAAAGATACTTTTTGATACCTTAAGGTCCCTAGAGGTTCAGGCAGCTAACAAAAAAATTGAGTGGTGCCCCCCCTATCTGAACCGAGTGGACAACCAAGCTCTTCTCCGAGCATGGTTCCATCCTACCAGCCGAGCTCTTTGCCTTCCTCGAGCCCCAGCTCTCTCCCGTCTTTCACACCCAGCGCCAGCCCATCAGAAAGCCCTAGCTCACAAATAAGCGATGCTCCTTCTCTCAGACCAAGCCTTTCGCCGTCCTCAAGCCCCAGTGGCGTGCCTTCCCTCACCCCCAGTCTCTCTCCATCTGACAGTCCCAGCTCTGCCCCAAGCAAACCACCCAGTTTTTCTC
>CAZYJD010000138.1:0-1786 GCA_964647785.1 uncultured Chitinophagaceae bacterium
ATCTTGGGTCACATCATTGACAAACTCCGGCAGTCGGGCATCCGGGAGATTGTTTTTATCATTGGATACATGGGGAATAAGATACGCGAATACGTGGAGCATGAGCACAGCGATATCCAAAGTTTTTTTGTACTTCAAAGTGATGGGCTGGGAACCGCACATGCACTGTGGCTGGCTTCGGATTTAATTCCTGAAAGCGACCCCATTTTGATCATCTTTGGCGACACCATCGTTGAGGCTGATTTTCGACCGATACTTGAGGCGGATGAGAGTTTACTCGGAGTAAAAAAGGTAGATGATCCGCGTTTATTTGGTGTGGCAGAGTTGGATGATCGTGGGTTCATTCAAAAATTGATCGAGAAACCGGCCATTCCAAAATCAAATTTAGCCCTCATTGGGATGTATAAGATTGCCGAATCGCAAGCCTTTAAAAATGCTTTGGGAGAACTGGTAAATGCAGGCAAAGACAGCCGGAAAGAGTTTCATCTCACGGAAGTATTGATGCAGATGATTCAATCCGGTATAGAGATGAGAACCTTCAATGCAAAGAACTGGTTCGATTGCGGTAAGAAAGATATATTGCTTCAAACCAATGCTAAACTGCTTAAATCGGGCCAATATCAGAAACCGGAGGCTTCACAATACGGCAACACCATTATCATACCACCGGTTTACATCGGGAATAATTGTGAAATCAGCAATTCTGTCATTGGGCCAGATGTGAGCATTGGTGACAATACCCGCATCACCTATTCCATCATCAAGCGAAGCATCATTGGTTCTCAAAGCGCCATTGAAATGGCCAATATGGATCAGTCCGTCATTGGCAACCACTCCAGTCTAAAAGGGGTTGGGCTGAGCCTCAATCTGGGCGATAGCACAGAAATTAATATCGGATAGCGGGTAGAATACCGAACCCGTCAGTCGTGAATTTTCAGTTCGTAGTATTCCATCACCGGATTAACCAGCAGTTTTTTACATGCCGTTTCGGCAATGCCTTGCGCTTCATCTGGCGTGGCAGCATCAATCTCAAGGGTGATGTGTTTCCCGACCCTTACATCCTGAACGGATTGAAGACCTAAGTTGTGAAGACCTCCGTTTACTGCCTTGCCCTGCGGATCGAGCAGTGCTTTGAGCGGCATAACATTTATTTCTGCAATGAATTTCATGAGTTGCTTTTGGAAAGTGCAAATGTATGTACAATCGATAAGATCACGTAGCTCAGGATGATCAAGGATACGCCCGGCAGCTTAAAAATTATCACCCATAGCGGTGCAAGGGCAATCAAAAGACTTTGTAAAGGGTATGCTCTTACTGAAAACTTTTTCATTTTCAGGCTGAACATTTTCAAGGAAGAAACCATAAGCCAGCTGCTGGCAATGGAAAGGAGCAAGTAGAATGCAGGATTCAGAACCATCACCTGCAAAGGTTGTGATGATTCTATCCCGGCAACCAATGCAATAACGGCCAAACCAGCAGCAGGTGAGGGGAGTCCTTTGAATGAGGTAGACTGATCGGGGTCGATATTGAACTTGGCCAGACGAAGGGCGGCAAATAGCGGGATGAACAGGGCTGCATGAACGGCAATGCCCACTTCTGTTTGCATGCCTAAATTCCATAGGGTAAGGGCCGGAGCCAAACCGAATGAAACCACATCAGCCAGAGAGTCGAGTTGTTTTCCTAGTTCTCCATCTGTTTTTAAAATGCGCGCCAGCATTCCATCGAAAAAATCAGCTATGGCTGAAATGCAAACCAAATAAGCCGACATCTCATAATCCTGCCTGAA
>CAZYJD010000138.1:1886-3711 GCA_964647785.1 uncultured Chitinophagaceae bacterium
CGTGTTCTGATGCAGTGCTTGAACCAGTCGCATACGATCTCGGAATTGCCAATGGTGGTGAGATTAAATGCCATGTCGAGTTGGGCGATTTTAGCCTGATCAACACTTTGTGGGTCCAGTTGGCGAAGGAAGTACAACCAATGATGGGTGGTCCATCCGATGGTGTCGATATCCATGGCAGGGAGTTGCCCCTCGCTGAAGTTGGAGCTTGCAAGTTCCACTCGCTTCAGCTCGCTAGATATAGGCTGGGGACAATTTTCAGGAAGCCCTTGGCCGTAAATCCAGTCTTTTGCACGAATGGCTGAGGCCAGATTGCTATCTCCTGCAATCAGGTGTTCGTTGAAATATTCAAGAAAACGTTCAGTACTCATAGGTCTGAAAGCATTTTCGCTAAAGTATTGCTTTAAAAAGGCATCGAATTTTTCTCTTCCGGCTGCTGCTTCGGCCGTCTGGAGGAAGAAACGCCCCTTTTCATAGGCCACATCGGTAAGCCCGTCATCGGGGTCACGTTCTTCAAGATTCAGGTATAGTCGCGTGTCTTCTTGCAGGCCTTCTTCATTCAATTCTTCGATGGTGTGTATCAAATCACCCATGCCTAGTACCGTGAGCATGTCCTCATAGTTTTTACCATAAATCTTCTCCATGATGCGCTGTTCAAAATAAACGGTAAAACCTTCGTTGAGCCAGAAATCATTCCAGGTTTCATTGGTCACCAAATTGCCGCTCCAACTGTGGGCCAATTCATGTGCAATGAGTGCCACCAATGAGCGATCGCCGGCAATAATTGTAGGTGTGGCAAAAGTGAGGCGCGGGTTTTCCATGCCTCCAAAAGGAAAACTGGGCGGAAGCACCAATACATCATATTGTTCCCACTGATAAGGGCCATAAAGAGCTTCGGCACTATCAATCATACTTTGCATATCTGCCAGTTCCCATGCGCAGGCCTCGATGAAACCTGGCTCGGCATAGACCCCGCTGTTTCTGCCGGTCTTTCTGTATGATAAATCACCAACAGCCAGAGCTAATAAATAACTGCTGATGGGTTGTTTCATTTCGAACTCATACACGCCATCGGCGCTTTTGCTGTTTTTGTTACCGGCGGCACTCATCAGGGCCATCAGTTCAGGTTGGGTGCGAATGGTGGCGCTGTAAGTGAATTTCACGCCTGGAGCATCCTGGCAGGGAACCCATGTTCTCGCTAAAATAGCTTGCGACTGCGAAAATAGAAAGGGGTGCTTTTTGTCGTTGGTTTGTTCTGGGCTCAGCCACTGCAGTGCGTCTGATTGAGGGCTCGTTTCATAATAAATACGAACATCGGTGGTATTCTCTTTAATTGGGATATGAAGGGCTTGTCCAAAATAAGGGACATCCTCGTCGAGCTGAAAAGTACCTTCCTCATTGCCATTCAACAACACGCGATCAATTTTTAATTTTCGGCTATCCAGCACCAGCTCAGAAGCATGGCCGATACGATTTAAGCCAAGTTCAGCAAATCCTTTGAGCGTCTTTTTATCAAAATCAGTGCTTAGATCCAAATGGATGTGGGTGACTCGCACTTCGTTGATATTGCCAAATGAATGCGGATCTTCAGCCAGCATGACCGCTGTTTTTTCCACCACTGTTTTTTGGTCTGTCTTTTGCTTACAAGAAAGGGTCAGCAGGGCTACCGCACCAAGCACGAAATAAAATGCATGAAGTTTTTTCATAATAATCCCCCAAAATTATGACCTGCTGCAATATTTATAAAAGCCAATCGTTAAAACGTTTTGATTGTGGAAAACAAAATTACACCCCCTGGCCTTCGCATAAAATCATGTCTTGCAGT
>CAZYJD010000139.1:0-3707 GCA_964647785.1 uncultured Chitinophagaceae bacterium
ATGTCAGCCACCACACCATAAACCAATATGGTTCTCACGATGGCCCATGAAGTGTTACAACTTTTAACCACCTCCTCGGCCTTTAATTTAGATAAACCATAGTAACTCAAAGGGTTCGCTTCATCACCTTCTTTGTACGGGCCATTCTTCCCGTCGAAAATGAAATCGGTGCTCAAATGGATGAAATGACTTCTCCACTGTGAAGCGGATGCACAAAGCCATTTTACGGCCTCAACGTTTAAGAGGTCGCATCGGTCGCGTTCTGTTTCGCAATCATCAACCTGTGTTAAAGCTGCCGTATGAATTACGCAATCGGGTCTTACATCTCGCATTATTTCTGACACTTCCTGCTCATTCTCAATATCCATGGGTAGGTAATGATAACCCTTTTTAAGTGGAAAGCGATTTTCTCCTCTTGAGGTAGCGAAGTATTCTATACCTTCGGTAGCAGCATACAATGCCGTAAGCTTCTGCCCCAAAAGACCGTTGGAGCCCGTTACCAAAACGCGTTTCTTCATAGTATTGCAAGCTTACAATTTTTCCTGCATGACTGCTTGCTCTGAATTAGTTTTGTGATATGAAAAGAAGAAATGTCGTTTTATTGGTGCTTTTTTTACTGCTAGTCGGGATGCAACTGTACCGACCCTCCATTGAAAATCCTGATTTTGAAGTACAAAAGGATTATTTAGCAATGCGAGGCGGAGGAGACCAAATCAAGGCTTTGGTAAAAGAAGCTTGTTACGATTGCCATTCATATGAGACGAGAAAGCCATGGTATGCAGCTGTTGCTCCTGTTTCGTGGTTATTGGCCGATCACGTAAACGAGGGAAGGGAGCATTTAAATTTTTCAATTTGGGGTGATTATGGTGCGGGAAAAAAAGAACACAAACTCGAAGAATGTGTGGAGGTGATTGAGGAAGGAGAAATGCCCATCAAGGGGTACGGATTAACCCACCCGAAGGCGCGTTTAACCGATGGTCAGAGAGAAGACCTGATGCGTTATTTTTCTGGAATGATGCTTTGAAAACATTATGGGAGCCACAATTTAATCTGCTCGCTTCCGGCGTGATTTCCATTTTGATGGAATAAATCAATTTTAAGAACACACATGCCTGCAGATATTCCGGGATTGCGCACCAACAGATTATGCGAATAAGGGGCCCGATCTTTTAATAATTGTTGCCCACTGGTATTAATAATCTCATATTCGAAGCGGTAAGGATGTGTGAATCGAATCCATAGGTCTTCTTGCTCAAAGCTAAAGCCCCGGCTGTTCAATAGTTGAATGCTTCCGTTGCTGCGCTCATTGAAATCTCTGAAATCTCCGGCAAGGATGTTTCGTTCGATCAAGCAGTTTTTGATGGGCCGGTAATGCTTTCCTCTCCAAAGTGAGGAATCAATGTGTATAAGGTGAGCAGCCATTTCTTCAATGCCTTGCTCCTTGCGTAGATAGAACAATGATTCAAGGGCCAGTTCAAAGGTGTTCTCCCATCCTATGTTTTCAGCAATACAGTTCCAGCACGATGACCAAATTTGACGACCTTCCTGTATGCTTATTTCATCTGAATTGCGCCATTTTTCCTTGCTATTTAGAATAAACCCATCCCAAAATTCATTGTGACCATCCCAGCTAAATACTTGATTTGACCTTGCGGGATGAAGTTTTTTGGAATAATACATGGCCAAGAAGTCGCAAACACCCTCTTCCATTATTTTTCGTTCTTTTCCGATTGCACTATTCCCTGCCGCCATATAGGCCAGCGCATGTGCCATTTCATGAATAACCACCTGCGCATCTTCCGCATCATCCACACCGCCTTTTCCAAATTCCAGTGAAGGGGGCTGATGATATGGATTGAAAGCACTTTGGTCGGCTCCATTCATGGCATCATGATCCACTACCAATGAACTGAGCAACTGCTGATAACCCCGGTTTTTGATGATGTCTGCAAATTTCTCGAGATGAAAAAGCGCATTGAAGAACTCAAAATCAGGATCAGATCGTGTCAATAGATGCTCTTTCGCAGTGATTTGGGGTGCTTTGGTGAATGGCGCACTAATATTTTGGAACGAAAACAGTTTGGTGGAGGGGGCAATGGAGTCATTTATTTTACACAAGAGAATAGAATCCTTTTGCAGAACGGAGCGCAGTAATTTGCTGTCACCGTCTCTAAAATCGCTCAATTCCCGGCCGTATGTTCTATTCAGACTTACAACAGGATTGGGGTGAAATACATGAATTTTCACCCACTCACTATCAGGCTTATGGTATCTTTTCGCTTGCTCACGCCAGAGAAGTTTCCCATCTTCATTGCGGCACTGCCATTCGTCATGTGCTGATTCTTTTTGGTAATATTTCATCTGGCAGCTTTGCAAGAAACCAATCTGCTCATTCCAATACCAATGTGTGGCTTCAGGGAATGCATCATTCAAGGATTGAAATTCATGCTTCACGCCATGCCATTTCAACAAAGAATCACCTTCAATAAAATAATATTTGGTCAGGCCCGAGTGCAAAACAGGCAACCCCTGATAGAGGTGTTGGTAATGTTGAACCCGCACGCACTTTCCTGTGGATTCATGATCCATTTGGAGTTCACGGACTTGAGCAAACAAGATGGAACCAACTGCTTGTAAGCATGAAATAATGAGCAGGACAACAATGTTTATATGTCTCCTGCTCTTTTTCATATCTCGTCTATCTGTTGACGTATGTTCTCAAAAAATTGATGTCTGATTACCTCAGATTGACCGGTAAGCAAGACTGACTTGGCTTTAACAGCTTGTATCCAGAGACGGTTCTCCTGACCAAAAGGAAGACTTGAACTCACGATGCTGTTAAAGTTTGCAAAACCCAAGAAGGTATGAAGCTGTGGACCAATTTCAAACTGAACACAATTGTTGCCAAGTTCAATGCTGCTGAGGTAAAGTTGGGTATAATTAGAATCAGGGGCATAGGCAGCTTCACTGAGTTCTTCTTCTACCTTCGTTATGAGGCCATTCAATTCTTTCTTGATCTCATTCTGAATCTCATTCGATTCAAATAGACCAATATTTTTACAGTATTTCACCTGACGAATGGTGTTACTTAAACTATTGTCAGACCATATCTCCGTTCTAGAGACATGGCCATAAGTGGTTGAAAGGAGATCCATTTCAGCTTCCAGCCGAGGGTCGAGTTGAAATGCATGCCCGAAACGCGCCTGCTTCATATCCGATGAATTGAAAAGCACTTTTTGCCAGTAGAATCCCTTAAACCTGCGAATGAGCGGGTTGCCAAAACTCAGTGTCAAGGGCATATCGGTATTGACATAGGTGACAATTCCATCGTTCCGACTGGTGTTTTGTAGTAGTTCATTGATGCGACGGATGTAGGAAAAGATGTTGCCATTTCCCGAAAAGAGTTGGTTAAATTGAAAGGTAGCCGCGCCTTCTGATTCAAACAATACGGCATCGAGTGAGATTTTATAGTGCCGTGCAATTTGCTCCAGCTCACTTAAATTAAACTCCACCTCACCTCGCAATCTTCTGTACACAGAATCCATGCGCATGTCTAAAATTTTTCCGATTTCCCTCGGTTTGATTTTACCTTTATTTTCATTTAACGCAATAAAATCAAGTAGTTTTTGAAGTTTATTTTCCATAGAGTAATTTGAGTCTTTTAGTTGAGTTGTTTAGAAACATTTAAATGTTTTGGTCTGAAAGGT
>CAZYJD010000140.1:0-3688 GCA_964647785.1 uncultured Chitinophagaceae bacterium
CGGATTCCGTTTCAAATTGTCTGCAGATGGACCATTTTTAGATAACAACAAAGAAATGGCATCGCCCCCTTGGGCATCTATTCGGGAATTGGAACAAGCCAGTTTAAGGTTGGAAGATGAGAATGTGATGGATGATCCCGACTATCTTAAATGGTTGGGTATGCTAGTGGCTTCAGGTAGTTCATTGGGTGGCGCAAGACCAAAAGCTAGCATCGTAGATGAACAAGGACATTTATGGATTGCAAAGTTTCCAAGTGGCAATGATCAATTTAATGTTGGAGCCTGGGAAATGGTAACGTATGATTTGGCGAAAGCTGCCGGAATAAATATGGCAGAATGTATTGCACAACAGTTTTCGAGCAAGCACCACACCTTTTTAACCAAACGCTTCGATCGCACATCGGATGGACAAAGAGTTCATTTCGCTTCGGCTATGACCATGCTGGGTTTTGTTGATGGTCAAGAAGGGGCAAGCTATCTGGATATGGTTGATTTTTTAACCACCTACGGAGGAAATGTAGAAGCTGATTTGGAAGAGCTTTGGCGAAGGATTGTATTTAGCATCAGTGTATCGAATACCGATGACCATTTGCGCAATCATGGTTTTATTCTTACTGCTGAAGGTTGGGTACTGTCTCCAGCTTATGATATCAACCCTGTGGAGACAGGAGCAGGACTTAGTTTGAATATTTCAGATAGCGATAACACCTTGGATTTTAATTTGGCAATGGAGGTGGCCAAATTCTTTAGATTAGATGTGGACCGTGCCCATCAAATTATGGAAGAAGTAACCAATGCAGTTAAACACTGGAGGGGTGTTGCCAAAAAATGGGGTATTTCAAATACAGAGTGCGAGCTTAAGTCCAGAGCCTTTAGGTTTTCTGAATAAGATGTGGCATCTGCGCAACAAAACCTATGAAAACCGGGCTCAATAAAGATAATCAGCGCATTGGTTACGAAGTCAATCCTTTAATAGTGAATGGGCAAAAGGAGGCATACAGCCAGACCATCTGAGGCTTTGGTCGAGAAGGTTAAAGAGATCGTGAGACGGCAGATTGAAAGGGGCTCTTCTGAAAGAAAGTGGATGATGATCAAGCTCGCAGATTAAATATGGAAGACTTTGAGCAAACTTCGAAAGGGGGTCCGCTTTTACTTTGACTATTGTATTGTTGTATTACTAGTGGGAATTTCGATATCACTCATTTCAGCTGTTGATGCAATGCTTGATGGGATGTTTTTGGGTTCAACAACTGGGGAGAAATAAATAATGACTATCTTCTTTCAAGCTTATTGTTTCGGACTAAAATCCGGTACTACCAATTGTGGCGCTGTTATGATTATTATTTTGAAGAATAGCCAATGCTTAAAACCAAGTTATGCCTCATTGAGCTTGTTGCAGCTTGTAGACGATTGAAAACTGTAGAAACACCAAAATAGTAGCAATATCTAGGCTCGATTTTGATCTTTCCAATTGTATACTCATAACCTAAAGATGAAATTAGACCCCAATTGTATGGTTTTACAAAATTCTCCAAGTCATTCAAATCTGAAGTGCCGGTGTTTAAAGGTGGCCCTGTACCATACCACCATGACTTAGTACCCGATAATTTGTATTGGATTAGTCTGTTGTACGAAATACCCAAATTCAAACGCAGATGACGATGTATGGTCATATGAAGGGGATATAATTCAAGTCCTATTACATGTTTGCTTATTTGTCCCTGCGTAGTAATGGAGCCTCCCATGCCTCCATCACGAGTGAGAAAATAACCACCGTAATTTTGATAATTAATCGCAACACCTACTTTAAACGAAGTATCAATGGCGATGTCCTTGACCTCAGCTCCGAAAGAACTGCCGAATTGGGCCTGATAGTCTTTATAGAAGTGGCCTTCATTAGGGCGTAAATCATAAAATCTTCCATAATTTAAACCTGATGCAATCGCGATGGTTTGGGCATGACCATGAACAGCAAGCAAGAATATCAGTATGGTAAAGGTCTTTCTCATTTTCTATTGCAATGGTTTTTGGGCTGTGCGCGTTATCCAGAAGGGTGTAGATGGCGCGAATGATCTGCGCTTCTGAAAACTTGCTTTTCTTCATTTTTTGACTGCTTAAAATTAACTGTTTTTGTCGTGTTTATAGCAGTCCGATTTTTAGGGGAGGTTACAGTAGATCAATATCTCAATGCCATATATTGAAAACAAACATATATTTGGACTTAAACTGTCTCAAACATTTGGGCATGAACAGTCAAATATTAATTTATGAATCTCTAAATCTGCATGACGAGGGAAACCAAAACTGATTTAAGTGGACTGAATGAAAAACAGAGACAAGCCGTAGTTTCTGAATGTAAAAGATTGCTTGTACTTGCAGGTGCAGGTTCGGGGAAAACGAAGACCCTTCTTCAAAAGCTTATTTATCTCATTGAAGAAAAAGGTGTTAATCCAAGCAATATTTTGGCCATTACATTTACCAAAAATGCAGCCAATGAAATGCTTGATAGATTAATTATTTCAGCAGATGATACTGAAGAATATGCTGAGATTTTAGCCGACAAGAATCGAACTGCGAAAGAAAAAGATACAGAACGATACTTTTTCACTAAAAAGCACAAATGGATTGACAATCTAACACTAAAGACCTTTCATAGCCTTTGTTATGGAATTATCCGAGATTTTGGAGTAAATGAATTTGACAACAAATTCAAAATTATTGGGGAAACTAAAGCCACAGATGATGAATTCGCAAAGTATTCAGCTACAGAAACAGCTTTTGAAGTCATTCATAAAATCATTATCGAAAACTGCCAATCCAATGAGTATCTGCTCAACTTGAAAAGGTACATCCTGGATTATATGATAGACAAAATTCACATTGAAAAGGACAAACGTCTTTCGTTACCTAAAGACGGTAAATATTATACTACGTTAAATGGAACTAAAGTTCGTTCAAAGTCTGAACAATATATTGCCGATTGGCTTTATCGCCACAATATCAAGTTTGAGTATGAACCGAATGTGAATTTTAGAGATTTTGATTTTAGGCCAGATTTTTACATTCCAGAAGCCAATCTATATCTCGAACATGTAAGCCAGAAAAGTTATCCCACAAAAAACAAAGAACAGCAGTTTAATAAAGCCAATAAACTACTGGTAAAAACATTCGAGCACCAAACAGAAGATACAGCTCTGTTCAATTTGGCTTTAGAACGAATTATTAAAAATCGTCTTCCTTCAAATTACCACTACTTAACTGCCCTATCATTTGAGGAGGAATTCAACTCTTACCACAAAGAAGTAAAAGATTTTCTACGCCAAACAATGCGCGTGATTGATATGGTAAAAGTGGAAAATATACCCACACAATCTGTATTAGACAAATCCCAAAAGGACCAGCACGAAAGAGTTCGTGACTTTTACAAGCTTGCCATTCCAATCATTGAGCAATATCAATCCTATTGTACGAACAAGTCATATCTAGATTTCAATGATATGATTACAAAAACCATTTCACTTTTTAAAAATCATAGCGAGATTGCGGACAAGTTTAGAGGTAAGTTTGAGTACATACTTGTAGACGAGTTTCAAGATGTAAATAACTTACAAGTAGAGCTGATTAAGCTCTTACTAACAGATAGCAATCAACTTTTCTGTGTTGGAGACGATTGGCAAAGTATTTATGG
>CAZYJD010000141.1:0-3625 GCA_964647785.1 uncultured Chitinophagaceae bacterium
AGCCAAGAGCGAGCAGCTTTCCGAAGATCAACTCCTTTTACTCGATGGCGAACCTGGAATCAGCAGGCAAGAAATAGAACAGGAAGCTCAAGAGCCCCGGCCGGTCAAGCCTTCCAAAAAACGTAATCCCAATCCGGGGCGCATACCCTTTCCTGAACACCTGGATCGTGTCGAAGAAATCATTCCCTGCGCCGAGGGTCAATGCCATTGCTCACAGTGCGGCAAGGAAACAAAGGTGTTTGATTATGAGACCAGCGAAGTGCTCGACATCAAGCCGGCTGTCTATTTCGTCAAAGTCATCAAACGTGAAAAACGAGCCTGCCCCGATTGCCCGGAACACGGTGTCCAGTGTGCGCCAGCTCCCATCCGCATCGTCGACAAAGGCAAGCTCTCCGATGACTTCATCATTGAGACACTTTTGAGAAAATACCGACTCCACCAACCGCTCTTCCGGCAGTCGGTCAATCTCGTCGAAGATTTCGATCTGGAAATATCCCGTTCCACCCTATGCGTCAACCTCATGAAAGTTGGCGAGCTGTGTGCCCCACTATCACGGGCAATGCGTTCTGAACTTTTTCAGGACCGCTACATCCAGGCAGATGAGACGCCCATCTGGGTGCAATCACCGCGCAAGAAAGGCAAAAACCACCAAGCTTATCTCTTCGAATACAGTCGGCCGAATGGTCCGGTTATATTCGAGTTCAGCATGGGACGCTCGCGCGAAAGCCCCGAAGTCATGCTTGAAGGGTTCGAGGGTATTTTACAGACAGATGGCTACAGTGCTTATAAGAAATTTTCCACCGATAAAATCACTCGAGTGGGATGCATGGCGCATATTCGTCGCAAGTTTGACGAAGCCTACAAGGCGCAAAGTAAAGATACGCGAGCCTTGGAGGTGCTGGACATTATTCGTGAACTCTACACCGTGGAAAAACAGGCCCGGGAATCTGAACTCAACCACGAGCAACGCCTTTTACTCAGACAATCCCAAAGTGTGCCGTTCATGGAAAAACTCAAAACCAAAATCACCGAGATCGGGATGATGTCCGGAGTGTTACCCCAAACCAAACTGGGTAAAGCATGCAAATATGCCCTGGGCCAATGGGAATCGATGGAGCATTACCTGAAAAACGGACAAATTGACATCGACAACAACGCCTGCGAACGCTCGATCCGACCGGTAGCCATCGGTCGCAAAAACTGGATCCACTTGGGGAGTGAAGAAGCCGGGCCGAAAGTGGCTGGTATCATCTCCATCCTGGAAAGCTGCCTCAGACTGGAGATACGGCCCAGGGATTACCTCAAGAAAGTGCTCCCCAAAGTTGCCGACCGAATCAAGACCGGCCAAACAGATCTCAGTGATCTGACACCGCTGGCCTGGAAGACCAATCAGGCAGCCAAAGCCTAATTTTCGGGTTTTCAGCTCACTCAAATACCACCCATCATGGGCATTTTGCCCTATGGGGTTTATTAAACGCTTACCCATAGGATGACACAAAAAAGGGCTGGTAATCTTTCTTGAACCCTGCCACTCAGCAGGGATGAAATCCAAAAAACGAAAACCAACCCGTAGCAAGATCACTGCCCTCAGTCAGATTTGCAACCTCATTCCAGGCCATTTGGTCAAAAAACTTTCCAACGAAACTGGTGCTGAGAAAAAAGCACGCAGCTTTTCTTCGTGGAGTCATGTCGTTTCCATGCTCTATGCTCAAATGTCTCGGAGCATCGGATTGAATGACGTGTGCGACAGTTTGCAGATTCATTCAGGGCCTCTCTCGCAAATCCGAGGTGCCAGACCACCCAGTCGCAACGGGCTTTCCCATGCCAATAAAAACCGGACGGCCAAGCTGGCGGAAAGATTGTTTTGGGAAGTCACTGACCATTTGAAGACGACCTTTCCTCAACATGCCCAAGGAAGGCTTCCCAAAGGACTCTTCAGATTCAAGAGACAGATCCACATCATCGATTCCACAACGATTGAACTTGTGGCCAACTGCATGGATTGGGCAAAACACCGAAGGCGCAAGGCGGCGGCCAAAACACACATGCGGCTAGACATGGAAAGCATGCTTCCCCGTTTTGCCATCGTTGATACGGCCAAACACAACGACAATTTGCGTGCCCGCGAACTGTGTGCCGGACTAAAAGCAGGCGAAATCGTCATATTTGACAGGGCTTACAACGACTTTGATCATCTCAAGGATCTTGAAGAGCGCAATGTCCAATGGGTGGGACGACAGAAAAAGCGCACCGCATACGAAGTGATCGACCGCATGGAAACCAGCGGGGACGTCACACACGATGAACTTATTGTTCTTAACAACGGATTGGTTGTCAGAAGGGTGAGCGCATGGGTTGAAGTAGATGGCAAACAACGCAAGTTCACTTTCTTGACCAACAATCGGAAATGGAGCGCTCAAACCATTTGCGAGCTCTACAAGGCCCGGTGGCAGATCGAAGTGTTTTTCAAACAGATCAAGCAGACACTCAAGTTGAGCGACTTTCTCGGCCATTCAGCAAACGCAGTGCGTTGGCAAATTTGGACGGCTCTCCTTGTTTATGTACTGCTCCGGTTCCTCAGTCGGATGAGTTCGTGGTCCCATAGTTTTACTCGAGTTTTTGCAGTGGTGCGTGCTGCCCTATGGGAGCGCATTGATCTGCTCGGATTTTTGAGAATGCTCTGTGGGACAGCAGACGGTGATTTTAGAAACCTGGCCCGACCAGATCAGGCATATTTCCCAGGATTTTAAGGGGAATCAGGAAAGTTCCTGGGACAGCACAATCACCAGAAAGGAGCAAATACCCCAGCAAGGAGAAAGAGGTCCGAAAAAAACAAAATCTCGAAACTGAGCATTAGCCCAACGTCATACAAATTCCTTGGGAAAATGGAACATTTTGCCATCACCAGATGGCTTATGGGATGCTACTGTCATAGTTTTGACGAGATCGTTTGTCATATTTGCATTGGTATCTCATTTGTATAGGGATAGCATCGCTGACTTGTACATTCCACGCTTCAAAACACAGAGCCAAAAAGTAATCTCCCAGTAGAGCAGCCACTTTCAACATGCTCAAATGCGCCGCGTTGCAAGTCTGCCCTGGGGCAAGCCAGTCACGCTCTATCAAGTTTGTAAGAACGGTAATAAAAATGAGTCGTGCACAAACCACTATCCGGAGTTGCTCTGCAGAACCGTCAGGAACCTCGGTGATACGAAAATGGCTTTTCCATGCCTTAAAAATGGTTTCTATCCGCCAGCGCAAACCGTAGATCTTTGCCACTTCTTTTGCTGTGCATTCGTTCTGGGGAACATTGGTTGTGAATATCGCCCAACCAAGCAACTCCAACCTTTGGGCATTGGGCTTTCGCCTTTTATCACGATTGCTCTTGGCTTTGCGTCGCCGTTCTGCCGCGATCTCATCGGGAAGTTTGATGGCCACCAATCGCACGGGTAACTGCTTATCTGAGAGCAAAACATCAAAGTCCAAATTTCCTAATCGTTTCAGTTTTTTGAGTAAATCGATTTTTTCTCCTGTGGCTGGGTCCCTCACTTCGATATCCAATCGGATTCGACTCAAATAATAGGCTCCAGCGTTTGCTATCTGTTGGAATGATTCTATCACGAAA
>CAZYJD010000142.1:0-3603 GCA_964647785.1 uncultured Chitinophagaceae bacterium
GGATGCGGTCCCTGAAGGAGAGTGGCTGAAAAGGCACAGGGCCGTCGTCATCGACGGTCCAGGAAGGGAGGGAACCGTGCTTGTGGTCGTCGCTGGAATCGCTGTTCTCGTAGGGCTTGGCCTGATGATCGGCCTCGCGGATGCTTTTTTCTTTCTTGCTTTTCTTAGCCATGGTGTCAATACAAATCGTCTATGCGCGAATAAATGTATTTGCGGGTGGAAATATACGTACTTAAACCCGCAATGAACATACCGAGCAATAGCCCGGAACAAATTAACAACAAATAAAATGAAGCATTTGAAATGACCTGTTTCCAATCAAAAAACAAGATGCTGTCATTGAATACCACATTTTGCAGCCAGTTTCCTGCGACATAGGCCGTGGTAAGGTATAAAACAGAAGCCAACAGTCCTCCAATCAGCCCATTGAGCAGTGCACCTGCCACAAACGGACGGGTAATGAACCATTCGGTGGCACCTACCAACTGCATGCTTCTGATCAAAAAACGCTTGCTGTAGACGGACAGCCTTACGGTGTTGTTGATGAGCAGAATGGCAATAAAAACAAATAGAACCAACAATGAGAGGATGAGATAGGATATGACTTTCCGATTTTTGTCGATGCTATCGATCAGATCGCTTTGTGCCACCACCTCATAAACACCATTCAATGTTTCCAATTCTGTTTGTATCAAGGCTAGCTGCGTTTTACTATCGTCTGATGATTTAAGAAAAACTTGCACCGATGCGGGTAAGGGGTTGCTTCCGATCACATCGATAAAGTTTTCGCCC
Organism: uncultured Chitinophagaceae bacterium; assembly: GCA_964647785.1. Lineage (GTDB taxonomy): Bacteria > Bacteroidota > Bacteroidia > NS11-12g > UBA9320 > CAZYJD01. Next base: position 793 of record CAZYJD010000142.1, read on the forward strand.
AGATCTTCTTTAAATTGGGAAGCGGCTTCTTCCGGACTCACGTATTCCACCCTTAAAACTTCGGGCCAGCCTTCAATGGTTTTTAGCACTTTTTCTTGCTCAATTTCCGGACTATCAACTGAGAAGTAGGCTGTTACCTGAACATTTTCTTTTAGATAATCTACGAGTTTAGCAGCGGCGAACCACATCATGCCAAACAGGCCGAAGAGGTAAAGCACCGCCATAATGCTAAGAATAACCGGTCCGGAGGAAGGTTTTCTCCTTCTTACGCTTTTAATTTTGCTCATTGCCCGTTCAAAAATAGACAATGATGCGTGAATTCAAGTAGCCCTTTGCGTGAAGTAAAAGCTTCTTTTAACAAAGCTCTTGGGAAGGGTACTTTCAAGACATGAATCAATTTTGAGTCAGATGCATGATAAAGCCCCTCAGTGGGTGCGGGTCATATCACTAGGTACGGCCAGTACAAAGTCTGCCTTGGCAAGCTCTTCCTGATCTATCTCTGCATCATTTTCAGATAAAATGGTGGAGATGGTCATGACTTTCAGCTCTGGTGCGTATTGTTTGAGGTACCAAACAATGCTCTCAAAATTATCGCTGTGATAGGCCCCATTGAAATGCAGCACCTGCTTGCCTCCTTTTTGAGCCTCTGCAATATGCCATGCCATGGTGGCATCTTTAATGGCCTGCGCCAAGGGGAAGTTTTGTCCGCCATGACCACCCGGCATCATGCTCAACATATTCTTGTAACATTGGAGGCTGCTGTCGTAAGGGAAAGGCAAGGGAGAAAGGTAGGATTTCGCTTCCGCACTGAGGCTATCAAGTCCTTTTACCCCTTGTTTAAAAACCAAACTGGCATAGCGTCTGGGAACATTGCTGCAGATGAAATGAAGCTTCTGTTCTTTTGCCAGCTGCACCAGCGGTTTGTAGTCAGTTTTATAGTTGGGCCAAAGCCTTGCCTCGCTCTCAAAACTCTTTTCTGTAATGCGTCCAGACAGGTACTCATTCATGAGGAGCTGCTGATCACTTTCAAACATTTCAGCTCCCAGCGCCAGCTTGGCTTTGCCTTGGCTGAGCAGGTGTTGAGCCGTGCGTAATTGCAACCAATGCGCAATGGGGTTGTCATGCAGTTCGCCCCAAAGCACCACATCGGCACTTTCGAGTTTTTTCAAGGCCTGGCTGAACTCGATTTGTTTGCCTTTGCTGTTAAAACATTGATAGGCTTCGGGTTCTGCCGTGCGAAACGACATGCTGGTGATGCTGATTAAAATGAGTGGCAGAAAATATTTCATAGAGAATGTGTTTTTAGGGCTTTAAACGGCCATACATACGCGGGAAAGGAATGGTTTCTCGGACATGCGGAAGTTTACAAATCCAGCTCACCAAACGCTCCAAACCCAGTCCGAATCCGCTGTGCGGAACAGAACCGAATTTTCGCAAATCCAAATACCAGTCAAATTCTTCCATGGGTAGTTGGTGTTCAGTGATTTTTTCTCGCAACCAGTTTTCATCGGTTTCGCGTTCACCACCGCCAACAATTTCACCATAGCCTTCAGGTGCAAGCACATCCACACCCCTTGCAAATCGAGGATCATCGGGGTTGCGTTTCATGTAGAAAGCTTTCACTTCATGCGGCCAGTCATAGACCATTACAGGTACTTCAAACAATCGGGTAAGCACGGTTTCATCGCTACCTCCCAGGTCGTTGCCGTATTCAAAATTCAGCGCTGAAGCAATCCAGATTGGAATGTTCCGTTCCTGTTCTTCAAGGTTTTTGATTTCTTGCTTATTCTTATCGATCTTACTTTGGAAGAAGGCCATTTTGCCTTTTTTCATGCCACCGGCTTTGAGGGCGGCTTCTTTTTCTGCAATTTCTTCTTTCAGTGCATGGATCTGCCCCTTTACTTTTTCCAAGTCTTTTTCGAGGGTGGCAATGGAGTTCTGCCCGTCTACATCTTCTTCACCTTTGAGTATGCGAACAGCTCTATCATAGGTCATGCGCTCAAAAGGCATGGCCACTTTTTGGAGCATTTCGGTATCTCTTTCCAGCACTTCCAGTTCAGCAGGGCATCGGTCAATTACCTTCAGCACTACTTCACGCAAGAAGTCTTCGATGAGATCCATGTTTTGAAAAATGTCGTAAAAAGCCATTTCAGGCTCAATCATCCAGAATTCGCTCAAGTGTCTACGTGTCTTTGATTTTTCACTTCTGAAAGTGGGGCCAAAGGTGTAAATCTTACCCATTGCCATGGCCATGGCCTCGCCGTAGAGCTGCCCCGACTGGCTTAAAAAAGCAGGTTCACCAAAGAAATCCGTTTCAAATAAATCGGTGGTTCCTTCACAGGCGTTGCCGGTTAGAATGGGAGCGTCCATTTGAACAAAACCGCGCGACTGAAAGAACTCGTGGATGGCAAATATGGCTGCATTTCTCACACGCATGATGGCCCATTGCCTGCGGCTTCTCAGCCAAAGATGGCGATTGTCCATAAGAAAATCTACGCCGTGCTCCTTTGGGGTGATGGGGTAATCCTTTACATTCTGGAATACTTGATCAATGCTGTGAACCTGTAGCTCGTAGCCACCAATCTGGCGTTCATCTGCTCGCACGGTTCCACTCAGTTTAATGGAGCTTTCCTGACCCAGTGAAGCTGCCTTTTGAAAGGTCTCCTCACCGCAATCATCAAGTGATACCACACATTGACAAAGTCCGGTGCCATCCCGAAGCACCAAAAAAACCAATCCTTTGCTTTCTCTTTTGTTGTAAAGCCAGCCACTGAGCTGTACTTTCTGACCCGTATGATCTTTTAGCTGATC
>CAZYJD010000143.1:0-1197 GCA_964647785.1 uncultured Chitinophagaceae bacterium
GATCATAGAGGATGCATGTCATGCCCCCGGAGGATACCTTATGGATACGAAAGGTGTCAAGCAGAACTGTGGCAACGCTGTTTATGCTGATTGTGGGGTGTTCTCTTTTCATCCGGTTAAACACATTGCCTGCGGAGAGGGGGGCATGGTTACAACCAATTCGGCGGAAATATATGAGCAATTGATGCTTTACAGAACCCATGGCATCACCAAGAACAACATGAGTGAGAACCACGGGGGCTGGTATTATGAAATGAAAGCCTTGGGCTATAATTACCGATTAACCGATATGCAAAGCGCGCTGGGGATCACCCAATTGGCTAAAAATCCGAAAGGTCTGGAAAGGCGACATGTCATTGCTGAGAAGTATCAAAGAGCATTTGCTGGCAAAATCAAGTTCCAGCACAATCCTGAAGGGTTTTACAATGCTTACCATTTGTTTGTGATAGAAGTAGAAAATAGGAAGGCGCTGTATGATTATCTCAAGGAATGTGGCATCCATGCGCAAATTCATTACATACCGGTGCATCGCTTGCCATATTATAAAAGCATTGGATATGATGATGCCAATTTGAGGCATGCGGAGGAATATTACAAGCGATGTATCAGCTTACCCATGTATCCGAGTTTGACGGATGAAGAGCAGGAGTATGCGATAGAAAAAGTATTGGAGTATGTCTAATCTGTGCATCATACCAGCCCGTGGAGGGAGCAAGCGAATTCCTAAAAAAAACATCAAAGACTTTTTAGGTAAACCAATCATTGCCTACTCCATTGAAGTGGCTTTGAATTCCGGATTATTCCAGGAGGTGATGGTTTCCACCGATGACGAGGAAATTGCAGCAGTGGCTAAGTCCTATGGAGCAGAGGTCCCTTTTAAGCGTAGTAGAGAAAATGCAGATGATTTCGCAACTACGCTGGATGTGGTGAAGGAGGTGCTACGTTCCTACCATGAATCGGGGTTGTTTTTTGATAATTTATGCGTCCTATATCCCACTGCTCCTTTTGTTAACGAAGCCAGATTGAAAGAAGGATATAATAACTTGGATGCAAATAATGCTTCCATTCCGGTAACTGAGTTTCCCTTTCCGGTATGGAGGGCGTTTAAAATAGAGTCAAAACAACTGGTCTATCAATGGCCCGAGTATGAAAAAAGCCGTTCTCAGGATTTGGAGCCCTTGTACCACGATGCCGGAC
>CAZYJD010000143.1:1227-3576 GCA_964647785.1 uncultured Chitinophagaceae bacterium
GGACAGTGGTATTGGATCAAAACAGAATGTGTGCAGCACACGTTGGTGCCAAAATATACCGCTCCGGTTATATTAAAGGCTTGGGAGGTTCAAGATATTGATACGATTCAAGACTGGGAATTGGCTGAATTGAAGTATCAAAGAATGGTGTCAAAAAAGGGCGTATGAGAACCTATAAATGCCTTAGTCAACAAGTCTTTGCAACCAGTGACTATCAATTAGTCCCTATCCGTCACGAAGACCGTTACCAAATCATGCAGTGGCGCAATGAGCAGATATATCATTTACGTCAGAAAGAGCCACTTTCCAGCGAAAAGCAGGATCACTATTTTGAGAATGTGGTGGCAAAGTTGTTTGATCAAGAACAACCCGATCAAATCCTTTTTTCATTTTTACATAATGAAGAATGCATTGGCTATGGAGGCTTGGTGCACATCAATTGGGTGGATCAGAATGCTGAAATATCCTTTATCATGAATACCCAATTGGAGAAAGAACATTTTCATATACATTGGAGAATTTATTTGGGTTTGATAGAACAGGTAGCTTTTGAAGCATTGAGTTTACACAAAGTCTATACTTATGCTTTCGATCTTAGGCCCCAGCTCTATGAGGCGCTAGAATCAGTAGATTATCAAAGAGAGGTCGTACTAAAGGAGCATTGTTTGCATGGTGGTGAATTTAGAGATGTAATCATACATTCTAAAGTAAACTCATTATCAATGAGACGTATGAATGCATCTGATAAGGATCTCATATTCAAGTGGGCCAATGATACGGAAACTAGAAATAATTCATTTACGTCTTCTAAAATTACCGAACATGAGCATCATAAATGGTTTTTTCAAAAATTGGGAGATCCCGATGCGAAATATTTTATTGCTCTCTGGAAAGGACAGGAGGCAGGCTTCATTAGGTTCGATCGAAAAGAGGATCATACCCTGATCGGAATCAATATAGCTCCTACCCATAGAGGGCAGAAGTTGTCGTCTTCCTTGCTCAAAATGGCATGTCGTTATTATGTTTCAGATACTGTTTCAAGTCTTATATTGGCTTATATTAGAAGCGATAATATAGCATCTAAAAGGGCGTTTGAAGGAGCCGGTTTTATTTATCGCTCCAAAAAAAATGTTGAAGGGCATGAAGCATTGGTGTATGAATTATCAATTAAATGAAAGAGAAAGGTGTATTTGTTATTGCTGAGCTTTCTGCAAACCACGGCGGGAAAATTGAAACAGCAGTTGATACGATCAAAGCGGCCAAACGCGCAGGTGCCGACGCCATAAAATTACAAACCTATCGTGCGGATACCCTAACGATAGATTGTAGCAAAGACGATTTTAAAATCAAAGGTGGGACACTTTGGGATGGTGAAACACTGTATGAATTGTATGAAGATGCGTTCTTACCTTGGGAATGGCATGATAAGCTTTTTAAAGTGGCCAAAGAAGAAGGCTTGATCTGCTTTTCATCCCCTTTTGATAAAACGGCTGTAGATTTTTTGGAGGAACTCAACACCCCCATATACAAAATTGCCTCCTTTGAAATTACCGATATCCCCCTGATAAGATATACCGCATCCAAAGGTAAGCCCATGATTATGTCAACCGGCATTGCAGCTTACGAAGACATTAAACTGGCTGTTGATACGTGTCGTGAGGTGGGAAACGATGACATAACGCTATTGAAGTGTACTTCAGCTTATCCTGCGCCAGTAGAAGAAGCCAACTTGCTGATGATGCAACAATTTGCAAAAGATTTTGGAGTGAAAGTTGGCCTTAGTGATCACACCCTAGGAACAACGGTGCCAGTTGTTGCCACTGCCTTGGGCGCTACCGTCATAGAAAAGCATTTTATTTTAGATAGAAATATTGGTGGTCCGGATGCGTCTTTTAGCTTGGATGAAAAGGAGTTCACTGAAATGGTGAATGCAGTTCGTCAGGCTGAGAAGGCCTTGGGGCATATAAGCTATGATTTAACGGAGAAGCAAAAATCCGGAAGGCAATTTGCGCGGAGTCTCTATATTACCAAAGATGTAAAAAAAGGCGAGCTATTTACAGAGGAGAATCTGCGCTCCATACGACCGGGATACGGTGCACATCCAAAATACCTGGATCAGTATCTGGGAGGGGTTTCCACGAGAGACTGGAAAAAAGGTGACCGATTTATAACGGAATAAATTATTGCAAGAGGGAATAGAAAAAGAGCATGGGCATCATACTCCGACAAAGTTTTAAAGGCACGATCGCGCTGTATATGGGCGTACTGCTGGGTTATTTAAACACGCTTTTTCTATTGCCATACTTCATGACTGAATCTGAAATAGGTATCCTCCGATTCATACTTGAA
>CAZYJD010000144.1:0-3575 GCA_964647785.1 uncultured Chitinophagaceae bacterium
AATACATTCACAATCCAGTCCGAAAATGACATTAGTACTGACTGTATTTGATGTATTTCCCCATCTTTAACTACCTTTAAAAGTATTTGTGAAGCATATATCCATCACAAATATTTTTGAAAAACTTGTCAATTGGAGTTATATTTGATGAGAAAAAGCATCATTGTAACTAAAAAAAGGATATTATGAAGGAATATTCCACCATAGAATTGAAGCGAATGACCGATGATATGATCATTAAGGCCATTGGCGAATACATACGATCAGTGCGATTGGAAAGAAATTTGACCCAGGAACAATTGGGTGATCGGTCAGGTGTTCACAGAACAACCATCCGCGACCTTGAGTTGGGCAGGAGAAGCACGCTGCTGACACTCATACAAGTATTGCGGTCATTGGACGAGTTACAAACGCTGAAAAACTTCAAGGTTTCAAAGGAGTTGAACCCCCTTGAATTGGCAAAGCTTGAAATTGAGGGAAGAAAGCGGGCAAGCGGATCAAAATCAAAACAAAAGCCTAAAACATCCGACTGGTAATGATTAAAACTGCTTACGTCAATATCTGGAACAAGCGTGTAGGTGCAGTTGCATGGAATGGCGAAGACGGGACTGCTACTTTTCGATATGATCCCGAATTCCTTGAAACCGGTTTGGATTTATCACCCATCATGATGCCTTTGGATGAATCTCGGAATTATAGATTTCCAGATCATCGCAACACAACAACGTTTAAAGGATTGCCTGGGATGCTTGCTGATGTACTTCCTGACAAGTATGGAAACGCACTGATCAATCAATGGCTCGTAAAGAACAACAGGCCAGCCAATGGCATTAATCCCGTTGAAACCTTGTGCTTTATTGGTGAGAGAGCGATGGGTGCGCTGGAGTTTGAGCCGACGGTGCCCAAGATCAATAGCCACTCCATCAAGCTTGAAATGAATGGGTTGATTGACATTACATCAAAGATTCTTTCTGGCAGGCAAGAGTTTCTCACCAACCTCCAGCCAGATCAGGAAAAAGCCTTGCAAGCCATTCTTAAGATCGGAACATCTGCCGGTGGAGCAAGAGCGAAGGCTTTAATTGCATTCAATAAGGAGACTCAAGAAATTAGAAGTGGCCAGGCAAATGCTCCAAAGGGGTTTGACCATTACCTGATGAAGTTTGATGGGATTGAAGATGAACAGTTTGGAACGTCCAGAGGGTATGGCCGCGTTGAAATGGCCTACCACAAAATGGCCGTTGATGCAGGAATAGAAATGATGGAAAGTAGGTTGCTTGAAGAAAATGGCCGGGCACATTTCATGACCAAAAGGTTTGACCGTGTACATGGAAAGGGTAAAATTCATGTCCAGTCTTTCTGTGCAATGCGTCACTACGATTTCAAGGACATTGATATATACTCCTATGAAGACTTATTCGAGACCATGAGGCTTCTTGTGCTGCCCTATCCTCAAGCAGTGCAGCTATTCAGAAGAATGGTATTCAATGTTATTGCTCGAAACTGCGATGACCACACCAAGAATTTCGCCTTCACCATGGATGAAAGTGGGGAATGGTCACTTTCTCCAGCCTTTGACGTATGTCATGCCTATCGACCTTCCAGTACATGGGTGAGTCAACATTGCTTGAGCGTCAATGGTAAAAGAAACAACATTGAACGATCGGACTTGCTGGAGGTGGCCAGAAAAATGAATATCAAAGGAGCAAGTGAGATCATAGATCAGATAGATGAGGTGATTAGGAGTTGGAAAGAATATGCAGATGATCAGAAAGTTGATCCAGAGTTAAGGGATGCTATTGAGCGTACACTTGTTAGAATGTCCAAGAAATGAAGTTAAAGAAAGTCAAGTACGGTAAGTAATTTATTTGCGCAAGACAAGCTTTAGCCCATCCATGCCATGAGTGAAGTTCTGGCACTCAAGGGCTATCGCAAGGCCACAAAGCACCGTGACAAACCAGTCCGAAATATGGGAGGGGGACCTTTGCGTTTACTACTGGATTCTGCAGCTTTTCGCAAACAGGCACTGCCGTTTCGCTGGAATCATACCAGGCATCTTGCGCAAAAAACCTGACAAATTCATAGCAGATCATCCAAGGGTATTTGTAGCTCAATCAACTGGATCATGTGGCTCAAATGAGCGCAAAATTGAGCCATAAAACCAATCTAAATGAGCTTAAAAGATAGTTTCGAGCTCAAATTCCCATATATTTGAGATCGAAATGCGGCTAAAGTGAGCCGCAAATACTTGTAATTTGAGCTTTAAATGAGCCGAACAGATCAATTAATCATAGACTTTCTTGCCAGGAAACCATTGAGTTCTTCCAAAGAGATTCATGAAGGCGCCCAACTGGATATCGGGTATGCTACGGTAAAAAGAATCCTGCAAAGCTTAATGGATAATCATTACATACAAGTGGAAGGGCAGGGGAGGGGAACCAAATACAGGATCAGTCCAACGTATGCTGTCACCAAACCTGTAGATTTGGATGAATACTTTGAAAAAGAGATTGATGAAAGGGCGATCATTGGGTCATTTAACTTCGATCTGATGCCGGAAATCTTACCCAAAGTGGAATTGTTTACCGGCGATGAACTGGATAAACTAGAAAGCCTGCACCAACGATATCTTGAAAATATCAAAACGTTATCCGATGTTCAATACCAAAATGAGCTGGAACGACTGGCCATTGATCTGAGTTGGAAGTCTTCACAGATCGAAGGAAACACGTATTCGCTTCTGGAAACCGAGCGATTGCTCAGAGATAAACAGACCGCTGAAGGAAAAACCCAGGCAGAGGCCGCCATGCTGCTCAATCACAAAGAAGCCCTGGACTTTATTCTGGAACATCCCGACTATCTGGATCCTATTCAGGTCAATAAAATTGAGGACATTCACAGCATATTGATCAAAGACCTGGAAGTGGAGAGGAATATCAGAAGCCACCGGGTTGGGATCACCGGGACCAATTACAAACCGCTCGACAACGAACATCAGATTCGGGAGGCCCTGCAAGACATGTGCGCTTTGGTCAACTCCAAGCACCGTGTCTTTGAAAAAGCATTGCTGTTGCTGGTTCTGTTATCCTACATTCAAGCTTTCAACGATGGGAATAAAAGAACCGCACGGATCGTTAGTAATGCATGTCTGATGCACAACAAACACTGCCCAATCTCATTCAGAACCATAGATGCTGTCCAATACAAAAAGGCGATGCTACTGTTCTATGAACAGAACAATATATCGGCATTCAAATCCATATTCATCGATCAGTTCGAGTTCGCTGTCAAGACGTATTTTTAGGATTGTTGAAGAGCTAAGATTTGGCGAATAATTGCATTGATTGCCGTTCCCTGCTTATGGATAATGACCAGGTGATTCCCTCCTAAACACAAAATCCAACCATCGCATTTGGTTTTAAAATCGACTCCTCAAAGTAAGGATTACAGAATAAGCTTCCTCTCACGAACCAAACCATGGGCCTTTTTTTGCAAGGCGATCATGCAATGGATGAAGGGTGGTGAGTGTGGTGGGGGGGAGAAGGGGTGTTGGACTGAGTTTATTCCTCTTCTAGAAT
>CAZYJD010000145.1:0-3442 GCA_964647785.1 uncultured Chitinophagaceae bacterium
CACATGCCTAGGAAGTAGGCAAAAATCATGTTGTCGATAAAAATCGAGCGGGTAAATATATTCAGTAAATGTTCCATGATGTTGTTCGATTAAGCTTCTTCGTAATAACCATTTCGTGAACGCTGCGCCCAGATAATCAATCCGAGTACGATACAGGCACCTGCCGGAGTAACCAAAACGCCGTTTCCTCCATAACTCATTCCCGCAGCTTCAAACACCTTCCAACCATAAATTGAACCTGAACCGAATAGTTCACGGAAGAAAGCCACTGTAATCAATATTGCGCTATACCCCAAGGCATTTCCTGCGGCATCCAAGAATGATGGCCAAGGTTTGTTACCCAATGCAAATGCTTCCAGACGACCCATTACAATACAATTCGTGATGATCAAACCAACAAATACCGACAGTTGCTTCGACACTTCATAAGCGTAAGCCTGTAGTACCTGGTCAACCAGGGCCACCATGGAGGCCACAACCCCCAATTGAACAATGATGCGTATACGACCGGGGATGGTGTTTCGCAGGATGGAAATCATTACGCTTGAAACCGCCATAACTGCAAAAACTGCGATGCACATCACAATGGTCGGCTTCATTTGAACGGTAACCGCCAGCGCTGAGCAAATACCCAGTACCTGCACCGTTATCGGATTATCTGCATCCAATGGATTGCTTACGAGCTTGCGGTTTTTCTTGGAGAACAGCGGTTCGCTGGTCTTCTCCACTTTTACCTCTTCGACTTGTTGTTCTAAAACTTCTGCGCTCATATTTATTTCTTAAGGGTATTGAAATAGTTGTAATACAACTCGAAATAGTCATGTATCATGTTATTAACACCTACTGCTGTTAGGGTTGCCCCGCTCATTCCATCAACTCTGTGTTCATTGCTGCTGTAGTCGTTTCCTTCGCCTTTTTGCATGGCCACCGACTGAAAATCACCAGAGGCATCGAGCAATTTCTTGCCTACGAAACGCTGCTGAATTTCAGCTTCAGTGATTCGGGCGCCCAAACCGGGGGTTTCACCTTTGTGGTCGAATATCACCCCTTTAATGGTAGCAAGATCAGACTCCAGAGCCACATAGCCCCAGATGTTGTCCCAAAGCCCAAAGCCGTAAACGGGCACCACATAAAAAGCCGTTTGATCCGGATTTTCTTCGCTGCCGATGGAATATATCGGCAACACCCTTTCACTTTTGGACTTCTTGTATTCCTTACCAACAATTACCTGATCGGCGGTCATTCCATCCTGCATTTCCCCTGCAGCGTTCACCACAAAATCCTTCACCCTTTGGGTGTACATTTCTGAAACAGCCTCTCTTGACAAGGCGTTGATTGTTTCATTGCCCAGGGCTGAGGCCAGAATGAACTTCATTTTTTCAAAATCTTTTTCTTCGGTCTGGCGTGGTTTAAGCACTTCAGAAACCGAGGCAAGCACGGTACCCAGTACCAGTGTCATCACCATGGCATACATCAAAATGTATGCGTTGCTGTTTTTATTGAACTTGGACACGGCTTAGTCTTCTTTTAATGTTTCCTTGAATGATATAATAATCGATGAGCGGTGCAAATACGTTCATCAAAAGTATGGCGAGCATAATGCCCTCCGGATAGGCCGGGTTGAATACACGGATAAGCACGGTCAACACTCCGATCAAGAATCCATATACCCATTTACCTCGATCTGTTTGCGCTGCAGAAACAGGATCTGTTGCCATGTATATTGCACCAAAGGCAAAGCCACCGATGATTAAGTGATAATAGGCAGGCATATCGAAATAGGCGTTGCCACCAATCAGGTTCAGCAAGCTTCCCATGACCCATCCACCGGCAAATACCGACACCATAATTTTCCAGCTTCCAATTCCGGTTGCGATGAGTATTAAGGCCCCTAATAAAATCATGAGGGTGGATGTTTCTCCAATCGATCCTGGTATCCAGCCCATGAACAAATCCCAGGCAGAGTAACTGAGGGTACTTGCTGTAAAGGCTGTTTCTCCGGCGTTGCTTGCGTTGTATATCTGGGCAAGGCTGGTTGCTCCGGTAAAACCATCGGCCAATTGATCTTTGAAATTGGCCACAGCCCATACCTCATCACCCGACATGGCGCCGGGATAGGCGAAATAGAGGAAAACCCTAGCGGTGAGCGCAGGATTCAAGATATTCATGCCTGTACCACCAAATACTTCTTTACCTACGATTACAGCAAAAGCGGTTCCTAATGCCACCATCCACAATGGAATATCGGGAGGAAGGCACAACGGAATGAGCATACCCGAAACCAAGAAACCTTCATTTACCTGATGTCCTCGCAATTGGGCAAAAAGGAATTCAATGGCCAAACCTGTACCATAAGATACAATCACGATGGGCAGTACCTGTACCAAGCCAAACATGAAATTCTCCATGAGGCTGCTTTCCATTCCATAGGCCAATGCGTGCTGATGACCTACATTCCAAATACCAAAAAGTAAAGCAGGCATCAAAGCAATGATGACTGTGAACATGGTTCTCTTGAGATCAATTCCATCCCGGATGTGCACCCCTTTTTTGGTGGTATGCCCGGGTACAAACAGGAACGTATCAAACGCATCGAAAGTCGAATGCAAAAAATAAAGCTTCCCCCCCTTTTCGAAGTTGGGTCGAAGCTTGTCCATTGTATTTTTTAGAAACTTCATTTTATCCGTTCGTTTTAACCTTCAGCCAACATGATGTTCAATCCCTCACGAAGAATTTCTTGCACATCCATTTTTGATGTACAAGCAAACTCGCAAAGCGCAAGGTCTTCTTCCAGCACTTCGTAAATGCCAAGATTTTCCATTGCCTCAAAATCTTTTGCCAATACTGCCTTCAGCAATTGCACGGGCAATACATCCATTGGCAGTAACTTTTCGTACTCACCTGTAACGACAAATGCACGTGCTTCGCCATGCATACTGGTATTCACCCTGAATTTCTTTTTGGCGTTCAAAAAGTAGGGAAAGCTTCGGCTGAAACTCGGTCGGGCGTAGGTAGGTATCAACCAACCGAGGAATTCTGCTTCATCTCCTTCAGGGATTACAGTTATGGTATTTGCTTTAAAACCCAAATATCCATCATGCGTGGTCTTTACTCCAGTAAATACATCTCCACTGATGTAGCGGTTATTTCCTTCTTTGACTTTACCATTCAGTACATCTTGGAGGGAAGCACCTACAATTACTGAAGTGTAACAGGGCTCATTCAATTCACTGCCGGTTAAGGCAATATTGCGACGAGCATCGAACTTGCCGCTGAGGAACAAACGACCGATGATTACCACATCAGCCGGATTCAAGGTCCAAACAACATCCCCTTTATTGATGGGTTTGATGTGATGAATTTGCACCCCCACATTTCCTGCAGGATGCGGACCTTCAAAATAGTTCACCTCAGCCCCCTTGGTATCTTTAAAGTAGCTTGA
>CAZYJD010000146.1:0-3440 GCA_964647785.1 uncultured Chitinophagaceae bacterium
GCTCAACATTTTCAAGACTTTCATCCATTTCAAGCGGGTCTTGTATGGGCATCAATGCCTGATGGGTAAGAGACAATGCCCTACCATCCCAAAAAAAGCGCCGATTCCACACCAAATTGAAGATCGGCATGCTGTTTCGTTTCCCCTTGAGCCCTCTAATGCCTGTACTAAGTGCTGATCCATTGTCTGTAAATGCCAGCGACTGATTATGACAATCTGCACAACTTTGCGTGCTATCCGCACTTAAAATGGGGTCGTAAAACAACATTCTTCCCAGCATCACTCCTTCACGAGTTGAAGGGTTATTGTCAGGAAATGGAGGGTTCGGAAACCCCTCTGGTTTTACAAAATTGTATGCACTGTTCTCGGCCTGCTCCTGTGGAGGTTGTTCTTCGTCCTTGCAAGACGACCAAAACAACGGGACTAAAAACAGATAAACAACAATTTTTTTCATTTCAATTGAATGGCATCTTTCATGTTTCGCACGAGTTTATCTCCTGCAGAACTATTGGAATGCAAAAAGCGATCTTCAGATTCGAGATTGAACAGATCAGGATTCTTGAACATTTCAGCCACATCGAAAATCAGGTTGATTTCTTTCTTTTCCCCTTTTCTGGCTGCCATTGAATCGAAGTTAAATTCATATACCACCCCTTGGGTATTTTCTCGTGAAAGGTGATAAACAAAAGCTTCTTCTTTACCGGCCAATTCAACTTTGCCTTCCAGCGCAATGAATACATAACCGCCTGCCCAGCCCCAAAATAAACCATTCGTGATGGGGTCTAACGGATGACCAAATTCCCATTGATCGGGATTCCCGTGATTGATGGCACTATCCAGACCCAAGGTGAATCTCAGACCCTTGTATGTTCCTTCAGGAACCTCAAGCACCGCACTGTCATAACCAGCAGTTTCATTGATGTAAGCATATTGATCCGCAAGGGCGATGGTAGAGCCATCCTCCGCAATGAGTTCAAAATTGCTAAGGAGGTAAGACATTCTACTTACAGAAAGGAGATTGCTGGCTTCATTGAGATATTTCAACTGGTCGTACTCGAGGGCCGCATCCCCGAAATAATTATTGATCGCAATTTTGAGCATGGCCGGTTGGTCCGACGAATTATCTTGATCATCATTCGCAACGGGACCCTCCACCTTATCTTCTTTACAGGCAAAAAGGAGTACACTTAACAGACTTAAAATACTTAGTGATTTTAGCAATTTCATAGTACGAATATAAACGAACATTGAATCAACTAGGCCGCAAATAACAACATAGCCGCTGCCATTACCACCATGAGCAGATCTTCAACAATCGTAACCGTGGTCATTGGAAGCTTGAAAACTGTCCCCAGGCATGCACATTGAATTTCATCCTTATTCATTACCGCCTGAATCACCCCAATTGCTCCAATACCCATCACCAAAAGGGTTACCGAGTTCGTTGCAACAGGATAAATATTGGTCAAATAGGCCAGGCCTAAAAGCAACTCAATGAACGGGTAACTTTTTGCGTAAGTCTTCGATCGTTTGGCGATGGGATCATACATGGCAAATGACTTGGCGAACGCCTGCACATCCAACAATTTGAAAAAGCTAAAGACCAGGAAAAAACCGGCCATAAAATGGCGCATCCAACCCATCCAGTCAAATAATTCAAATGGAAATTGCACCAAAACACTTACTCCGGTGATGAACAGGAAAATGATAATCAATGGTTTAAAAGTAGCAGTCTGGCTTAAGGGTGCTTTTAACTCTTCAGCCCCGGGTATATGATTGCTTATGGTGTATCCACCTGAAGCGGAAAGCAGTTTCTGCAATGCTGCTATTCCGGGGGTCTTTTCTACTTGAATAATTGCCAAGCCGTTTTCAAGATTTATTTCAGCTGTATGAACTGCTTCGTGCGACTCCAAAGCTTTTTTTACACTCGCTACACAAGATCCGCAGGTCATTCCTTTGACATCATAGGTTAATTTGATCATCTCCTTTAACTATCCTTTCTTGAAAATTGAACAAATGTACGTGCATGGACTCTGAAATTTAAGGACGATCCTGCTTCTTTTCCTTGTGGTCCAATTGAGGGGTGGCACTCACTCTTGAAATAAAAAACATGGTCCCCATTCTCTTGTTCACCCATTGTGCAAAGAGGTAGCCAAGAATGATTCCAATAAGAAGTAAAAAAGCTCCGATAAAAACCCCTAACCAAATTCCCAATGCAAAAAAGGCCAATAGACCAAGCGCACCAAAAGCTAAAAAAGGACAAAGGAAAATGAGCACCCAGCCCAAGCCTTCTATCCATCTGGAGAACCAATTTTTTTCAAATTCTTCCATGAACAATGATACAAAAAATCAACCATTTGTTAACCTTAATAGCCTTTAAAACTCCTTAACTTCGCAGCATGCGAAAATGGTTGTTCATACTTTTGGTTTACCCCATGCTTCACGCCTGTGCGCAGCACCCCCTCTTACAGTCGGGACCTATGAACGGCTACAGCGCGCATCGGGAATGCATGATCTGGGTTCAAACAAAGGCTGCTGCAGAGGTGCAGATTGTATACCGCGATAGCCTCAATGAATACAAAAGTGATGTTCATATCACTTCCGCGACTCAATCATACGTAGCCAAAATCCCATTGAAGACCGAGCCGGGCAGAACATACTCCTACGATTTGTTGATAGACGACAAAAAAGTTGAACTGCCCTACCCGACTTATTTTAAGAGTCAGGACTTATGGCAATGGAGATATGATCCACCGGCTTTTCGTTTTGTGGCCGGTAGTTGCAATTATGTAAATGAGCCAGAGGTGGACCGCCTTGGTAAGCCTTATGGGTCTGATCACTTTATTTTCAAAAATATAGACACAACAAGGCCGGATATGATGCTCTGGTTGGGCGACAATACTTATTTACGCGAGGTCGACTGGAACACGGCCAGTGGCATCGAGCACCGATACACCCACACCCGCTCCCTACCAGAGATGCAAGCCTTGCTGGCGCATGCCCATCATTATGCCACTTGGGATGATCATGATTTTGGCCCCAATAATAGTGACCGAAGTTATTGGTTGAAAAACACCTCTACCGAATTATTCAAGCGCTTTTGGGCCAATCCGCATTACGGTGCAGGAGGAGGAATCAGTGGCACCTTTGAGTGGCAGGACGTTCAGTTCTTCTTATTGGACAACCGAAGTTTTAAAACCCCCAACAACTTGGTGTCGGAAGAGCGTGAGTTGCACGGCAAAGCACAGTTGCAATGGCTAATTGATGCCATGAGTACCAGCAGAGCTCCATTTAAAATTGTAGTTACAGGTGGTCAGGTACTGAACCCTGTTATCACAGACTGGAGTGAAAATTACGCCAAATATGCCGAAGAACAGCAATGGCTCTTCGATCAAATAAAAAAGCAAAATATCAAAGGGGTCTTTTTCATGAGTGGCGAC
>CAZYJD010000147.1:0-3422 GCA_964647785.1 uncultured Chitinophagaceae bacterium
AATCGTCGCCTCGACTTCATCCAATGGAACGCGATCCAATTCCCAATGATTTATTTTCCATTATCGACCAAATTGTTCATTCATTTTTGTGAGTATGCGGTTTCTTGACTCTGCCGCCAGTTTTTGCAATTGGCGTACCTTGTTTTTCATCTGACTGGTTTCATCAGATTCAGGCAGAGACTCTAAATTGATTAAAACGTTCAAGCCGGCCCCTTCAACCGCAGTCGCTGCGCACAATCCACCCACTGCGGCATCAGTAACAGAATTTGGATTGCCTTCGTGCATCATTCGTTCACAAATTTCAAAAATTGCAGCGGAAGTCTCCATTACTTGCAAGGGCACCTGAGCAGCATACAATGTAGCTTCTTGTATGGCCATTTTTCGTTGATTAATTTCTTCCTGATTGTTTTTGGGCAATTGGAACGCCTCCATTACCTTTTCGAAAGAACGGGTGTCTTCATCCACAAGGTATAGCAAATGGTTCTGAAGTTCCTTGGATTTAACTGCCCATTCCGAGAAGTATTCCCAGCGATCTTCCCAACCTCTTTTACCCGCCGACAAGTTGGCAACCATGCCTTGAAGGGAGGCTCCAAGGGAGCCGCAGAGTGCTGAAACCGAACCTCCACCGGGAGCTGCACTATCACGCAGTGTTTCTTCTGCGAACTGTTTGCAACTCAGCGAAACCAATTTCTCATCTGTAAGTGCCCCCATGGCATATTCTATAATTTTCTTATTGGGGTCAAATGGTGTAAGTTCATCCAATCCCAGCGACTTTACAGCAATGTCGATCAGTTCCTCATCCGGTACACCAAGGGAACGCTCTTGTTTTTTGAGAAAGTGTCTTCCCGCATCCAACATGGCTTTTAATGGAATTAAACCCACCAATTCACTACCGGTCACACGAAGGCCGCGACTATTAGCAGATTTACACACTTCGTCAAAAAAAACATGGATGGGTGTAATATGATAATTCGTCAAATTGGCCGAAATCTGTGCGATACCATACTCTTCTATATACCAACCTATTGCCTTCACTTCCTTACAAGCTCCAGCTTGGCGTACGGGTTCACCCTTTTCATCACGCAATATTTCTCCAGTGTATTGATTCCCTTTTCTCAGCACCCGTCCTGCTTCCCGAACATCAAAGGCCACACGATTGGCATGACGCACTGATTTGGTATTAAGATTAACGTTATAAGCTATTAAGAAATCTCTGATCCCTACAGCCGTGGCACCGCTTTTACTATTCATCTCAGCAGGACCATGATCCGGCTTCCATTTAGGATTCCTTATTTTTTCAAACATCCCTTCATACTCCCCTGACCGGATGACAGACAAGTTACTCCTTGATTGATCTGATTGTGCCTGTCCGTATAGATAAACTGGAATGTTCAACTCCCTTCCTACCCTTTCTGCAAGTTTTTGAGCGTAGGGGATCAACTCTTCCATAGAAATACCACTCACCGGAATCAAAGGGCAAACATCCGTTGCGCCCATTCGTGGATGCTCTCCGGTATGTTTAGACATATCAATTAATGAGGAAGCCGTCTTTATCGCATTAAATGCGGCCTCTATAACATCCTCTGGAGCACCAACAAAAGTCATCACTGTGCGATTGGTGGCCATGCCTGGATCAACATCTAAAAGGGTCACTCCTTCGCTCTGTTGAATTGAAGAGCTAATTTGACTGATGATCGTCTGATTGCGGCCTTCACTAAAGTTTGGCACACATTCTATTAATGGTTTCATGAGGGGCGAAATTAACCAAAAAAAAAGCCCCGAAAATACATTCGGGGCTACTTCGTTATTGCTTTCTGAGTTTAATACTCCCACACATCATGCTCCATTATGAACAGGTCATTTTTTATCCTATCACTCTCGAGCAGTGCACGTATTCCGTTGTCCTTAAATTCCTCGAAATCATCAATATCAAGATCGTACATATTCGATTCTTTGACAATGTAAGAACTGAACATCCTCATTTCAAAGAAATCATCATATGACAAGCGACTGGCATCATTGTAAGGATTGAAGATTTCATTATTCACCATCAGTGGTCTGAGTTCTTCGTATTTAATCCAATACATCGGTTGCTCCGACAACTCAATACCACCATAAACCGGTTTGTACATCGGAGCAAGGCAAATTATTCTTGCTCTCAAGTCTGAATACTTTGCATCAAATATCCAATCTTCCATGATTCTGTATTTGATGATGTAATCAGGTTCAAAGGGAATGGTTATGGTTGTATCAATTAATGCATAGGGAGCATCCGGGTACATCGGATCCTGAATGGTAGTAGGTTCGGAAACTGTTCCAAGTTTTGAAACTTCTTCCGGGGTATAGATTGAATCCAGCGTATCGTCTTTATATGGGGTGAGTTGACCATTCATCACATTGTCGTACACGAGTCTGTGGAATGGGCTTCTAGGCCATGTCATGATCTTATTTTTCTTCTCACGCGTATCAATTACACGGTGGATTCTTTTCATGTACTTGGCATTCACTTCCCCTGTATAACGGTGCGGAATGACCGTTCTTTCCTTAACACCCGACTTATTATAGTTCCAATCTTCATAGCTCTGTGTTTGAGCAGAAGCGAGCGAAACAATCATTGCACAAGTTAGGAAAGTGGCTATAGACTTAATCAATCTCATATTACTGTCTTTATACAGGATAACGCAAAAATATATTATCTTGATATATCAATTACAATTGGATTCAGATTTTTTACACCATCTGGTCCTTTTGCTTGTACATCGGCTACTACAATTTTATCTCCTCTTCTGGCGCGACGCAAGATATTCTTTATATCATTTCCAATTCGTGGACCATTCACAGGGATTGCCCGGGCATCTCCTCTTTTCGGCACAAAAACAAATGTGTACTTAGTAACATCGTACCTCACACCCTCAAACACAAAACCCTGCATATCCGCCATAATGAAGTTCTGAGCGCTGAGGGAAGCACTGGACGAAGAACCACTTTCTATCGTACCGAATTTTGCCTCTGGCTTGGGTACAGGAAGGATTCTATATTTCATGGATCCCATGTTTCTTACGCTACCATCTTTCATTTTTACACTGGCTGAAATGTTAGCCTCGCGACTTCCTCTGGTTACTTTGGCGACATATTTACCTGCTCCTTTAGAAGCAAGTGAACCTCCAGACATACTAACCACCACATCAGTAGGGCTAAAACCAGGAACAGAAACGGAGATTGGGTTATCCAAACCGATATACAATACATTCATTGCATCAGCTGCAATGGTAGCATTCCCTTGGAAAGCCTGATATTGAGTTTCAAAAGGGAATGAAGCGACTCCCGTATCCGTCTCGAGTTTTATCACCCCTTTCAGATCGAAGAATCCCTGAGAAGATGGACGAGTCTTGAAAACACCCATACCATCCTCAACCGGCAAA
>CAZYJD010000148.1:0-3413 GCA_964647785.1 uncultured Chitinophagaceae bacterium
AAAACGGAAGTCTGAGAACGATCTGACCTACCGACTGCTCGATACAAGCATAGGCTCATCATCTTCGGATAAGAAATAATCCACCCCAAAAACCTGAAAGTTTCCTTTTCCAGTGCTGTACCACCCCCAAGAATTCAAATACCGCAAACCGCCGGCCAAGGTCATTGGGACCCACTCCAATTCTGCAGATTGGCGACTACAAAACACTTCTATTGCCTGTGTTTCCCTGCCCATTTCAGCATACTGGGCATCAGGCAATAAGCAAAATGCCCGATTACCTTGTAGCCAAAGGAATGCACTTTCACCCTGGTAGCCCAGTGGCACACTGAATGCCTCTACTTTAGGTTCATCTTTGTACAACCAGGGGGGGATGAACAACACCCCTATTGCCAAGAAGCTTAATATCAGAGGCTTATAACTTCTGCTATTCAGTGCCCAGGCCAAGCCAAAAATGGCAGCCCCTGAAAAAAGCGTCTGCCATACACTCATATACAGGTTTCCTGTCCAGGCATAGGGCAAGCCTGACAGCCATTCCATGCTATCTTGTATAACACTGAGATATATCTCTGCAGGTGCTATGATGAATTTAGCCAGAATTGTAGCACCAAGAGAATGCAAGAGCATTGCCCCAAGGCTTAAATACAACACCAGCGTGATCAGTGGAATGACCAATATGTTCGATAGGAAGAATAAGTTGGGAAACTGACCGAAATAATAAAGACTTACGGGCAAAGTACCCAATTGCGCTGCAGCTGATATAACAAGAAGTCCCAGAGCCTGATCTGCAAGCCAATCACCCGTTTTTAACAAGCGCTGCAAGGGAAGACCAAATGCCAAAATTCCTGCCAGGGCAGCGTAACTGAGTTGAAACCCGGTCTGAAATATGACAAAAGGCTGCCAGCAAATGATTAAAAAGGCAGAGAAAGCCATGGTGTTCCAACTGAAATTATTCCTTGAAATGGATTTACCAAACAGCACAATGCTAAACATTAGTGTGGCCCTTGTAACACTTGGGGTGAGTCCACTTAAAAACGCATAACCCCAGAGACAAGCCAGCATGAGGACACTGTAAAGCCATTTACTGCGCCTGAATCTGAGAAGAGGCATCAACAGGGCATTGAAAACCAGGTACAATATTCCCACATGCAAACCGGAAACAGCCAATACATGCACCACCCCGGTTCTCGCAAAAGTTTCGGTTAAATTGCGATCAAGATCTGAACGATCTCCAAGAATCAAGGCCTGTAATATGGCAGCATTATTTTCGTGCCTGCACAGCTGCTGCAGTTGATCTGACAAATAAAATCGAATGGTCTGTGCGTGTCCAGTGATATCATGATGTTGGTTGCGGTGAAGCATTTGCCACTCAGGCACATAAAAACTGAACCATATGTTCTTATGCTTAAGATATGCTCTATAGTCAAAGGTTCCGGGTAATTTTGCAGTATCCGGCAGGTTGATTCTTGCCTTGACAACTAGCTCATCTCCTCGCCTCAGTTCTAATAAGCGCTTGTTCTTAGGGAAATAAATCTGAGCTTCCAGACCAATTGATTCCCATTGATCCGCCTTGGTTCCGGATAAAATTTCAACCCTTGCCCCTGTGCTATTCGCAAGTTCGTTCAACGGTTCGAGTACTCTTAAAATGTAATGTTCGTCTTTATCGGAAAGTACAGCTGCCGCCCTTTCCGACTGATCATTTAGAGCCGCCAGTTCGATCCCTGCGAATAATAAAAGGGCGTGAAAAAAAAGTGGAAATAACACATTCCCCACTCTGCTGACGAGGGAACGGTAGAAGAGATGGTAGAACACCAAAACCAGCAATATGGTTATGGCTGCCGCTCGCCAAGGAGTCGAAGGATTAAATGAAGTAAACTGCTGCAGGAGAACCCCACAGCTCAAGGCAAGAACAAGAGATAAAAAAGGAGCTTCCCTTCTCATCCCCTTTCCATTTAGTTCAAATATCTTCTTTCGATCAAGACCTGAAGTTCCTGAACCAGATCACTTTCAACGTCCCAATCGAATTGCTTGGAGAGGTTTTTAAACTCTTCCAATGCATTGGCGAGGTCACCTGCTTCATCAAAAAAGCGCAATGCATCGTTGTAGTATTCGGCATTGTCATTGAAGAGTGCTTTTTGATATTCAAATCGCTTCATTAAACTAATGCTCTTCCGAATGCTGGCAATGGGTGACAGGTTGTATTTCTCGTAAAGCTTTTGCCCTCTTTCGCCTCCCATTCTTTCGTTGATGCTTTGCTCCAATTCAGGTTCTACTTTTGGCGGAGTTGCTGCATTTTCAATCTTCTCAAGGCCGGGCTTGAAACGATTTTCATCATCCTGGTCTTGTTCCACTAAGGGTTCTTGAAGCACTTCAGCATTTGCCTCTGACTCCACAGGTTCCGCCATCGGCTCTTTGGCCATTTTAGAGGCTTCCTCTTTCTGAAGTCCTTCATCAGAACTGCCGGCATTCGTATGTTCAACGGTCTTCGTTGCTGCAGGCTGCGACTGAACTTTCTGAGATTCTTTCTGGGAAGGAAGTGAAACCGTGCGCGCATCCAACATCAATACCTGCTCATACAATTCGAGCACATACTTTTTGAGTAAATCAACATCAATGTTTTCAGGATCTGAATCTCTCAGGTATAACCTTTGGTGATTTACGGAAATCAGGTCGAGAAGTTCTGTTATTCTCTGATGCAATGGTGCTCGTTTCATAGGTATTGATTCAACGTTCAAAGTTAGCAGTTTATGTTATTTTGCGCCCTTAAGGTTTAAAAGGATGTTCACAGAGCCCCCCGCTTTTAAAGGATGGATCGAGGTTATTTGCGGTTCAATGTTTAGTGGCAAGACAGAAGAGTTGCTGCGCAGAGTGAAACGCGCCCGTATTGCCCATCAGGAGGTGCGTGTTTTCAAGCCTCAGCTCGACAACCGCTACGATGAGGAACGCGTTGTATCGCACGACTCTAACTCTTCTGATTCATTTCCGGTTTCTAGCTCTGCCGAAATTCTTGAGTGCTCTGCTGATGTTGAGGTCGTGGGTATTGATGAAGCGCAATTTTTTGATGCTGAACTTGCAGGCGTATGCAACCAACTGGCCTCGAAAGGCAAAAGGGTTATTGTTGCGGGTTTGGACATGGATTTCAGTGGCAAACCATTTGGCCCCATCCCTGAACTCATGGCCATTGCTGAATATGTTACCAAGGTGCATGCAATTTGCATGAGATGCGGAAATCAGGCGCTTTATTCCTTTAGGTTTCACCCTTCAGGACAGTTGGTAGAGCTGGGTGAAAAAGATAAATATGAACCCCGTTGCAGAAAGTGTTTCAACGAAGGAATGCAGTTGTAGTCAAATGCCAAACCATAGGGTGAATAAACCAGGTAATAAATAGATAAAATCACCCCAAAAGCGGTAAAGTC
>CAZYJD010000149.1:0-3362 GCA_964647785.1 uncultured Chitinophagaceae bacterium
AAGGCCTCGGTATAATCGGGATAATACTGTATGGCTTGCTGGGCATATGTACCGGCTTTATCATTTTGTCCGAGCATCATGTAGCAATTGGCCAGTGCATTGTGCACAGTGCTTTCGGTAGGGTCTGTTTTAAGGTAGGATTCAAAGCTTTCAATGGCCTTTGCATAATCTCCTTTCTTATAGAGATCAAAGCCATTAACATCATCATATGATGGTCGTTTGATAATGGCGCAGATCGGTTTTCCATTGAGGTCGATGGTATGTATGGTTCCCTTTGGCGGATACAAGCCATTCTTCACATGAAAAGCATTGATATAAGTGTTGTTCATAATGAAGTAATCCCAATTGTTCTGGTTTTTCTCGTAATAGCGCGAGTACTCAATATCTTTTTGATCAATGGGCTCGTTTCTAAAATAATAACGCGTTGCCTTGGTGAAATTTGAAACAATACGGATAGGTTTTTCTTCACTGCCCCAGGCGTTATTTCTATTCAAATAATCGATCAACCACTCACTGGCTTCTTTATGACTGGCGTGATAATAATCGAGTTCATATTGTCCGTAAACTTTACCGGTTCCACCTGATAAGAGGTTAAAATAAATGTATTGATACGGATGATTCTTTATGGTGTGAATAGCAGGGAAGCTCAGACCCGATAGAATCAGTACACCAACCAATGGCAAGCCCCATTTTTTTGATTCGACTTGTTTCATCAACCTTTGAAAGCCTAATGCTCCTGTTATTGCAAGAACAGGAAGGATAAAGAGCACATGACGCAAGCCGCCGTACACATTTGAACCTTTATAGAAAATATAGGCCACCGGAAACACCAATGCACTCCAGTTTTTGAGATTCAAGCTGGGTAAACTCAGAACAGCGAAAAATCCCAGTCCGAGAAGAATGATTAGGGGGGTGGTAATCCACAAGTACTTGAAAAGGTAGTAATTGGGCAACTCTTTGCTCATGATGTTTTCTCCTTCAAACAACTGCCGGATGCCTACGGAGAAACTGGAAAATTCACGGAAGGCATTGAGGGGATTTTCTATGGGAGATTGCAAACCATAGGGCCATGGCAGTAAGCCCAGCATATAAGCACCAATGAGGGTAATCACAGAAAAAATACCGGCATTGATTAGTTGTTTTCTGCTTTGGGCATTCTTAAACAATGAGGCTACACCGTACAATCCGAAATGCACGAAAGCCAGCATGACAAATACATAAGCAAAGCTCAAGAGCCCACCTACTCTGATGCTAAGTCCCAATGCCAGTGATATGGCTAACATCACAGCGGTGCGCATGCGAAGCTGAGGGTAGGTGCTGAACAATCTGATGGTGTAATAAAGTGCCATGATATACCCCAGAGCAAAGGGCACATCTTTGGGATTGTTGAGGGAATGCCCTAGAAACCTCGGGCTGAAGTAGATGAGCAACAGGGCTATCAGAGCTGTGCGCCAATCGGTCAGCCGCATGGCCAATAACCCAACAAACAGTATGGCAAGCCAACCGAAAATAGAATTGATCAGGTGTCGGCTTTCATAGGTGTTTTTCAGATTGAAGGCTTTGATGATTACATTGCAAAACGTGTCGAAGGAAGAACCATAAAGGTGCATCAAGGTTTTTGGCTGAAACAGGGCCGAACTGTCTCCTTCTGCATAATAATCAATGACCATATCGCTGAATTCGTGTTGGGTGAATTCATCTCCCGAAATGCCTGCGTCTTTACTCATCCAGACCATGCTTATGAGCATGAAGAGAGAAATTACCCAAAAAAGTTTGCGGTATATGGGTTGGTTGCTATTGCTGCCGGCATAAGGTAAACGCATATTTTTAAATGGGTTACCAATGTGAAATTGCCATGTTTTGGCAATCGGAGTTTGCTCAAGATTCAGCCCAATAAAGCGCATGGATAAATCAGCCCTTGTATAAAGGAATCGTTTAATCTCACTAAAATCCCTGTTCCACCATTCATCCAACGCACGGGCCAGTGCAACCGGCACCACTACAGCTATGGCTTCCTTAAAACTGAGGGGAATGCCCTGAAGAAGGTCAGCAACGCGATCTTTTCCTCCTGAAAATGCCTGTCCCGCAAAGAAGATGGATTCCTTTTGCCACGACATTTTTTTCTCAATTCCGGTGGTGTATTGCTTGTATTCAGGAAGAATAAAACCCACAAAACGCGTATTCTCTTCCAGTTCATTGATATCCCATTGGCCGAGACCGTCAACATTTTCGGCAGCTGAATAAGCACTGAACCACTGAAAAGAGGAGGCAGCCGGTTGAGTGCTGCCTTTAATGCGTTTTTTATTGGAGTTTTTTCCCATGTTTCCGGATCTGAATGGTTGCTAAGACTTTCAAAAGTAATCATGTGAGATGAAAAAACGGGTCGATGATATCCTCTCAAATTGATTAATATTGCTGAGCTATGGATCTGAAAGAGGCTAGACACAAACAGAATACCCAACGCCATCCCTGGGAGATGTCGCGATGGAACTTTTTTGTTGATCTGATGCGCAAACCTTTGAAAAAGATGGATGAGGAGGGTGCTATTCTAATGGACTTGGGTTGTGGCGACACCTGGTTTGTGGAGCAGCTCGCGGCCAAGTATAAGGGCATCAGGTTTCTTGCGGTTGACATCAATTTCAGCGATGAGGATCTGGCTTTATTGGGTGAAAAGTATCAAGATGGTCAGATTCAGGTGTTTAAAAGTCTGGAAGAAGCTTGTACCGCAATGGGTGAAGAATCCGCCTCTATGATTTTGTTGTTGGATGTGATAGAGCATATCGAAGATGATATTGGCTTTTTGCAGCATTTAAAGGCTTCAACTGCTGTAGCGAAGAGCACCGATCTGGTGATTACCGTTCCGGCCTTTCAACAGCTGTTTTCCTCACATGATGTGTTTCTGGATCACTACAGACGCTATACCAACTCATCACTTCAGGCACACTGCCGACAAGCCGGTTGGCAATGCAGGGAGAAGGGTTATTTCTTCTTCAGTTTGTTGTTGGCTCGTTTTATCATGCATTTAAAAGAGCGGGCATTTGGAGAGGGCAAAGCCACCACCGGCTTAGTTGAATGGAACAAAGGAGCGTTCGTTACCGGGCTTATCACCACATTTCTGATCACGGATTACAAAATCGGGCGATTGTTTAAGAAATTGGGTGTTACGTTGCCTGGATTGTCAAATTACGGCATATGCAATCCCTAGCACTTGTTATTCCATGCTACAATGAATCCCGAAGGCTGAACAGAGCGCTTTTAACAGAATGGCTTGGCAATCATCCTCAGGTCACTGTTTTTATGGTGGATGACGGCAGTTCTGATGATACGCCGGACATGATCAAAGAGCTGAGTGAACAATCTCG
>CAZYJD010000150.1:0-3316 GCA_964647785.1 uncultured Chitinophagaceae bacterium
GCCGTAGATAAAGTGGTGCAAAGCGGTAATGATCGCATTTTGCTTACTGAAAGAGGCAGCATGTTCGGCTATCAGGATTTGATTGTGGATTTGCGCGGGATACCCGAAATGAAACAAAATGGATTTCCGGTGGTCATGGATGTCACCCATAGCCTTCAGCAACCCAATCAGGCTGCCGGTGTTACAGGTGGTCGCCCGTCGCTCATTAGCCATGTATGTCGCACGGCTATGGCAGCAGGTGCAGAGGGGGTCTTTTGTGAAACGCATTTCGATCCGGCCACAGCACTCTCTGATGGAGCCAATATGCTTTCCCTCAGTGCCATGGAGGATTTGATGAAACAGGCCATCCACTTCAGGCAGGCATTTGTTTCGGCGGAAAATCTCTGACTTTTTTAAGAGGTCATCTGCTTCGCCCCTAAAAGCGGATCGATTATCTTTGTTGCATGACATTGAAAGAGGTAGTGGCAGTTGCCGGGAAGCCCGGTTTGCACAAAATTGTTGGAAGACGACCCAATGGAATCATTGTTGAATCGCTCGACGATCAAAAGAAGAAAACCCCGGTGGTGTATACCCAAAAAGTTTCCATACTCGATGATATTTCCATGTTCACCTATGACGGAGATGTGAAACTGCGGGAAGTATTGTTGAACATGAACAATAAGTTGGGTGCTCAAGATGCTCCGGTGAATAAGAAAAGCAGCCCTGATGAGTTGCGCGCTTTTTTTCGGGAGGTACTTCCTGAATTTGATGAAAACCGTGTGTATCCGTCTGATATTCTCAAACTTTGCCAGTGGTATGCCATACTCTATAGCCAGACTGAGTTGCACGAATTGCTGAAAGAAGAACAAGACGAGGCTGGAGCAGAGGAGGAAGAATGATCGTTCAGGGAACATTCATTAAGCCTGATTTTGAATTTCAGGCCTGGAGCGATTTACTGACCCTGTTCGAACAACTCGAAAGCGATCATATCGATGATGTTAACGCCTTGGCTGAATGGATTGCCAAGCGCGATGAACTCGACAATTTTCTGAGCGAGAACATGGCATGGCGCTACATCCGTATGACCTGTGATACGGCAGATGAAAGTGCCAGAGATGCTTATCTGTTTTTTGTGAACAAAATTCAGCCCGAGTTGGCTGTTTGGAGCGACCGCCTCAATCAGAAGCTGATTCAATCGTCGGCTTGTCCACAATTGGAAAAAGATCCGGCCTATTTCATCTATTTGCGTTCTGTACGTAAATCGGTTGAAATGTTTCGGGAAGAGAACATCCCCATTGAAACCGAACTTCAAAACCTTTCGCAGCAATACAGCCAGATACAAGGGAATATGTCGGTTGAATGGGAAGGGGAGGAGAAAACCCTCCAACAAATGGCTTTGCTACTCAAGGATACCGATCGCAACCTCCGAAAGCGGGCTTATGATAAAATCGCTGAAAGACGTTTGCAAGATGTAGATCAGCTGAACCAATTGTTCAGCAAGATGATCAGCCTAAGACATCAGTTAGCGCTGAATGCCGGTTATGCCAACTACGCCGATTACATGTTTGATGCTCGCGGTAGATTTGATTATCGCATGGAAGATTGCTTTTCTTTCCATCGAGCAGTGGAACAAAAAGTAGTGCCGCTTTTTCGCGAACTGATGCAAGACCGAAGGGATCATATGCAACTAGCTGACTTGCGTCCTTGGGATACCGATGTGCACCCCATGGGCAAGCAACCACTGAAACCTTTCACAAACGGCGAGGAGTTACTGGAAAAAGGCATTGCCTGTCTCAACCACATTGACCCCTATTTTGGGCAATGTCTCTCCACCATGCAAGAGATGGGGCATCTCGATCTGGAAAGCCGAAAAGGCAAGTCGCCCGGAGGATACAACTATCCGCTCATGCAGACGGGGGTGCCCTTCATCTTTATGAACGCCGCGGGCAGTCTTCGGGATGTTGAAACCCTTGTTCATGAGGCGGGACATGCCGTGCACTCCTTTTTAGCGCAGGATTTG
Source organism: uncultured Chitinophagaceae bacterium (assembly GCA_964647785.1). GTDB lineage: Bacteria > Bacteroidota > Bacteroidia > NS11-12g > UBA9320 > CAZYJD01. The sequence goes on from CAZYJD010000150.1 coordinate 2,000, forward strand.
CCATTGGGCATTTTCAGAAACACCCCTTCCGAAGTGGCTGAACTGGCCAGTATGAGTATGGAGTTGATCAGCATGGAAGGATGGAAAGAATACTTCCATCTGGAAGAAGACCTGAAACGCGCACAGAGGGAGCAATTGGAAGGCATTTTGTCCACCTTGCCATGGATTGCCACAGTCGATGCATTTCAGCATTGGATTTACCGCAATCCAGACCATACCACCGAAGAGCGAGTGGCTTATTGGAATGAATTGGGTGAACGTTTTGGCAGTGGCTTGGTAAACTGGCAAGGCTATGAAGAGGTATTCAACGCTTCATGGCAAAGACAATTGCACATTTTTGAGTTGCCATTCTATTACATCGAATATGGTTTTGCCCAACTTGGCGCCATTGGGGTTTGGAAAAATTACCTGGCCAATACGAAAGAAGGGCTTGAACAATACAAAGGGGCGCTTGCCATGGGGTATACCAGAAGCATTCCTGAATTATATGAGGCCGCTGGGGTTCGTTTTGCTTTTGATCCCCAATCGGTTGATTTGCTCATGCAGTTGGTGAAGGAATACATTGCACAATTGAACACATGAAAATTGCCGCAGAAATACAAGTGAGGGGCTACCATTGCGATGGCTACGGTCATGTGAACAACGCCCGTTACCTTGAGTTGCTAGAAGAATCTCGTTGGCAGGCGCTTGAAGCCATGGATGAAGATCAACTGCTCTTGGGAGGTGAGTACGCTTTTTACATCGCTCGAATCGACATATCGTTCATCCGGGGGCTTGTTGCAGGTGATACCGCAGTGGTCGGGTTCAGATTCGATGGCCATGAAGGTCCCATGATTCATGCCACACAGGAAATATGCCGTAAAAAAGATGGCAAGATCTGCACCAGTGCCAGTATTTCCTTTGTTTTAATTCACAGAGATTCTGGTAAAAAGACAACGCCCGACCATAATATCCTAAGACTCTTTCATAAGTTTGCTTAATGAATTTCCGTTGGAGGCCTGTTTACAACCGTATCTTTAGCTCGCTCGGCTGGCGAATAAAAGGGCAGTTTCCTTCAGAACTGAAAAAATACATCATCGTTGTGGCACCTCATACCAGCAACTGGGATTTCATGGTGGGTTTGTGTGTGCGCAGTATCTGCCGTTTAAACGCCTTTTATATTGGTAAAAAGGAACTCTTCATCTGGCCTGTTGGATGGCTCTTCAAATATCTCGGCGGTTATCCGGTGGACCGAACTAAGAATTCCAATTTTGTCGATGCCGTGGCAGCCTTGTTCAGGGAAAAAGATGAATTTGTCATTTCAATCACCCCTGAGGG
>CAZYJD010000151.1:0-3301 GCA_964647785.1 uncultured Chitinophagaceae bacterium
TTGTCACTTGCTTTAGAATCACTCATTAGCCTGGCGCAGTTACTGATCGGTTTTTCATAACAACATTTTTTATTTCATTCTTCAACAATTGTGCAATTTGTGAGCACCACATCTAAGGTGCGGCCTTTGCATAGGCCTTTGACTACAATTTTATTGCCGGAAGACAACTGCTGCAGTTGCTTCAGGGAAGAGGCTGGAAAACCACATGAAATCACCCCAAAATCATCGCCGGTGGCCAAGAATAAGGTGGGTTCTTCAGGATTGTCGAGATTCAGGGCTCCCTGCATTTCGCCTTCTACTTGCAAAACTTTCTCCAGGTACAATGCATTGGCAGAGTCTTCCTGCTCATTGTAAAAACTGAACAACTGCTCGGCAGCAAGGGTATAATCTGCCTCTGCCTTGCTCACATTGCGGTGGGGTTTGTTCCATAACAGATAGCCCACAATGAATGTTGCAAGTATGAGTATGGCTGAAATTGTAAGTGTTTTTTTCATGTTTTGATTTAGTTGTTCTGCGCTCCCTGTTCAATCCAGAGTTGAATTTGTTGGATTTTGCAATTGTCCAATTTCGGACTGCCTTTGGGCATGGGAGAAGCTTTGCCATCATGGTTCACAGAGCTGAGCAATTTTCCGTTATTCGCCCATCTTGCCAACTCACTGTAGGTGGCCAAATCAACTCCCCCGCTGGCGAATCCCGCACTGTGGCAAGTAATGCATCGGTTTTCCAAAATGGGTTTAACCACTTGACTTAGGGTGACATTGCTCGTATCGCAACTGCTGTTATCGGCCGGGTATAGTTCTTCTTCTACATCGTAATAGCAGGCTGAGAAAAAGCTCAGGCTGATGAGAAATAGTATGATTTTAATTGTTCGGTGCTCCTGCATCTATCCATTTTTTTATTTGAACAATTTGGCAGTCCTGGAGTTTGCCTCCCTGCGGCATTGGTGAAAATGAAGGCAGCTGTGCAACGGTTCCATATAGCTTTCCATTGAGGGCAATGGCTTTTACTTCTTCGTAGTTGGTGAGTTGATAACCTCCCGATGCATTGCTGCCATTGTGGCAACCCTGGCATTGGCTGAGGATGATGGGATAAATTACATCGGTATAGGTGTAGCTGCTGGTGTCGCAATCGCTGCATTTTAGATTTTTTGCTCCTTGTGCAATCCACTTTCGGATCATCTCTTGCTGGGCGGTTGAGAGTGGATCAGCCGGTGGTGGGGGCATCCGATCATCACCGCTTTTACTGAAAACTTCATACAATTCGCTATCGGAAGGATTGCCTGGTTTTACTTTGCTTGTGCGCATGACGTTTTCGTAATTGTCTAGAATAACGCCGTCTTTTTTCGAAGCAGCATCATGGCAACCACTCATGGCGCAATTGGAGCGGAGCACCGGCAGCACATCTTTTTCAAAATAGACCGTGTCTGGTGAACAGGGCCGGCTGCTATCGCCGCTGTCTTGTCCGTTGTTCGGAAGGGGGTCCTGAAGTTGATGCTTACAGGCAAAAGGAATTACAATGATCAAGCCTAAGATGATGGTGAACAATACTTTGCGCATATACAAACTTAAGCACGCATTGTCTAATAGCAAAGCATTTGTTGGCATAACGTATAGGTGACTTTTATCAGGCTTTGAAACGCAGCAGCTCCGTCCAACTTCTCAACAGCACCTTGAACAATTTCCACTTTTTGATGCTCACTTCACCCGTTTCACGTGCCAGATGCTGAACCGGTAAGTTCTTGAGTTGTGCTCCGTTCTTGGCGGCCAGAACACTCAAAAACACATTGGGTGCAAAGGGGCGGGTTTCTGGCATTTTATGGAGAATTTTCCGCAGGAAATCTGCTTGCATCAGGCGATACGGAATGTTGCTGTCCGGAATGTAACGTCCAAAGCGCAATAGAATGATGAAACGCAGAATCAGGGTAACAACGAGCCGGATGAATGGATCTTTTCTGTGCACCCGATTGCCTAAAATAAAAGGGCTGTCGGTGCGGGCTTTCCAAAAAGCCATGAAATCTTCAGGGACCAGCTGGTGGTCGCTATCGGTTTGAAAAATATAAGCGGGCTGCAGAGAAAGTGCCTGCTCATAGGCATTGAGGATGGTGTTGCCGTGTCCTTGATTTTGCTGGTGTACAACTCTGAGATTCGGTAGCTCTTTGCTTAGTGAATTCAGGAGATCGGCCGTTCGGTCTTTAGATCCATCGTTGAACACCATCATTTGCCATTGAAGGTGTTCAGGGAAGTTTTCGAAATAGTTGTACCACGACTTCACCACATGTTCGATGGCGCCTTCGTCATTGTAGGCCGGCATGACCAGGATTAAATCTAGCGGCTTCAAAGCGGGATGTTTCCGTGTTTCTTTTTGGGAAGTTTTTCTGCTTTGTTTTCAAGCATTTTAAAGGCCTTGATCAACTTCAGGCGTGTTTCTTCCGGAAAAATCACTTCATCAATGAAGCCTCGTTCTGCTGCGCGATAGGGGTTGGCAAAAATGCCTGTATACTCGGCTTCTTTTTCTTTCAGGGCTGCTTCCGGGTCGGCGGCATCGGCAATTTCGCGTCTAAAGATAATTTCAGCGGCTCCTTTGGCACCCATTACGGCAATTTCGGCACTTGGCCAGGCAAAGTTCATATCGGCGCCAATGTGTTTGGAATTCATGACATCATAAGCACCGCCATAGGCTTTGCGGGTAATGACGGTAACCCGGGGCACGGTTGCTTCACTAAAGGCATACAGTAACTTGGCTCCATTGGTGATGATGGCGTTCCACTCCTGATCTGTACCCGGCAGAAAGCCCGGAACATCTTCAAACACTAGCAATGGAATGTTAAACGCATCGCAGAAGCGAACGAAACGGGCTCCTTTTTGCGATGATTTCACATCCAACACCCCTGCGAGATAAGCGGGCTGGTTGGCAATGATACCGATGCTTCTTCCGCCGAGACGCGCAAAGCCCACCACGATGTTGGGGGCAAATTCTTCATGTACTTCGTAGAAACTTCCCTCATCAATGGTGCCTTCAATCACCTCTCGAATGTCGTAGGGCTGATTGGGATTGTCCGGCACGATGGATGCCAGTTGCGACCGAATTTCATCACCCAATTCATAAGGCAGAGCCGGAGGCAACTCTTCGCAATTTTGGGGAATGTAACTCAGCAATTGCTTTAATTTTTCCAGCGCCATCAATTCATTGGGTGCGGTGAAGTGCGCTACGCCTGATTTGGAAGCATGCACGCTGGCTCCCCCCAAATCTTCGCTGCTCACTTCTTCGTTGGTAACCGTTTTTACCACATTCGGTCCGGTCA
>CAZYJD010000152.1:0-3285 GCA_964647785.1 uncultured Chitinophagaceae bacterium
TGCCATTCTCCTCATTCATAAAAAAGACCACTCTTAGTGTGTATCTGGGTTTGTATCCACTTTCCTTGATCAAACGCATCGCCTCCAAACTGTGAATCACGCCGGCGCCATCGTCATGAGCGCCCTCTCCTTTATCCCAGCTGTCCAAATGTCCGCCAAAGGCAATGATTTCACTGGGAAAAACGCTTCCTCTCAATTCGGCAATCACATTGTATGAAGGCTTATCCTGAAGCTGATAACAATCCATTTCCATTTCTATCTGTGCCTTCTTATCTGCCTGCAAAACTTCCGAAAGACGGTCGGCATCGGCAGTGCTGATAGCCGCTGCCGGGATTTGGGGGATGCCTTTCTGATACCCCATGCTTCCGGTATGAGGATGTTGATCATTCCGAAGGCTCATTGAACGCACCACTACTCCTATTGCGCCTTTTGCCGCTGCTTCAGATGCACCTGCATAGCGTTGATCCACACAGCCGCCGTACGACTCAAAGGTGTTGATCTTTCTGGGATCCATGGGACGGTTGTAAAAAACAATCTTCCCTTTCAAGGCCCCATCTGGCATTTGTTGAACGCTTTCAATGCCATCCACTTCCACCACTTCAGCCTTGATTTGCCCATTGGTACCGACGCTCCCCCCCAGTGAAAATCCGTGTAAGCTGATATCCTTTCCATCTGAAATCAGGCGAAAATTTTCTTTTTCTCCCCTAACCCATACCGGCACCTCAATGGGCTGTAGATAAACCGTATCGAAACCCATTGCCTTCATGGTCTCCAAGCTCCATGCTACTGCTTTATCTGCGCCCTCTGAACCACTCAAACGATTTCCTACATCCTTACATAATTGTCGCAACAGTTCATGGCTCTGCCCTTCTGTGAGTTCCTGATCAAACAATGCCCGAATAAACTGCTGATCGGTTTGTTGCCCCATAGAGAACAATCCCGCCAGCATCAAGAAAGCGATTGAAAAATACTGTTTCATCCTATATGCAATCTTAGTGAATTATTGTTTCAAAGCCTTCGGGAATGCGCTCTACCTTACCGAGTTCGTAGTTGTAAAATACCATACCCGTTTTTACAACGGCCAAATCCTTCGTCTTGCTCAGGTTTTTCATTTGATAAATCATTTCAAAGCCGGAAGAACCTGAAGTTTGAACATAAATGAGTACTTCTATGCGATCACCCGTATACCCTTCTGATTGATAAACCACTGCGGCATCTGCCTGTATGATGCTTTTGCCCATCAGGTTCATTTCGCTTTGCCCGATGCTTTGAAGCCAACGCATTCTGGCCTCGTGCGCCAAAACCAAAACCACTTCATTGCCCATATGACCTCCGTAGTTCATATCGGTAATTCTCAATTCAATGATGGTACTGAAGAGTGGTTCCTTTTCAGGAATCTGTAGCTTGATTCTCGTCATAATTTCCCTCTTTATAAGCAATATGCTTGCTAAGCGACCAACCTATCAAGAATGTGCCTGCCGATACGATTATATGCGCGACGTGCATGCCCTCAGTTCCTGTTTCTCTGGGAAAACGAGCAAAAACCAGCCCGCCAATAACCAATAATATAATGCCTCCGTACATAGGATTGCTGATGAACTTCGACACCTGGCTTTTCCTTAACCCAAGCGGAATAAACATCCCGAACGTACCTGCAACCGAAGCATTTACCCAAACAAAATTGTTGTCGTACAGGAGCAAGCCTGCAAGAATCATATGAATCACCAAATTAAAGGCCTTAGAGCGTTTAACCCGAATAAATCCATACAACTCCAAACCAGCATTAATGGCCATGAACATGCCAAACAACATGACCAACCTCGAAATGATCAACCAATGGTATTCATCGTTTAAACTGTGACCAACCCCGGACAATAGCGATGAGATACCCAACAGAACAAAAAATGCACTCCATTTTCGACTTTGAAGGATACTTCCTCCATTGAGAGCCAAACATGCAAACGAGGACAGGCTAAGTAATAAATTGGTAAACAAGCTGCAATGATAGCATTTTGTCAATTTTATCACGCACTTGTTTTGAATGTCATTTTTACGTTAATTTGATGTGAACTAAATGTAAAATAATGACAAGTATGTACAAACTATTCATGTTTTGTGCGTCGTTGCTTTTACTCACGGGTACAGCATCTGCACAAACGAGATCGGTTTCAGGTAAGATCACCTCAGAAACCGGAGAATCCCTAGCAGGGGTAAGTGTGTTTTTAAAAGGGTCTAAAACTGGAACCTTTTCAGATGACAACGGTAAGTACGTCATCAATGTTCCACAAGGCGATGCCATTCTGGTTTTTTCCTCCATTGGGTTTAAAACCCAGGAAAAAACGGTAACAGGTTCAACAGCTGATGTTGTGATGATTGAAGAAATTCAAGGACTTCAAGATGCGGTGGTTACAGCCATGGCCATCAAAAAAGACATCAGGGCTCTGGGCTACTCTACGGAAAAAGTGGGTGGTGAAGACCTGCAATCCTCCGCGGAGCCGAATGTAATTCAAGGGCTTTCTTCAAAAGCTGCCGGGGTTCAAGTAATTGGATCAGGTGGGGCGGCCGGATCTGCTTCTTACATTCGTATCAGGGGTAATGCAACCTTTACCTCCAATGATAATCAGCCCCTGATTGTGGTGGATGGTATCCCGATTGACAACTCTCAAAACGCAACAGAAGATTTGCGCGCGGGTGTTGCTTTATCCAACCGTGCCATTGACCTCAATTCTGCTGATATCGAGGATGTTACCGTTCTCAAAGGAGGAGCTGCTGCTGCGCTTTACGGAACCAGAGGAGCCAATGGTGTAATTCTGGTAACCACTAAAAAAGGTGCATTGAACAAGCCTTTCACTGTGGAATTCAGTTCTTCTCTTGAACTATTAAAGGTGAATAAATTACCGGCATTGCAAACACAATACGGTCAGGGACTTGGAACTTACAGTGGCTTCGGCACAGGAACAGCTGCCTTTTCTTGGGGACCTAAGATCGGAGAACTGGGTTACGATGCCAATGGAGATATTACCGATGATGAAAGCGCAATGGTTGCAGGAACGAAAGGAACTGTACCAGCAATTAATAATGCCGAAGATTTTTTCCAAACCGGTTACAGAAGCAACACCAACCTTGCTATTTCTGGAGGTAGTGCTAAAAACACCTATTACTTATCAATCGGTAACAGTTCAGAAACAGGTATCATTCCTTTGAACTCATTCAACAGAACGTCTGTAAGAACAACGGGAACCGCCCAGGTGACTGACAAACTTAAGATGACCTCCTCCATATCTT
>CAZYJD010000153.1:0-3268 GCA_964647785.1 uncultured Chitinophagaceae bacterium
GTATACACCACCAAAAAACCATCGGACCAAGCAGGCATAAAAAGAGCAGCTGAGATACCGCATGAAAAGGTGGTGATTGTGGGGGGAGATGGCACCATTTCTGATTGCTTGAATGCATTTGAAGAACCGGAAAAAGAGCGTTTCATGCTCATTCCATGCGGCAGTGGAAATGATTTTGCCCGTTCTCTTTATCCCGAATTGGAGAGAGCTGAGCAATACTTTGCGCTTTTTGAAAGCAGTGAATACACAGAACTCGACCTGGGCCTATGCAATGGCAGGCGTTTCATCAATGGGGTGGGCATTGGCTATGACGGTACAGTGGCCCACTGGTCTAACTGGAAACCCCTGAAGTGGCTGGGCAGTTTACTGCGCTATCAGCTACCAGTTTTAGCAGGGCTCTTGTTTTATCGCCACAAACCGTGCACATTGACCATAGAAGAAGAGGTTTTTGAATTGAGTCTATTCATGTTAAGCATCGGGAACGGCGCTTACATTGGGGGTGGTTACAAACTGCTTCCCGGAGCTCAAATAAGCGATGGTGCATTAAATATGGTGAGTCTTTCTGATGTTGGCATTGTGAGTAGAATCCTGCATTTGAACAAGGTGCGCAATGGCCGGCATATCAAATTGCCATTTGTCAAAAGCCAAACATTTAAGAAGTTAAATCTTCGTTCAGAGTGGTTATTGAACGCACACATGGATGGTCAGGTGCTAAAATCGCAGCAATTTGAAATTGAATTGTACCCCCATAAGTTGCAATTCACCTGTTTACCAAAGATGCGCTAAGCCTATTTCACCAAAGGGCATTGGTTGTTTTCCATCGGCGCCATACCATCCCTACAACCGCAACAATGATGATTGCTATGAACTGCGAATGACTCAACAGGCCTTCAAAAACAAAACCGCGTGCCTCATCACCTCTGAACTCCTCAACCACCGATCTGCCCACGGCATACATGAGCAAGTAGAGCAAAAAGAGCTGCCCTTCAAATTGTTGCTTTTTTCGCAGGGCAAATACAGCCACGAGTATCAGCAAATTGAGCGCAATATCAAACAATTGTGTAGGATACAAGGGGGTGTGCAGGGGACGCGCCATGCTGTGAGGGTCAGTGAAGGTAACGCCCAGGTAATTGTGGCATACTTTACCATGGCAGCAACCGGCCAGGAAACAACCTACCCGACCAAATGAGTGCACCACCGGACCGGCAAATGCCAGAATATCCATGAATGGCCTAACGGGTATTTTTTGTTTCTTCAACCACCAGATAATCACCGGAATGGCAAATATCAATGAACCATAAAACACAAAACCTCCGCCTGCAATTCGAAGCATTTCTGATGGATTCTGCAAGTAGTGGCTGAAATCTTCCAAGTAGAAAAAAAGTTTTCCGCCGATGAAGGCAGCCAGAAAAACCCACATGAACAAAGTCGATAAATCCTCCGACTTCAGCCCAAATTTTCTCGACATCCTCAGAGTGATAAGAAATGCGGCCAATATGCCCAGGGCAATCATGAAACCATAGGAATAAACAATGATGTGAGCCGGCAAAAGTCGCTGCAGCCATTCAGGGGTAGAAAAATCGATTAATCGCGGATGCATGCTTCAAATATCGCCTAAATATGCACGGTTGTATACGCGCCCCTTCCAGCGTGTGCGAAAGGGCAACAAAAAGAAAAACACCGACAAAAGCACACTGAACTGCAAGAACACCTCATAAGCCACCAAAAGGTACCCACTTGGCCTTGCTTGTCCGGCCAGTTGCAGACATCGACCAATGAAATACGATTGCAGAATAAATTTAACCGAAACCACAGCCAACGCAAGCATGGGGTTTACTGGCAATAGAAGCCAAAAGGCCGGAAAGAATGCTCCAAAGATGACCATCATTGCTTTCCAGTTGAATGGAAGATCGCGGGCACCTTGCAGCCATCGCTTTCGTTGATTCAAGAATTCTGGCAAGGAGTCGATGTACCAGGCTTGTCCAGTGCTTTCCGGTGTAAGTATGTTGCGCCATCCCCAGCCCTTTGCGCTCACTTCCTGAAATAATTTATAATCCTCGGTGATCGAGAAATCGATGTTTTCATAGCCGCCGGTTTGCCAGTATGCCTCTGCCCTAACGGCCATATTATTCCCGACCGAGGTGCAGGCAATCCCTTGATTAGCCATTGCCTTGATGTAGCCCATGAAATGTATCCAATCGATGCGTTGCATCCAAGCAAAAAAACCGCCTTTAGCACATAGGGTGGTTCCGGAAACCAAACCCACCTCAGGGGTGAACTGAGCCAGCATGCTTTTCACCCATCCTGCGGGCAATGCAACATCCACATCGGTAATCAAATAGAACTGCCCATCCGCATGATGCGCCAGATGGGCCAGCACATTTGCCTTGCCACGGCCTTTGCCCAGGTTCTGCTCAATGTTCAACAATTCAAATGATGGCTTGCCTTTGATGTAGCTGCGAATCAGTTCTTCGGTGCGGTCTTCACTCTGATCATTCCCCACCAAGATCTGTAATTTTTCTTTGGGGTAATCAAAGTGATGCATGGCCTCCAGTGATCGGAGTATGAGTTTTTCCTCATTACGCGCGGCCAGCAGCACGCTTACTTTGGGCCATTCCACCCAGTTTTGAAGCGGGTATTTTGCATTCATGCCTATCCCTCTCAAACAGAAGAACAGCACTCCGAAAAAAAGAAGAAACACCAGGCCGCTGAAAACGTAAATGATCTCAATCATCGGGAAGATTATTAGAAGTAAAGTTACTTTCCTGCAAAAAATCGAGATAAGCAGGCAAAATCTCCCTCACATTCTTCCATGCCTTTTCAGAATCGTGAAATACTGGAATGAATCCCGGTCGGGAAAATCGCTTAAGGCCACTCAAAACGGCTTGGCAATCGAGCTTTTTATTCCAGTCGCCTGTTACATAGCTCCACATCACAATGTTAAAATCCTTCTTGAGCAATCGCGCTTGTGAACTTTTCATTCTTCCATAGGGAGGTCTGAACAACCTGCTCTCACCAACATATTCTTGTGCGAGTTTCACATTCTCCACATATATATTGGTGCGCTGTTTCCAGCCATTGAAGTGGTGCATGCTGTGGTTGCCGATGCCCATATTTGCATTTCGCAACTGATTCATCACCGCCGGAAATTTTCTGGCATTATCACCAATGCAAAAAAAAGTGGCTCGCATATTCCGCCTTGTTAATTGGTCGATAACCCATGGGGTAATTTCGGGGTGCGGTCCATCGTCGAAAGTTAGGTATACGT
>CAZYJD010000154.1:0-3265 GCA_964647785.1 uncultured Chitinophagaceae bacterium
GTTTGCCCTCAACCCTCTACATCCCGGTCTGCGCTCATCTGAAATCCTAAGCGCTTGCCTGTGGCCAGGGCGTTGTTTTGGCTGCTGTAGTTCTTCTCGTCGATGGTGATTTGTTTCATCATCTCGATGGGGGGGACATAGAGATCGAAATTCAGGCAGTACAGCATGCACTGTTCAATGATGGTGCAAATGAATTCATCGGTCATGGTTTGGGTGCCCAACTCCTTGAAAAGAAAATCGAGCTGGCGTTCGCCATCGGCAAAAAAGTGGTTCTCATAATTGACAAAAATGCGCCCCAGTAAATAGCCCACATCTGCCATTCGATTGAATTTCAAAGAGTCGGAAAGGAAATTGTAAATCTGAATCATGCCAAAATAAGCCCGGGCTTCATCTTCCTGCACATATTTCGATTTGCTCACATGGTGCTCCATCGGGAAGGTAAACACATTGGTATGCATCATGAACACCAGGGTGTCACCGCTGAATTTGAGGTGAAACTCATAAGGCGTGATTTCCTGTATGGATACTTCAACATATTGATTTTCAAGGACCTTTGGCACCAGATCGTCCACGATTTTTTGAGCATCGGCCTTAAAGCGGTTAAAGATATCTACGGTGTTGCGGAACACCAGTTGCTTCAATGCTGCCTTTTCATTCAGCCCTTCCAATATGCCGTTGATTTGTCTCTTCATTTTTTTTCTCCCATCTGTCAACAAATGTAGCCCTTTCGTTGTTCAATTTGCGGAAGCTTACTGAGGCATCCGTTTTAAAATCAGAACATAAAAAGTACTTTTGCACTGCCAATAAAATGAACGCACACACCATGTCAGAAACAGCCAAAATCACCTTAGACGGAAAGGAAGTAGAACTCCCGCTGATCAGGGGAACCGAAGATGAAGTTGGAATTGATATCTCGAAGCTACGCGCCCAAACGGGTGCAGTAACCCTTGATGTCGGTTACAAGAACACGGGTTCAACCGTGAGCAATATTACCTTTCTCGATGGTGAAGCCGGCCGCTTGAGTCACCGTGGTTACAGCATTGAAGACCTGGCTGAGAACGCCAGCTTCCTCGAAGTAGCCTATCTGTTGATTTATGGTGAGTTGCCGAACAAAACGCAATATGAAGATTGGGACAACAGCATTCGCCGCCATACGCTGGTGAATGAGGATATGCAGAACATTTTCAAGGCATGGCCTACCGGATCTCACCCCATGGGTCAGCTGATTGCCATGATTTCTTCGCTCTCTTCTTTCTATCCTGAAAGTCTGAACCCCAACTTTTCTGACGAGCAGCGCGATACCACCATTCGCCGGCTTCTGGCCAAGATGCCAACCATTACGGCCATGATTTACAAGAAGTCCATCGGCCATCCGGTGATCTATCCGCAGAACAACCTGGATTATGTGTCGAACTTCATGAACATGACGTTCAAAAACGTAACCGAAGAATATGAAATGGATCCGGTGGTGGTAGATGCCATGAATAAATTGCTGATTCTGCACGCCGATCATGAGCAAAACTGCTCAGCCAGCACGGTGCGCATCGTTGGTTCATCGCATGCCAACCTGTATGCATCCATCTCCGCAGGTATTGCTGCACTGTGGGGCCCGCTTCACGGTGGCGCCAACCAGAAAGTGATTGAAATGCTCGAAGGCATCAAAGCCGATGGGGGCAATGCCCAGAAATACATTGAAAAGGCCAAGGATAAGGATGATCCTTTCCGCCTCATGGGCTTCGGTCACCGCGTTTACAAGAACTACGACCCCAGAGCGAAAATCATCAAGAAATCATGTGATGATATTTTGAACAAACTCGGCATCAATGATCCGGTTCTTGAGATTGCCAAGAAGCTGGAAGAAACAGCCTTGAGTGATCCGTATTTCGTAGAGCGCAAATTGTTCCCGAATGTCGATTTCTACTCAGGCATCATTTACCGTGCAATTGGTTTCCCGGTTCAGATGTTTACCCCGCTTTTTGCATTGGGTCGCCTTCCGGGTTGGATTGCACAGTGGAAAGAAATGCGCGAAAACAACGAGCCCATTGGTCGTCCGCGTCAGATCTACACAGGTCCGGCAAGCAGACCCTATCCCAAGGGATAAGCAGTCATTTAAAGAGCCTCCCAATGCATGATATAGCTTGTTTTAGCAATGAAACCAAAGGAATGGGCTAGGAACAAGTGGGAGAAACAGCCATTCTTTTAGACCCATCTGGAGTCAAGCAATCTCCAATTGTATGGCCATAGAACATTCAATTTGATTTCAATTTGAACTGAGCTCTGTAGGCTGTTTTTTCCCCCATCAACGTCTCCCGCCGCCAGAAGGGGACGTTGATGTATAAATAGCATCACTACATGATCCAAATTGATGATTTTAGTAAGTTATCATCAACGTCCCTTTCAGGAGACGTTGATGGGGTTTAAAGTCGACCCAAACAGGGTCGCATATATTCGGATACACCTTGTCGAGAACTTCAATCTGAACTGAGGTCAGCAGGCTATTGGAGAAAATCCCGGAGCTTTTGCAAGGCCCGTCCGCGGTGACTCATGCGGTTTTTTTCATCCGCGCTCATTTCTGCAAAGCTGAGGTTTTCATTTTCGGGTATGAAAATGGGATCGTAACCGAAGCCCCCGGAGCCACTGGCCTGTTGAGCAATGCGCCCTTCAACAATTCCTTCAAACAAAAAGCTCTTTCCCTGCATGATGAGAGCAATGGCGGTGCGGAATCGGGCACTGCGGTTTTCCAGCTGTTCCATCTTTTGCAGCAGAAGGCTCATGTTATCAGAGTCGTTTTTTTGCATTCCGGCATATCTGGCAGAGTAAACGCCGGGTTCCATGTTTAGAGCGTAAACTTCCAAGCCCGTATCATCGGCAAATACATCTTTGCCGCAAAAGTCATGAATGGTCCGGGCCTTGAGCAAAGCATTTCCCTCCAGGGTGTCGGCTGTTTCAGCGATGTCTTGCACAAAGCCGATATCAGCCAAAGAAAGGATGCGGTATTGATCACCCAGCATTTCCCTGATTTCCCGCACTTTGTGTGCATTGTTGCTGGCAAAAACGAGTTCTTTCATGATTAAGGTGCGGTAAAAATATAAAAGTCCAACTTGTGAAGCTGTTAAGAGTTGAGTTCGTTGACTATTATAAAAATGTTTGTGCAGAGTGTTCAGAACGGTTCGATTAATTTATCTGAGGCCAGAACACTTTTCATTTTTCCCCCATCATTCTATCTTAAGAACCAAATAGATTAAGCAGAAAATTTTTGGGTGTT
>CAZYJD010000155.1:0-530 GCA_964647785.1 uncultured Chitinophagaceae bacterium
AATGGCTACGGTGAAAATATTATAATCCTTATACAGTTTTTCGGCCAGCTCGGATGGGGTCATGCCTTTCACCCCCACGCAAGCAATGGCGCAGCTTCTTTTGCCTGTAGGAGTAAAATCAACAATGCCCGGCAACTGCCGAATGTTCTCATGCCATTCTTCTTTTAGCAGCCGCAAACGATTTTCTTTCAATTCGCCACCAATTTGCCGGTGGAAAGCAATGGCTTGTGCAATACTCATATGGGCTTGCACGGGTCGGGTGCCTAAATGCTCGAATTTGCGGATGTCATCCTCTGCATAGCTGTCATCTGCCATCAAGGGCCATATTTGAGAAATGGCAGATTTTCGGGCCCACAATAAGCCCAAGCCCAATGGTGCCGACAGCCATTTATGCAAACTGGCGCCCACAAAATCGGCTTGTAATTCGTCGATTTTGAATTGGATTTGCGCAATCGCATGTGCTGAATCCACGGCTACTAAAACCCCTTTTTCGCGCGCTATCCGGGCAATGGGTGCCACGGGAATGATTT
>CAZYJD010000155.1:540-3223 GCA_964647785.1 uncultured Chitinophagaceae bacterium
GCCCGCTTAAATTGATCAAATGTGTGAGGTGCAACATGCGTGTGCGTTCATTCAAATGCTTCAAATAGGCCTGCACCACTTCATCATCGCTCTGTGGATGTAAGGGCACCTCTGCAACACGAACAATCACGCCATAACGCTTTTTCACTTGCTTAAAAGCGGCCACCATACTGCCGTAATCCTGATTGCCAATAATCACTTCATCGCCCGGTTTCCAGGGAAAACCCTGTATGACAATATTTAAACTCTCGGTGGTATTTCGGGTGATGGCCACCTGTTCAGGATCGGTTTCTAGGAAGCCGGCCAGCATTTTACGAGCATTCTCTATGGTATCTTATTGTTCTTTGCGCATGAACCAGGAGGTGCGCCCATTGATATCGGCGGCATAACGTGTGAAGGCCTGGCTGGTAAAGGACGGCATCGGACTGAAGTAACCGTTCTCCAATTGTTTAAAGGGGTGTTGCTGACCAAAAGCCTGAGCAACTTTTTCCCAATATGCTTCGTTTCTTAAGTCAGACAATTGACCTTTCGGTACGGGCAACTCATTTTCGGATTCTACTGCTCCAAATGCAGAAAAATTCAAAGAAAATGCGGCACTTCCAAAGCCTGCCAGTCGTATAAAGTCGATTCTTTTCATGGGTGATTTGTAAAGTTTATTTCATCCAATGCACCATCTTTGTCGGGCTATGACAAAGCTATACAAACTCCTCTTAATTCTTCTGCCTGCGCTTCCTTACAACGCCTATGCCCTTGAGCAGAGTGAGGGTTGGGATGCACTGCTGGCCGGAGATTTCTTTGCGGCCCAAGAGCAGTTTGAAGCCAGCCTTCAAAAAGACAGCCTGAATCAGGATGCCCTTGAAGGCATGATTGTCATTCATGAAATTTTTAATGCACCCATCGCCTACCAAAACACAGTGAGTCGCTATTTGCGTCATTATCCCATCGATGCCTTGTATACTACTTTCTGGAATGCCTATGAAGAGGATTATGAGAAAACAGTGAATGACGTGCGATTATCGGAAAGCGCTCGCCTGGAAGCCCGCCTGCAGCTTGCTCTTCGCGAAAGCGATGCGAGCAAAGATTATGAGAAAAACCTTCAGCGCTATCGCAAAATTTTTCCCCTTCTCCCTTGGAACGTAATTGGTCCGTTTAAAAACGCCAATGGCAGTGGCCATGTTGAAGTGTTTCCGCCTGAGAAAGACGGTTTCAAAAAAGAGATTCGCTATACAGATGAATCGGGCCGAGAGTTGCAATGGGTGAGTCCCGCCTATACCGCCGGTACGGGTCGATTGTACTTTGGACAGCATTTACAAGAAGTACCCTATGGACAGGATTTTACTTATTACGCGCAGTGTTTTTTTAGCCTCAATGAAGAGCGAAGCCTGCAATTGCGAATCGGAAGAAGCGCTCCCATCAAAATATGGATCAATGGTTATGAGGTGTTGAGTGATTCATCACGGGTTCGATTTCAATACGATCGCGATGCCATTTCACTGAAACTGCCCGCGGGTAAACATAGCTTACTCATCAAGCTCTCGAGCTACAATCCGCTCATGGACACCTATGACCTGCTTAGTTTTTTTGACAGCCCTTCCTACAATCAGGATATGCTTTCGCTGCGCTTTACCAATGAGTATGGCGCGGCTGTTGAAGATTTGGCCTTTAGTCGGGAGGGGGAGGTGAATGACCAATGGAAACCCCAAAGCGAACGCCTCAGCATGAGTACCGATGAACAGCTGTATCAAAAGTTGCAAATCCAGGGCCGACCGTTTTTAGATTTTGCCTATTGCAAGGCGTTGATTCGCGATGGCGATTATTATGATGCCGAGGCCTATTTCGTCCCCTTGGCTAAAAAAAATCCGGGCAATGTGCTCTATGCTTACCTCGCTGCGAAAGCTCTGAGTTTCAATGGGAAAATTGAACAGGCTTATCGCCTCATGAGTGCCCTTTCTAAGGAGAAAAGTCCGGTTTTTGGTTACTTGTACGAAAAGCATCAGGAAATTGATCTAAAAACGGATCCGGAGAAGTTTAAAGAAAGCCTTGATTTTCTCAACCGATTATGCCCCGATTCTAGAACCATTGTTCGCAACTATTTGATGTATTTCGATAAAGTAGGACAGAAGGATGCGCGCGATGCCTACATTCAATCGATCATGAACCGCTACGCTGAATACAGCAGTTGGCTGGAAACAGAGTTAAGTACCTACGTGCCTCCCAGAGAGAAGTTCGGTGCACGAGAAGAGCTGCGCGAACAAAAGGCGGCAATTAAACGATTGAAAAGAGGCAGCAATGATGATGATTTTGAAGTAGCCATCGAATTTTACAAGGGTAGAAAGAAAAGTAAAAAGACACTTGCCCTCATGGATGATCGCATACGTATGAGCCCACAGGTGAGTTCTTACAGAATTGAAAAAGCCGATTATCTCTATGAGCTCGAACGCTATGATGAAGCCATTACAAACGCCCAAGAGGTGCTCACCATCCATCCGTACAACGAGGCAGCTTTTGAAACCATGGCACAATGCCATGAAATGAAAAAGAATAACAACAAGGCTCTTGAAATGTACCGCAAGGCCCTGACCTATTCTTCAGGATACAATCGAACCAATATTCGCAATAGCATCGAAAAAATTGAAGGGGCATCGCGTTATAAATCTATTTTTCGCACCCCTGGTTTCGATGA
>CAZYJD010000156.1:0-3077 GCA_964647785.1 uncultured Chitinophagaceae bacterium
TTTTACAATTTCAAAAAAACACCATTTTTTAACGTGCTGCTTTTACTATTGGCCTGAATTGCAATCATCTGTGCCAGTACAATCCAATAACTCAAAGAAACCCCCTACTTTTGCCGCCCGTGAAAAAAGGCCTTTGGATATGCGCATTGCTGTTGCCCTGGTTAACGGGAAAAGGACAGCGCTCCCTACCCGATCAACTCATGGCGCAAGCCATTGAGAATGCTCCTGTGATCGATGGCCGTTTGGATGATGCTTGTTGGCAAAAAGCGCCCCGAATCAACAACTTTACCCAGCGTGAACTCTTTGCCGGTCAAAAAGCCAGCGAGCGTACAGAGGTGGCGGTGGTGTACAACGAAAACTTTCTGTATGTGGGGGTTTGGTGCTACGACGGCGATCCTTCGGGCATCATTGCCAAAGAATTGCAACGCGATTTCAACTATGGTTTGGATGACAATTTTATTCTCATCATCGACCCTTACAAGGACCAGCGCAACGGCTATATGTTTGTGACCAATCCCAATGCCGCTCGTGCAGATCGGGTGGTATTTAACAATGGTGGATCGAGCAATGCTTATTGGAATGGCGTTTGGGATGTGCGCACCACCATAACCGATTCAGGCTGGTTTGCTGAATTTGAAATTCCTTTCTACACCTTGAAATACCGTAGAGGTCTAGAGCAGCAGGAATGGGGCATCAATTTCGAGCGCAACATCCGCCGCAAACGCGAACAGGTGCGCTGGCAGGGTTGGAGTCGGGATAACCGCATCGAGCAAGTGAATCAGGCAGGCACGCTTTACGGTCTGGGAAGACTCACCGACCGACAATTTGTGGAAGTGAAACCCTACGCCATTGGCGGTGGCGAACGCATCAATCGCAGCAATGAAGCCAGAGGCAATATAGGTGGGGATGTCAATTACCTCATCTCCCCCACCTGGCGGCTCAACCTCACCCTCAATCCGGATTTTGCACAGGTAGAAGCGGATCAACAACAGGTGAACCTCACGCGCTTTCCGCTCTTTTTTCCGGAACTTAGAGAGTTCTTTCTGGAAGGTGACGATTATTTCGACATGGGTTTTGGCGGCAACCGCATCATTCCTTTTTACACGCGCAAAATTGGCTTGGACGAAAACCGAGAAGCAGTGCCCATTCTGGGTGGTGCCCGCTTGCTGGGAAAAGAAGCCAACCGCACCGTGGGCCTGATGAGTTTGCAAACAGCAGAAACAGCTGAGCAAGCATCGACCAATTACACGGCACTCAGCTGGCGACAAGACCTCGGCACCCAAAGCATTGCCGGTATCATGAGTTCCAACACCTACCGCCAGGGTCGCTGGCACAGCACCACTGGAGTGAATGGAAGATATAGCACAGCCAAATTGTTTGGCAAACGCAATTTTGACATCGGGGGTGCCTTTATCAAAACCCATAACACGGATGATGGCTGGCAAGCAGACGCCTATGCCTACCGCGCATTTGTGAGCTACCCGAACGATAAGTACAGCATTTTTGCCAGCACGCAGCAAAGTCCGGAGGCGTTTAACCCTGAAACAGGACTGATGCGACGCAGCAATTTCAGGGAGCATTTCATCAATTTCGGCTTTCTGCCCAGGCCTAAAAAAAGGCTCATGTGGATTCGGCAATACGATTTTGTGCCTGCACAGATTACCTACACCATGTACAATGATACCCGCGAAATTCAGTCGTTCAATTATACCTTTCGATTTTTTGGATTCGACACCCGATCGGGCGAGTCCATTTCTGCGGAATTCCGACGCATAGCAGAAGGACTGATCGAAGACTTTAACATTAGAACCAACATAACCATTGATTCGGGTTTGTACTGGTGGAATGAATGGAACGTCGCTTTGAGCAGTTTTCAGGGAAGAACCCTCTCTTTGAACACGAATGTAACTTTTGGAGAGTTCTACAATGGTGAAAGCTGGAGAACGAATGCACAACTGCTTTGGCGGGCAGGCAAGCACGCCAGTTTCAATCTGGCATACACCCACAACCAGGTGCGCTTGACGGAAGGATCTTTCCGCAACGAGTTGTTAAATGCGCGCATGCAACATGCGGTGAACCCCAATTTATTCGGCTCGTTTTTGGCCCAATGGAATACCGAAGCAGATTTGATCAATTTCAATTTCAGATTGCGTTGGATACCCAAAATTGGTACGGATGTATTCCTCATTGTTAATCAATTATACCGCGGAAATGGCTTCGCAGGAGGCCCCGAACGAACCACCGTGCTGGCGAAAGCGATATGGAGGTTGACGTATTAGGGTTGATGTAGGATGTAGGATTTAGGATGTAGGACGTGTAGAGCAGAGAGTTGAGGGGCAAGAGGTCAGAAGCAAGGCGTCATTAAAAAGCATCAGCTTCTACTTCTGTGCTATTCAGCTCATTCCATGTGAAAAAAAGCGACAGCTTTTTGATTCTGTGTAATTCTGTGCCTTCTGCGAGAAATACTAAGCGAAGCTTTGACCAGTACATTCCACAAGATGCAAGCACAAGAGCTACACTAAAAAGCGACAGCTTTTTGATTCTGCGTATTCTGCGTCTTCTGCGAGAAATTATAAGCGAAGCTTTGATCTGTGACTTCCGTGAAATCTGTGAGACACAAGGCACAGGAGCAGCACTAAAAAGCGTCAGCTTTTTTCTTCTGTGTCCTTCCGCGACTTCTGCGAGAAATAATAAGCGAAGCTTTGATCTGTGAATTCCGTGAAATCTGTGAGAAGCAAGAGCGACCTTCTAATGCACCACCAAACCTCAAACCTCCAACTTCCAACGCCAAGCCTCCTCACTCTACCACCATCAAAGCTTGCATTCCGCTGCTGAGGTGTTCCGTGAAGTTTCCGTTTTCATCTGAACCGATCAGATATGCTTCCACTCCATCCATTTGATTGATCAGATCGAGGCAGGCGTTTTTGCCCATCACCATGCAGGCGGTGGCAAGTGCATCGGCTGTCATACAGTTGGGTGCTACAATGCTGGCACTAAGCACATCTGATTGTACCGGATAGCCGGTGCGCGGATCAATGGTATGCGACCATTTACGGCCGTTTTCTTCTTTGATGTTT
>CAZYJD010000157.1:0-3042 GCA_964647785.1 uncultured Chitinophagaceae bacterium
GCTGGCTTCTAACTCTTCAACGGGACATTCTGATTGAAGGTAAAAACCGTCATTCAAGCCATCATTATTAGGACTGAAAGCAGTTGGGATGTGATAGTTGCAACTGCAAGTTTTAATAAATACATGGCTGCTATCTACTTCTGAACACCCATTCTTTGAGATTTCAAGCCAATATTGCCCTGGTCTGTCTACTTCAAGATGGCGAATGGTTGAGCCTGTGCTCCATAAATATGTGTAGGGGCCTTCTTTTAGGTCAGGAATTAAAGTGCTTGTGGAACAGGTTGTGACAGAATCCTTTAAAAAATCCTTCTCTAATTGAATGATCTCAACCGAATCTTCCCATGACCGATTCAGCCCCTTTTTAAAGGCGTTAATTTTGACAGCTTGCTTCCCATTTCTACTAAAAACATACTGGAATTGATTTTTAGGTCCAACAGTTGTGAATGTTTGATTTTCAATTATCCATTGAACGGAATCAATCGATACGTCTATTGGCTGCAAGGTGGTACTGTCTTCATAGCACAAGCCATGTATCTCCAGCTGACTGTTGATATATTCAACCCTCATGCTGTCATGAGCAATACAATAACCATCTGTTACCTTGACTGAATACAAGCCGGGTTTTGCTATAATTCTACTTTCAGTTCCAGAGCCATCTTCCCAAAGAATATTTTTATCTCTGAATTTATCCAATACAAGCTCTAAAATCTCTTCATTAAAAAGCAAGGTGTCATTGCCAATATTCGGTAATGGCAGGGCATAGATTCGAACGGTATTTTCTAAGGTGTCTGTGTGATTGGGATAATGCAGAATTGCCTTGACTTGATAAACACCTTCATTTTGGTAAACGTGAGAAACGGTATCAAATAAAGTGGTCACGTTCTGCCCATCTTCACCGAAATCCCATTGTATGGAATCGGCAAAACTGCTCATAATTTTGAAAGACACTTTTTCTTGCAGACATGCATCTTGTGTTAACAACTTTGGTTGTATGATCAGATTCTGTACGCATTGTGGCAAACTTAAATTCAAACGACTTATTCTCACCGCTCCCCATAATAAAATGGTTGGATAATTCAGTGCTCTAAGCATAAAAGCGCAGTCCGGGCCATACATATTTGGTTTTTCAATAAGGGCCAATGAACTGTCAGATCTGTTGCAATAGATTTTCCCATCTGGAGCAAGTTGAAGAACAAATAAACTCGAGTAGTTTGAGAGCCTTACAGTTTGCGTGTTTTGAAAATCAGTATGAGCAATTTCCTCCACTTTCACCTGAAAGAGACCCAGGTTTGCACCAAAAGCACTAAAATACAGAAGATTAGAATTGGGGGAAAACTCTAACCCATGTGATCGTATTCCTGAAATGCATCTAGGATTTGATAAAAATCCGTTATTGCTATCGAAATCAAACAATTGCACTTTGCCAGGTGATGGTGGGAATCCTTTGGATGAATATTCACTTGCCAAGGCGAGTAACTTACCATTTGGCGAAAACTTCATTTGTCCTCGTATTCCGGAATAAGCGATATTGTATTTTCTGTGCAGGCTGATTCCATCTTTGGTAAACTTGTATAAATAAATGGCGCTAGAATCTTCGTAAGAAGTGCTGCCGTATGTTGTAGCAATCCAATAAAAATCTCCTTCGGTGTGATAATAGGCTGTCAATCGTTCGGTTCTGCTATTGTGCAATTGAACATTCTTACGCACAACAGAGTCTTTAGAAATAATCGAATAAAACATGCCTGCTTTTTTCAAATTGGTCAGGTTCTCGGCACCATGCTCCGTACCTACCACTCCAAACACATAAAAGGTATTCGGTGTACCGGGCTGTTTGACAATCAAACTGCCCTGTAAACTTGTATTGTCCCAAATAAGACTGTCGCCATTGGCTATGACTTCATGTTTGGCATTCCAGATTTTATTTCCGTCAGTATAGTACTTCAACAAGCCATTAGAGTCACAAATTGCAGAAGTACCTTCACTTGCATTCAATGCTCCGTTTAGTAATTGCTGAGGAGGTGAGATGTTAAAATCCAGTCCAACGCCATTGCCAAAATACCAAATGTCATATCTTCCCTGCGCATGACATGTTAAATAAAATAGAATAAGCAGTATTACTGTGAAGAAGCGCATCTTGAACACTACAAAATAACATTTTTTCTAAAGATCATAACAACTATTTTGAACTGAGCAGGGAGAATCCCGGAATATGTAGTTTACAAGATTTTACTCCAAATCCAATGTGTTCAAAGTTTGTATGCCAAACAAAAGACGAGATACATAAACCGGGATATTATTTACTCATTTAATCGTGCATTTGACAGAGGTCTAATTCCATCAAGCTGCCTTAGAACTCTAAAAGAAAGTAAAGGTTGACTGATTCCCATTGACCTGAACATGAATATTTATGGGTACCCCCTGACATAAAATGGTTGTCATATAGGTTATCCCATTGGCGGTATGCAATGCATTCAACATTGGCCATGGTTCAGGGGCAAATGGATCACCCGGGTTGATTCCGGGGCTGCCAACTCTGAATTTTAAGCCACATGGACATACACAAGTAACTGGTAAATCGCCACAGAACCAGCTAAGTTCATATGCCGGGAAGACTCTTGACCCACCGGAAGGAACAACATTGCTCATTGAACTGGAATCGAATGCAGGTAATACATCGCCGCATGGATGACATGAGTAGTCAAAGAAAAAGTCAAGATCGCATGCCAAATTATTAATCACAGTAACTACATAACATTCTCTTGCGACAAGACTATCCTGACCAGGATTATTGATGGACGGAAACGTGTCATAACAGATTTCATTTGTTTGAAAAGTTTGGGATTGCACTTTAGTGCCCAATAAAATAATAAATAATGCCAATACACGCATTGCTTTGCTATTGATAATAAAAGTCATCATATTAATTTGTATCTATCATTATACCTACTCTTTTAAACGATTTTCGGCATCCTCGTAGCGCTGATTGTAAAATTTTAGAACTGTTAGGTCTTTTTTTACCCCCCCCAGTTTTGTGACAAAAAA
>CAZYJD010000158.1:0-2976 GCA_964647785.1 uncultured Chitinophagaceae bacterium
GGTTGAAGTTTGATAGCCCTGAGCCCTGAGCCCTGAGCCCTGAGCCCTGAGCTCTACTCCCGATCCCTATCATGCCCCCGACGCCCTTTAAGTGCTAATTCGTTACTTGAATGATTAATATCACCCTTCTTGTGTTGCTAATAAAATAAGCATTTTCTGTGAAGCCCTATAAATAGGGCGTTTAAAGGAATTTCATGCCCAATTTTGTTCGAAATCTGCGCACTTAAAACATTTTTTTGTTTCAAAGAGCCGAACTATTTTCGAGCAATAATTTTACTCATTCGGCATTTCGCTGTGACTGAGGGGCACGAAGTGTGTTCCGCCAGTTGTTACTGACCGCTCCATTTTGTTACAATCCATCATTACTTCAAAGACCCGCATCAAATTGTTGCTGCGGCTATTCCTGAATCCTTCCACGGTAGGTTACCTGCGTGGCCTGGCAGAAGAGTTCAATGAGAGCACCAATTCCGTGCGAATGGAGCTCAACCGCTTCGAAGAAGCCGGCATGTTGCAGTCGGAAGTGGATGGCAACCGCAAAATGTACCGCGCCAACACCGGGCATCCTTTGTTCCCCGAAATTCAGAGCATCCTAAAAAAGGTAACCGGCATCGACGAAATTGTACAAAAAGTCATCCAACGCCTCGGAGGGGTGGATCAAGTGTACCTCACCGGCGAACTCGCTGAAGGCAAGGATGTGCCCGTGATCGATCTGGTCATCATCGGCGATGAAATTGATCGCGCCTATTTGCAACAACTGTGCAACCGCGCCGAAGAATGGGTGTCGCGCAGTGTCCGCACCTTGGTGTTCACCCCCGAAGAATTCAAGCAATGGCAAAAAACCTGGGGGCAGAAACTGCTGAAACTCTGGGAGTGAGATATTTCTCGCAGAAAACACAGAAAAGCACAGAAAATTAGTTTTGGAAATCAACGAGCTAAGCTATATCGTTCGGGGTGCAATATTCGAAGTTTATTCCCAGCTTGGTCCAGGATTACTCGAAAGCGTGTACGAAGCGGCGTTGCTTCATGAATTAAAAAGCAGAGGCCTTGTGGCCAAGGCACAGGTAAGCATTCCGGTGGAATACAAAAACATCAAGCTTGATGTAGGTTTTAGGATGGATATATTGGTGGAAGATCAATTAGTTCTTGAAATCAAGTCAATTGAAGATCTTCAAGATGTTCATAAAAAGCAGCTTCTAACATACCTTAAACTTTCTAATAAACCGTTGGGCTTGTTGGTGAATTTCAATGCACAAAGACTTAAAGATAGAAGAGATATCATACGTATTATTAATTCACAATGAATTGCCTTGTTTTAAACACGTCATCTTTGAATAAATAAATGATAGTTCTGGAAAAAAACAGAAAGTATCTTAAGAGAATGACCAATGGAATAATCCGAAAAAAGCGCAGCTTTTATTCAGCGTATTCATATGTGATTGAGAGCGAAGAAGATTAGGTGTTTTAACAACGAAAAATAAGTTAAATTGTAGTTATTATTTTGGTGTCGCATATTGAGCTTCTGCGTATTTCTGCGACTTCTGCGAGAATTAAAATTAAATGAACTATAGGATTTCAATTATTGGATTGGGTTATGTCGGCTTGCCACTTGCCGTTGAATTTGCCAAAAAATACCCGGTTGTGGGCTTTGATATCAACCAGAAACGGGTGGATGAACTGATGTCGGGTAAAGATTTAACCCTGGAAGTGGAGGACGAAAACCTGCAGTCGGTGCTGGTGAATGACCTGAGCGGCAATAAAAACGGACTGCTCTGTACCACCGATCAAGAGCAACTGAAAAGCTGCAACATCTTCATCGTTACTGTGCCCACCCCGGTGGATGCACACCACAAGCCCGACCTTACCCCATTGATCAAAGCCAGCGAAACCGTTGGCCGGGCCTTGAAAAAAGGCGATATCGTCATTTATGAATCAACGGTTTATCCCGGTGCCACTGAAGAGGATTGCATTCCCGTGGTGGAGCGCACAAGCGGCCTTACCTACAACGTCGACTTTTTTGCGGGTTACAGCCCGGAGCGCATCAACCCGGGCGATAAGGAACATACTGTTACCAAGATCAAAAAAGTAACCTCCGGTTCCACCCCTGAAATTGGGAAGATGGTGGATGAATTGTACCGTTCGGTGATTGTGGCGGGCACCCACCTCGCACCCAATATCAAGGTGGCGGAAGCAGCCAAGGTGATCGAAAACAGCCAGCGCGACATCAACATTGCCTTTGTGAATGAACTGGCCAAAATCTTCAACCGCATGGGCATCGACACACATGCCGTATTGGAAGCAGCAGGCACCAAATGGAATTTTTTGCCCTTTAAACCAGGATTGGTGGGCGGTCACTGCATCGGCGTGGATCCTTACTACCTGGCGCAAAAGGCGGAGCAAATGGGCTACCATCCCGAAATCATCCTGGCTGGTCGCCGACTCAACGACAGCATGGGCGCTTATGTGGCTTCTGAAGTGGTGAAGCTCATGATTAAAAAAGGATTGACCGTAAAAGACAGCAAAGCCCTCATGCTGGGCATCACCTTCAAGGAAAACTGTCCGGATATCCGCAATACCCGCGCCATCGACATCTACCGCGAGTTGCAAGACTACGGCTTGCAGGTAGACCTCTACGATCCCTGGGCTTCAGCCGAAGAAGTGCAACATGAATATGGAGTCGATATGCTTCAACAACAACCCGATCTCTCCTCCTACAGCGCCATCGTGCTGGCAGTTGCCCACAAGGAGTTTGTAAGCTTAAACCTGAGTAAATCCGATCAACAAGTGATTTATGATGTGAAAGGAGTGCTAGGCGTAGAGGATGTGGATAGTAGGCTATAATTTTTTCACCACAAAAAAAAGCGCCCTTTAACCAACCGCCCATGACCATATCGCTACAGTCTTCTTTCTGTCCAGAACTTCCCGAGGTCATCAACAACGTTGATTATCAAAACAAGTTGGCCATCCTCCAACGCATTG
>CAZYJD010000159.1:0-2975 GCA_964647785.1 uncultured Chitinophagaceae bacterium
GACCCCTTTCTCAGGGCCTTTTACTATCGATCTTTTTAATGCAATTACTCCTAATGGGGATAATGTAAATGACATCTGGTTTGCCATTGATAGCACCAAACTTGGCTCTGACAGTTTTGGGTACAATGCCTACCATTACGTTTTAAACTTATTCACTAGGCATGTTTCATTTCCTCATTGTGATGAAGATGGAGAAGACGCAACACGCGGGCCAAACCAGCCAAAAAATTTGGTTGGTTCAAACCGAGCAAAGGGATTTGCATATAACGAGATAGATTGGGTATTGGATGATTACTGCTCTTGGGCTGAGTATCCTGAGATGCCTTACACGATGTACGCATGTTTGAAATTGGAAAATTGCACTCAGTCAACTGAATATACCTTCAGTATAAATGTTTTCTGCAGTGCTAATCAAGGTCCTTTTTTATACTCCCTTGATACAATAAATCACCAACTGGATTTCTTGGTTTTCCCTAACCCAACCACTAATGTATTAAATATCAACACCAATGGTATTAATTTTAAAAAGGCAGAGATATTCGATATGCGTGGATTGAAAGTAAGGAAGTTCCAAAACGATTTTAAAGATGAGATTACTTTGCATTTAGATGGGTTGTCTACAGGTTCATTTATTCTGCGATTAGAAACAAAAGATGGCTTGGTATTTACCAAAGGTATAATTGTTAAATAACTAAATAGCTGATCTACTATGAGATAGCTTTAATTTCGCTGCTTGTATTCATTAACTGGATATAAATGAAAGCACCGAACATTCGACCTTCAAAGTGCAGTATGTCTTAGATTATGAGTGCCTAAGTGTTTTGTTAGATATTTGAGAACGTATATCAATGTCCAAATAGTCTACCTTTTCAGTTCCCCACCCCCGCTTTGCATCAGATATTCCTTGAAGAACTCATTCAATTCTCCGTCCAGCACATCAAATACATTGGAGGTTTCATAACCTGTTCTGAGATCTTTTGCGAGTTTATAGGGGTGAAGCACATAGTTTCTGATCTGTGATCCCCATTCAATTTTCATTTTACCCGCTTCAATCGCATCTCTTTCTTCATTGCGCTTTCTCAGCTCGAGTTCATAGAGCTGTGATTTCAACATTTTAAGCGCCTTTTCCTTGTTCGCCAACTGAGAGCGTTCCTGCTGACATTCGATGATGATGCCACTGGGTTCGTGCTTCAGTCGAACCGCCGTTTCAACCTTGTTCACATTCTGTCCACCCGCTCCGCTACTGCGGTAGGTTTCCCAGGTAATGTCGGCGTTGTTGATTTCTACTGCAATACTGTCATCTACTAACGGATAGCAATATACCGAGGCAAAACTCGT
Organism: uncultured Chitinophagaceae bacterium; assembly: GCA_964647785.1. Lineage (GTDB taxonomy): Bacteria > Bacteroidota > Bacteroidia > NS11-12g > UBA9320 > CAZYJD01. The sequence goes on from CAZYJD010000159.1 coordinate 1,339, forward strand.
GTGGCGTCTGGCGTTGCTGTCGTAAGGAGAAATTCTCACCAATCGATGCACACCGTTTTCCCCCTTGAGATATCCATATGCAAAACTTCCCCGAACTTCGATGGAGCAGCTTTTTATGCCTGCCACTTCACCAGGAACTTCATCGATCAAACTGGTTTGAAATCCATTCTTTTCGGCCCACATGAGGTACATACGCATGAGCATACTCGCCCAATCGTTGCTCTCTGTTCCACCGGCTCCTGCATTGATTTCAATCACCGCATCGAGCTGATCTTCTTCTTTGCTCATCATGTTCTTGAACTCCAACTCCTCGAGTTTCTCGGAAACTTCATTGAACTGAGCATTCACCTCTTCATCACTCGCTTCTCCGGCATTTTTAAATTCCCACAGTACATCGAGATCATCGGCAGCGCTGCTGAGATCGGCATAGGCGTCGGTCCAGAATTTTTTCTTTTTTATTTCTTTGAGGTGTGCTTCTGCCTTTTTGGGGTCGTCCCAAAATGCAGGGTCCTGTGTTTGCTCTTCTTCCTGAGCAATCAGTGCAAGTTTGGTCTCGACGTCAAAGATACCTCCCCAGGGCTTTGATTCTGCCCTTCAGCTCTGTAAGCTGCTCGTTGGTCATACTTCTTTTCTTTTAATCGGTCTGGTGTAAGAGATAACTGGCAACCAACTGGTTTGTCTGAAGAATTTACTTCCTTTTGCTCCAACGGCTCCAGTTTCATATCCCCTAAGAAGGATAAGGGCTCCGATTGATAAAATTCCTTTATTGTTGGTTTGATATTGCAGGGATAAATCGCTCTGCAAACTGCCTCTTGAACGATTTAGAGGAATAAACAGATTGAGCAACTGAGGCTCTATGCGTTCTACAAGGGAATTTTCAATGTCTGTTCTACCAGTATTAAGCAATGCTGATCCTGGTTTTAGTCGAGCAGTACTCGATGATCCAAGTCCTATACCGACCAAATCGCCTGCAAACAAAACATTCCATTTTTCATTCAGCTGATAACGAAGGCCGAAATACAAATTAAAGGTAGCGGTGATGGAAGCGGTTTCGCTGTTTAATACATCGGTCAGTGAATCATTTGCCCTACGAATGGCCAGCTCATTGGTGGCCCGGTAGTTGCCAAATGAAATATTGGCTCGTACGCCGCTGAACACCGTACATCTATTTTCTCTGTCGATGGCATAATTCCGATCAGCGCCGAACCAAAGGCCATTGAGGTTGCCATCTGAAAAAACAGCAGCGTGGGCCCTGTAGTTTTCGGTCTGAGCATTGGCGGTCAGTATCGTCCCCAACAAGATGAATAATATGGCAAAGGTGCCTTTCACTTAGCCGTAAAGTTCTTCGTTCAACAAGTCTCTGATTTCACGAATCTCTTCTCTATTGGCTTCCACATCGCTGTGAATAATCAGCTCAAGCAAGTATTCGATATCGCTCATGTCACCCAATTCTTCTTCTTCCACATACCCGATGTCGAAATCTTCGTTTTCACCTATGTACTCTGCAGCTAAGCGGAGTATTTTAATGATGGCCGGGTCCTGCTCAAGTTGGGCTAACTCGCGAATATCCAAAAGTTCATCTGCAAGTTCTTCTGGGGAAATTCCCTCTTTACATTTCTCAATCAATGATTGGAGTT
>CAZYJD010000160.1:0-2951 GCA_964647785.1 uncultured Chitinophagaceae bacterium
GGGGTGAAAGACATGACCCCTTCCGAGCTGGCCGAAAAACTGTATAAGGATTATAATATTTTCACCGTAGCCATTGATCATCCGGTCATCAAAGGGGTGCGCATAACCCCTCATTTGTTCACATCGCTGGAGGATGTAAGAAGCCTGAGAAAAGCCCTGGAAGAGATCGCATCATAAGGATACAAAGAGTTGAGAATACCGCTTAAGAATAGTTCTTCGATCTGCGCAAAAGTAATTTCACTTAAATTCGGAACATGCGATGGTTTAACAAACTGGGACCCGGATTGCTGTATGCAGGAGCAGCGGTGGGCGTATCACACATTGTGCAAAGCACACGGGCGGGAGCAGAATACGGCTACACGCTGATTTTGGCAGTAATTCTGGCCCATGTGGTGAAATACCCTTTCTTCAAAATGGGGCCTTGGTATGCTGCCGTGAGCGGTAAGAGTCTGGTGGATGCCTACTTCAAGCTAGGCAAATGGGCCGTGGGCATTATTTTTCTTCTCACCTTTAGCACCATGTTTACCATCCAAGCGGCCGTTACGGTAGTAACCGCCGGCATCGCCCAAAAAATAAGTGGCATTCAATTGGCGCCCTGGCAATGGAGCGGAATTTTGCTGGGGGTTTGTTTGCTGATATTGGGATTGGGGCATTACCGTTTGCTGAACCAGTTGATGAAATGGATCATACTATTGCTGAGCGCCACCACCATTGTTGCAGTGCTAAGCAGTTTTGGAAAAGGAGGCATTGCCGCCGAAAATCGAGTCGTTTTTGAGCTCTCAAACAGGGATCACTTGCTGTTTCTGGTGGCCTTTTTAGGGTGGATGCCTGCGCCATTGGATATATCAATCTGGCATAGCTTATGGGGCGTTGCCAATGACAAGGAAAGCGGACGAGATGTAAAACGGTCTCTATTCGATTTTGGTGTGGGTTTCTGGGGCACGGCGCTCCTAGCCATCTTTTTTGTGATGCTCGGAGCAAATGTACTGTATGGCTCCGGAGAAGCGCTTTCCTCGAAAGGGGCGGTTTATGCCGGACAACTCATGGATATTTATGCCCAACAGATTGGCCAATGGGCCTATCCGGTGATTGCCATCGCTGCATTGACCACCATGTTCAGCACCACCCTCACCTGTTTGGATGCATCGCCGCGATTGCTGAGGAGAATCTGGCAGCTGTTTCTGGCCAATCGCACGCAACAAAACATCACCGAAATAGAAGCAAACACCGAGCGCAAAGCTTATTGGTTTTGGATTGTAATCCTCGCCATTGGCACCTTAATCCTCTTGGCGTTTTTCATAGAAAACATGCGGCAAATGGTGGATTTGGCTACCGCCATCTCTTTCATTACCACCCCGCTCATAGCGCTATTGAGTTTCCTGGCTGTACGACCGGCGCTATCGTTTAGCAGGCCGATGAGCTTGTGGATCTATCTGTCGCTGTCCATTCTTTTTTTGTTCGCCGGCTATTATCTTTGGATGATAAGCTAATGCTGAAAATCATCGATCGTCCAAAATCCGGTTGCCTGTTGATTCCGGATGCATTTCTGCCCGACCCCAACTTCAGCCGATCCGTTGTATTGCTGGTTGAGCACAATGAAGACGGAAGTTTAGGCTTTGTATTGAACAAAGCATCGGGCTATACCCTTGAGCAATTGGTGCACAACATGGCGTGCAATGCACCCGTATGGACCGGCGGTCCTGTGCAGCCGGAAACCTTGCATTGGCTGCATCGATATCAGCAATTAGAGGGTGCTGTAGAAATATCCAATGGAATTTACTGGGGAGGTGATTACGAGCAATTGAAAACAGGCTTGCAAAACGGGAACTTCCGGCAAGAAGACCTGAGGTTTTTTCATGCGTACAGCGGGTGGGCTGCCGGACAACTTGAAAAGGAGCTGATGGAGGGCAGCTGGATCATTGCTGAAGGAAGTGCTTCAGTTGTATTCAATTCGTTAAAAAGCGAACGGCAACTTTGGAAAAGTTTGATGAGGGCCTTGGGCGGAGAATACGCCTTATTGGCCAATGCACCTGAGAAACCATGGTTGAATTAGGCAACAACCGATGCCTCTTTGGTGACCGAATCTAAGCCAGATAAATTGCAAATGTGAACTTTGAGAATTGAAAAAAATGCCTCAAATAGGCCGTTGAATGGATTGAATAAACATTTATAAATATTTAGCAATCATGAACGTTTTCTGATGATTAATATCTCATCATCTGAAAACTCCATCCAACCCAAATCATATACATAGTGGTACATTTTCCCTTTGCCATTGAGATGGGTATGGGTGTGATACTTGAAACGAAACCTCTTGTCTTCCAGTACATTTCTGTACACTTTGATCTGTGTTTTATTCTTACCGAGCTGTTCCAGGAGAATGCCGTGATTTCGCTTGAGGTATTCGTTGATCCGAATAGCAGCTTTTGCCGAAGCATATCGAAGGTGTTTGTGATAGTAGTTCTTACACTTGACAGAACAGAAGATCTGCCCCTGCCTTCCGTGCAGTTCATCTTTGCATATTTTACATTTTCTCAAGCTGCTACTCATTGATAAACAATCAAAAGCGGGTTTTTCGTTCCGAACCGTTCGGTACGAATAAAATGCAAAAATCAGTTGTTTCAAAAATTTATAGCGGCCATATTCATGCTATGAAAACACTCAAAAAACAGCAAACCACACAAAATCAAAAGCTTACAATTTTTAAGCTCAGAAAAAACAGCCAACGCATTAAAATTCATATTCCTTTCGCTTTAAAAAACGAACGAGAAATTTTCAAACAATTGAACTCCTCTTTTTATCATCCGAATCAAAAACTCTGGAGCATCCTAAATACCCAGGAAAACATCGCGTTGTTAAAACAATTGTTTGGCAACAAACTTCTGTGGAAGGAGGAAACACTTGCCCCTCCAATGCCAGTCGTGCCATGCACCAATCCGGCCAATCCTCAC
>CAZYJD010000161.1:0-2941 GCA_964647785.1 uncultured Chitinophagaceae bacterium
AGCAAATCCTTTTTATCGATTTTCTTTCGTGGCATGTTGCTTCAAACATAAGTGTTTTGGCAAATAAACCAAACGTTTGTTTGGTAAAATGATTATAATCCAACGATAAACGTACTTGCTGAGCTGTGTTATATGATATCGGTGATTTGAAAAGAATTGCCCTGAAAGTCGAAATCTACTCCCTTTTTCTTTCCGATCATGAGTCTTCCTAAGGGACTAACAGGTGAAATGACCCGAATTTCTGAATCCCCGTATTTTACGAGTCCAAGTGGAGCCGATAAATAGCAGAACATACCATTGAGTTGAACCAATGATCCCAATTGTACCGTTGGAGATGGAGAGGAGTTATTGAGTCGGTTAAGCACTTGGAGCATTTTCTTCAGATCCGCTTCCTGTTTTTGCAACCTTTCCAGTTCAATCTGGTCCATGGCTCTGCTGGTTTGGTATTTATCGCCAGCGGTGCTGCCCTCTTCTGTTTCAATGGAATCCTGGACATTTGTGATGGCTCTCTTCAACTCACTCAATTTGTTGTGCAGTGTTTCAATACAAAGGGCGTGCAATTTTAATTTATCAGGGGTGCTCATAGCGGTTGAAAAGGTAATAGAAATTCTTTACTGCCATGCAACATTATCGATGAAGGAGGTATCTTGCACAAGAATGTTAACCCATCTAATTTCATGAAAAATATTCTACTTCCCTTTTTGCTGATCTGCGCAAGTATTAGCTACGGCCAAAATCTGAAGATTTCCGCCTCGCAAAATCCGAAATGTCCGGGTCATCGGAGCATCCTTGAAGCCACCAATGGATTTTTTGGTTATCAGTGGAACACCAATGACTCCAGTCGCAGCATTGTTGTGATCAAGCCGGGTATATACATCGTAAAGGCTTATGATACGAATCGAAAATGGCATACCGACACCATTGAAATCAAAGATTTCAAGGTGCAAAAGGTTCAGGTATCGGCTACACCCAATCCTGTTTGCAAGGGAGATAGTGTTAAGCTATTGGCTTCTGCTGGTTTTAAAACCTATTTCTGGTCAGATGGGAACACCAATAAGTCGGTTGGTACTTCCCGAGAGGTATGGGTAGCGGTAAGCCAAAATACCACGTTTAATCTCACGGTTTATGATTCAAACAACTGCACCAATCAGGCAAGTGTGAGGGTTGAAATCAAGAATTGCAACAGCAATACCAGCTGTCCGAAAATTATTTCTGCTTGGCCAAAGAAACATTTGTGTGGCAATCATGACAGTCTTACTCTAGAGGCAAAATGGGGCTACAGCACCTATTACTGGATCACCCCTGACCAGGCCAATAATGGCAGTACTGGAAGAGTCATCTATTTAAATAAACCTGGGAAATATATTGTAATTGTAACCGATCAGGCAAAGGACACGTGCCGTGACACGATTGAAATCACCCAAAGCAAACTACAAGATCTGAAGATATCCGTAAGTCCTGTTAAAAGAGGGTATTGCCCTGGAGATGTTGTTGAATTGAGTGCGAGCAAAGGTTTTGATACCTATGAATGGAGTACAAGAGACAGCACTCGCGAGATCAGGCATATTTTTAATCAGGCAACTCAGTTCTGGGTGTATGGTACCGACAGCAATGGGTGTAGGGTAAAAGCATTTATGAGTTTGATGGCAAGTGACAGTTGTAAGAAAGACAGCAATCCGCCTTCCGGTTGCAAGGACTTGATACCTGAAAAGCGTATTGCAAAATGCGGAGTGGATTATGTAGAAGTAGATGCCATTCAAGGGTATAAGAAGTATTACTGGAGCAATGGAAAAGAGGGCAGGGCGACTAAAATAACATCGAGTGGAAGGTATTACGTATTTGCATTTGACAACGACTGCAATGTATGTGTTGACAGTGTGGATGTGGTATTGAATAAGAAGATGGAATTCAATGTACAGCACAATGCCGGCCGTAAACTTTGCAAAGGAGACACCCTGGTGATGGAGGCCACTAAAGGTATGAAATCTTATTGGTGGAGCACAGGACAAAGAAACACCCGAATCGTAAAAATGGTTCCCGATAGCAGTATGAAGGTGGTGATAGAAGCCGTTGACAGCAACGGTTGTGAATACAGAAAGGTGTTGGAGATAGTTGTTGATACTTGTAAAACCAATGGGGTCAATGAGCAGAATTTTCTGAATGAAGATATTTTGGTATTTCCCAATCCTGCAGATGCCATTCTGAACATTGTTAATCCCAATGCACTCTATAATGGCTATACCGCAGCGGTTTACGATCTGCAAGGCAAAGTGCTTTACCGGGTAGACATGGGTAGCGAAGAAATCCTAACAATGGATTTGAGCTCCATTGCTTCAGGCACTTATATGCTGTTGATGAGCGACGGAGTGCATCGGATTGCCAAACGGGTGATAATTCAATAAAGAACAATTTTCTGCTATAGAAATAAAAAAGCAGCCCAGAGCAATCTTGCGCTGCTTTTTTATTTTAGCATCAGGGCCGAAATATGCGTTCGAAAAACCCACTGCATTCCTAACTCTAGGTGATATTCTGAAATAAAGGTCTAAATCGCTCGTTAGTAGATCAATGAATGACCACTTTTTTAACAGAAGAGGAGTTATTGGCATCGTATACTCTTATAAAATATACCCCCTTGGCGTAATTACTGATGTCTAATTTTACAACATTGGCTTCTGATGACTTGTTTGTTGAAATAATCACTTTTCCAAGTGCATCCAACACTTCTATAGCAAGAATGCCTTCATACCCGTTGAAATGCACTTCAAAAACACCTTTATTTGGATTCGGGAAGATGGTATAATCTAATTCTGAGTTTCTTTCTGAGGGGAAGATTGTTGTGTCATCTTGCACCAAGTCTTTTTTGGCTAATAATGCCCTTTGTTTGTATACCGATGAATTACAGAAAGTGTTAATTTCCTCAGCATCCATTTCTTGAGTTTCA
>CAZYJD010000162.1:0-2889 GCA_964647785.1 uncultured Chitinophagaceae bacterium
GCATCATCAATGAAGGTGTGCTGAATTCAGGGGCAGTGATTAAGGTGAGCAGCGAGAGCAATACCCTTTTTAACATTCAACAGAAAACCCTTGTAGGCACGCGTCTGGATTACAAGCATAGCAACAAGTTCTTTTTAGGGGCTACGGTGCTTCACATGACAGAAAGGCCACTCACTCCAAAAGTGAATATTGGAAATGAGCCATTGCTCAACACCATTTGGGGGGTGGATGGTACTTATAATTCAGATTCGCGCTGGCTTACCCGCTTGGTAGATCGCTTGCCATTCATAGAAACCAAGGAAGCTTCCAATTTCAGCTTCCAAGGTGAGTTTGCACAGATCATCCCATGGAAACCGCGTACCATGGGTGAGCGAGGCACCTCTTATATCGATGATTTTGAAGGGGCTGAAACCCCGTACGACCTTCGTTTCTGGGGCAATTGGCATTTGGCCAGCACCCCACAGGGCCAAACGGACCTCTTCCCCGAAACCCGTGGAACAGACAGCTCTATCAATTCAAGAAGGGCAAAGCTTTCATGGCACATGATAGACCCACTCTATCAGAGTTGCCAGCAAAGAACCCCTGAACATATTTGCGATGATGTGGATCAACGTTCGAACCACTTCGTGCGCAGTGTTCCCCAACCGGAAGTCTTCCCTCAGATCAACCTCCGTCAAGGTACCCCGCAGCAAATGCCCACACTTGATTTGGCATTTTATCCGGATGAACGCGGGCAGTATAATTTAAATGCAAGCGACATGAATGCCGATGGCAGCCTTGCCAATCCGGAGCGCAATTGGGGCGGAATTACCCGTAGGATTGAAACCACCGACTTTGAGTCGGCCAATATTAGCTATCTCGAAATCTGGATGCTCGATCCCTTCATTTATGAAAAAGCCCTGGGGACCCAGGTGAATGGAGGAAAACTCTACATCAATTTGGGCAATGTATCTGAAGATATCATACCTGATAACCGAAGGGCTTATGAGAACGGATTATATCCCGGAAAGGTAGATACCACCTTGTCTGGGGTGGTGCCTGCGGTGCCTTCCATCAACGCAGCCTTTGACAACGATGAAACCGTGAGAAGCAATCAAGACGTAGGGTTGGATGGTTTAAATGATGAAGCTGAAAGACAAATGTTCAGCGGTTTCCTCAATGAAATCAGATTGCGTCATGGAGAAAACTCCCTGGCCTATCAAATGGCATTCGCTGATCCCTCCGGAGATAACTATGTTTACCACCTTGAACCGGAATTTGCCGGTACTGAGTTAAGTATCCTTGATCGTTACAAAAACTTCAATGGAACTGAAGGCAACTCAACACTCGACCGCTTGCCGGATGGAACCCCCAAATCATCCACTGTTCAACCGGATGATGAAGACATCAATGCCGACTTCACGTTGAACCTCAATGAAGAGTACTATCAATATGAAATTGAACTCAGCCCACAAAGTTTACGCGTAGGTCAGAACTTTGTTACCGACAGTGTGGTGGTAACTCCTCAATTGGTTGATCCTGGGCACACCCCCAATGAGGTCACTTGGTATCAGTTGAAAATTCCAATTTATCAGTATGATAAAAAAGTTGGTGGAGTTACTGATTTCAAATCCATTCGTTTCATGCGCATGTTCCTCAAGGGTTTTGAGGACAGTGTGGTGGTGCGTTTTGCTCAATTGCAGCTCATTCGTGCTGAATGGCGAGAATACCTGAAAGACCTCAAATGGCCTCCTCAACCCGTTATCACCGAAGATCCGGTCAATGAAACCGACTTCACCATTTCAACAGTTAACATTGAAGAAAATAGCATCCGTAAACCCATCCCTTATAAAGTACCACCAGGTTTCACAAGGGTGCTTGACCCCACACAGCCGGGTGCCGTTCAACAGAACGAGCAATCGCTTTCACTGGCAGTGGTGAATCTGAAAAAAGGTGATTCCAGGGGGGCCTTTAAAGCGACCAATTTTGATATTCGAAACTATCGCTACATCAAAATGTTCGTTCACGCCGAAGGCGAAGACCTGCAAGATGGCGATGTGCGTGCTTTTATCAGGGTTGGAACCGACCTTGAAAGGAACTACTACCAGTATGAAATTCCGTTGAGAATGACCCCATACGGAACATCTGATCCACAACTCATTTGGCCGGAAGAAAATGAAATTGCCATTGATTTGGAGCGCTTCTATGAGTTGAAACTCAATCGGCAGAAACAGGGCGATAACTTTGGTTACTACGAAGAGTTCACGGAACAAGGCCATAAAATTAGCATGGTGGGCTTGCCCGATTTGAGCAATGTGCGTTCCATGATGCTGGGGATCATGAACCCCGAAGACAATGCAAACGGGAAAGAAACCATCAATGCAGAAATTTGGTTCAATGAGTTGCGTCTGACAGATTTTACCAACCGAGGGGGCTACGCAGCCCGTGCCAGGATGGTTGCAAAAATGGCTGATTTTGCCACCGTAAGTGTGTCGGGTAGCTATGATGGCATCGGCTTTGGCGGTATCGATAAACGGCTCAATGAAAGAAATTTGGAGGAGGTAATACAGTACGATGTGTCCTCGAATTTTGAATTAGGAAAATTCTTCCCACAAAAACTCGGAATCACCATCCCGATGTTCATTGGCTGGAATGAGGTTTTCATCAACCCGAAATTTTATCCTCTGAATCCGGACATTCTCATGCGAACAGCGCTGAACAATGCCGAAACACCTCAGGAACGCGATGCCATTCGCGAAGCAGCCCAGGATTATACCTCGCGTTACAGCATCAACTTCACGAACATTCGCAAGAATCGAACTGGAGGTAAACAGATTCACCTTTGGGATCCTGAAAATTTCAACTTCTCCTATTCATATCAGAACGTATACTGTCGCAACAACATCATCG
>CAZYJD010000163.1:0-2871 GCA_964647785.1 uncultured Chitinophagaceae bacterium
CTACAACAGGGAAATTTTCAAATATTGGATTTAACATGTAATCGTAAAATTGATGCGCCCATATGCCATTTTTAAGCACTTGATATTGCGATGCTGAGGGCTCTTTTCCGGTTTCTATTAAATAATCTTTGTATTGCTTGTTGGTTACCTCGTTTTGTGCCATCCAAAAAGAGTGTATTTTGTGAACCTGACCATCTATTTTAAAGTCACCACCCGGCACATATACATATCCTTTGGGTTGCGGCATATATGGTGTACGACGACATGTAGGGCCTGTAAGCAAAAGTATGCCAAGAAGTAATGAAATAATTTTCATGTATTGTTAACGGAATACATGCCATAAAATTATGGATTCATTCTTCTGCCCATCTCATTGGGGCAGAGAATCTTTCAAAAAGGGAAGTCACTCTTTTGCAGGAAAGAGCACACAGACCTCGGTCAGCGGTCAGCCATCAATCCTACCAAATCTTAATCTTCAAACTATCCGCTTTGTACATCGGGCCTTCCTTGCAGCCAAAGGCTTCTTCGAAGGTCTTGAGATTCACCAGCGGTCCGAGTACGCGGTATTCAGCCGGACTGTGATAATCAGTCAACAAGCGGTTTTTCAGTTCTTCGGTGGTGATGTTGCCTTTCCATACATTGGCCCAGCCCAGGAAAAAGCGCTGCTGCCAGCTGAAACCGTCAATGGCTGCGGGTTCTTTGCCGTTCAATTCTTTTTTCAATGCCTCATAAGCAAGGGTCAATCCACCCAAATCGGCAATGTTTTCACCCAGGGTCATTTCACCGTTTACATGCATGCCTTCAATAGGGCTGTAGGTGCTGTACTGATCGGCAAGTGCCTTGCCCAATGCGTTGAAGCGCTCCAGATCTTCGGCAGTCCACCAGTTGTTTAGGTTGCCATTCCAGTCGTATTTGCTTCCCTGATCGTCAAAGCCGTGGGTGAACTCGTGCCCGATTACTGCCCCAATGCCACCGTAATTGATGGCGTGATCGAAAGAAGGGTGGAAGAAGGGCGGTTGCAAAATACCGGCCGGGAAAACGATTTCATTTCCTGATGAACTGTAATAGGCATTCACCATGTGAGGGGTCATGAACCACTCTTTCTTATCAACCGGCTTGCCCAGTTTGTCGGTCATCATTTTGTAGCGATACATGCGGGCGTTCAGTACGTTCTGCAAATAGGTTTCCTTGTTGATTTCGAGCTTGCTGTAATCCTTCCATTCATCGGGGTAACCGATTTTATAGGTAAAGGCCTCCAGTTTTTTCAGGGCTTTTTCTTTGGTCTCTTCGCTCATCCAACTCAGGGCCTTGATGCGGTCGCGGTATGCAGAACGAAGGTTCTCAATCATGCCCACCATATAGGTTTTGGATTCTTCAGGGAAATACTGCTTCACAAACAGTTTGCCCAAAGGCTCTCCGAGGTTGCCGTCTACTGCTGCAAAAACCCGCTCGTTCATGGGCTTCATTTCTTTGGTGCCCTTCAGCACGGTTCCGTAAAAAGCGAAGTCTTGCTTCACAAATTCAGGGCTCAGATAATCGGCCAGTGTACTGATGGTTTTCCACTTGAGGTACAACTTCCAGTCGTTGAGCTCTGAACTTCCCAAATAAGCATCCAGTTGTTTGAAGAAATCGGGCTGTCCCACCACCAGCGTATCGGCTTTTGCCATGCCTGCTTTGGTGGTGATCATACTCATATCCAGATTTTTAAGGCTGTTGTCCCAGTCGGAACGCGCCATCAGGTTATAATTCAGTTCCGGGATTCGCAAATCTTTGCGCGCTCTGCTGATGCTTGCCAGAAATGTTTCCAGCTTGAGGATCTTTTCGCCGGCTTCACTTCCTGCTGCGCCACCCATTTCGAGCATTTTGTTCACGTGTTCGGTGAATTGGGCGCGTATGGTTACGAATTTTTCGTCTTCTGAGAGGTAGAAATCGCGATCGGGCAGCGACAGTCCCCCTTGATAGGCAGTGGTGATGTATTGTGCACTGTTTTTGTCATCGGCACCCACGTAGAAGCCGAATGGGGCTCCCGTTCCTCTCATCAGGTTTTTGGCGAATTGTTCGTTTAGTTCCTGTAAACTGCTGATGGCATCAATCTCAGACAAAAAAGCCTGCAATGGGGTAGCTCCCAGTTCAGCCAGGCGATTGCTGTCCATGCCGCTCAGGTAAAAGTCGCGTATCAGCTGTTCTTCGCTTCCTTTCGCAAAACCGTCTTTGGCGCTCAGTTCCTGAACAATGCCCAGCAGTTTTTTCTCATTTTCCTTATCCAATATGTTGAAGGCCATCCAACGGCTCTCGGTAGAAGGAACGGGATTGTTCTTTTGCCAGTTGCCAATAGCCCAGCTGTAAAAGTTATCACAGGGGTTCTGGCTGCTGTCGATGAAATGGGTGTCGAAGGCAATGGGCAATTCTTCCTCGTTTACTGCAGCATCTTTGGTTTTTTGATTGCATGCAGCGAGCATAAACAAAGTAGAAGCGATGATCAGGCTAATTTTTTTCATACCGAAATTTTGGGCAGCAAATATAATTCTGAACAGCTAAGCTGAGGTGGTTATTTGTTTTAAGAATAAGATGGGCTTTTACTTGCTGCGAATGGCCACCACCGGCTCCAGCCTCGATCCTCGCCAGGCCGGAATGAATCCCGCCAGCAAGCCGATGGCCGACGAAATGCCAATGCCCTGCAAGAAGTTTTCGGCGCTCATATAAATGCTGAAATCACTTTGGTTGTTCACTGCCATGGCGATTAAAGCAACCAGACCCATTCCTATCAGTCCACCTATGATGCAAAGCGCCACGGCTTCTGACAAAAACTGCATGAGAATAAAGGAACGTTTCGCCCCCAAGGCTTTTTGAATACCAATGATATTGGTTCGT
>CAZYJD010000164.1:0-2803 GCA_964647785.1 uncultured Chitinophagaceae bacterium
ATGCCTGTAGAGGATGTTTTCTCTATCACAGGTCGTGGTACAGTGGCAACAGGCCGTATCGAGCGTGGTGTTGTTAAAACTGGTGAAGGTGTTCAGATCGTAGGTATGATGAAAGATAACGAGAAGCCTATCGAATCTACTGTTACCGGTGTGGAAATGTTCCGTAAAATCTTGGAAAGAGGTGAAGCTGGTGACAACGCTGGTATCCTTCTTCGTGGTGTGGACAAAGACCAGATCAAGAGAGGTATGGTAATTTGCGCTCCTGGTTCTGTTAAGCCACACAAACACTTCAAGTGTGAGGTTTATGTACTTAGCAAAGAGGAAGGTGGTCGTCACACTCCATTCTTCGCTGGTTATCGCCCACAGTTCTACTTCCGTACAACTGACGTAACAGGGGATGTTTCTCTACCTGAAAACGTAGAAATGGTAATGCCTGGTGATAACGTTTCTCTTGAAGTGAAACTACTTAACTCTGTAGCAATGGAAAAAGGTCTTCGTTTCGCGATTCGTGAAGGTGGACGTACCGTTGGTGCAGGTCAGGTAACTGAAATCCTAGATTAATATCGTTTTTCGATAGTATCATCCGGAATTTTTTTAACTTTCCGGGTAGTTGGCCAGGCAAAACACCTTTACGAAAGGTGTTTTGCCGTTCAACTTAAATCTCATTTATACACGGGTATAGCTCAACTGGTAGAGCGTCGGTCTCCAAAACCGAAGGCTGAGGGTTCAAGTCCTTCTGCCCGTGCAAATGAATTAAGTATAGCCGGCAGGTGAACACCTGCCGGTTTTCAAGTAAACTGTAATCTGACTTGAAATGGATCGAATCAAGTTTTATGTATTGGAGAGTTACAACGAATTGATCAATAAAGTAAGCTGGCCTACATGGCCCAACCTTTACGGCAATACGATTGTAGTGATCATAGCTTCTCTGATTTTTGCCTTACTCATTGTCTTGATGGATGTTATATCTAAGGGAGCTTTGACCCAGATTTATGGCATCTGATAATTGTACGGATTGATGACAGAAGAAAAGAAGTGGTTTTCGTTGAGGGTAATCAGCGGTAAAGAGCGCAAGATTAAGGAGCGTATTGAGACGGAAATCAAACGTGCGGGATTGGATGAATTCATAACGCAGGTTTTGGTTCCTACGGAGAAGGTGTATAAGATCCGAAATGGTAAGAAGGTCATTTCGGAGCGCAATATTTTGCCCGGATATATTCTGATCGAGGCGCTTCCGTCTAAGTTCAGTGGTGAGGTCGTTCACTCATAGCGAATGTTCCTAATGTGATTCACTTCCTGGGCAAGAATGCACCCATTGCGATGCGTCAATCCGAAGCCAACCGAATGCTGGGCAAGGTAGATGAGTCTCAGGATGCTGGTGAGGCATTGATTGAGCCATTTATTGTGGGGGAGACGGTCAAGATTATTGATGGTCCGTTCAGTGAATTTGTCGGAGATATTCAGGAGGTAAACGAGGAGAAGAAGAAATTGAAAGTTATTGTTAAAATATTTGGTAGAGGTACAGAGGTTGAGCTCAACTTTATGCAGGTTGAGAAGACTTCCTGATTGCAATTACATACTTGTTTCTCATCGAAAGCTTCCCTGGTGTGCTGTTGCGATCAATAATTTTTCAAAAAGCTGAATCATGGCAAAGGAAATTCAAACGTTTATAAAACTTCAGGTCAAGGGTGGTCAGGCTAACCCAGCCCCCCCAATCGGTCCTGCTCTGGGTTCCAAGGGTGTCAACATCATGGAATTTTGTAAGCGCTTCAATGCGCAGACGCAGGATACGCCGGGTCGCTTGTTGCCCGTACTTATTACGGTTTACAAGGACAAGTCTTTTGACTTTATCATCAAAACGCCACCGGCTGCTTCTCAGCTGATGGAAGCTGCCAAGATTAAGATGGGTTCGAAAGAGCCTAACCGAAATAAGGTAGGTTCTGTTACCTGGGATCAGGTTCAGGCGATTGCTGAAAACAAAATGCCCGATTTGAACTGTTTTACCGTCGAGTCTGCTATGCGAATGGTGGCGGGAACCGCAAGAAGTATGGGTATTACCGTGTCAGGTACTCCTCCCTGGGAAGAGGCTTGATCCGGATCTCTTAGATAAAGATTTAATTGTACAAGGGAGTCAGGAAATGATCCTGCCGATAGAACCTTAAAATATCGAAGTAATGGCAAAAAAATTAAGTAAAAAGCGCGCCGCAGTGGTATCCAAAGTAGATGCATCTAAGCTATATACGATGGAGGAGGCTATGGCACTGGTAAAAGAGGTGAATACCGCTAAGTTTGATGCTTCTGTGGACGTACACGTTCGATTGGGTGTAGATCCCCGAAAAGCGGATCAGGCACTGCGTGGAACGGTGAGTTTGCCCCACGGAACGGGAAAGACAAAACGGGTTGCCGTTTTTTGTACACCGGATAAAGAAGCTGAGGCAAAAGCTGCAGGTGCAGATCACGTGGGTCTGGATGATTTGATTCAGAAAGTTCAGGGTGGCTGGACAGATGTGGACGTGGTGATTGCCATGCCACAGGTTATGGCACAAGTGGGTAAAATAGGTCGTATTTTGGGTCCGCGCGGTTTGATGCCCAACCCCAAAACGGGAACAGTTACGCAGGATATTGCTGCTGCTGTTGCCGAGGTTAAGGCAGGTAAAATTTCTTTCCGGGTGGATAAGTTTGGTATCGTGCATGCTTCTATTGGCCGGGTTTCTTTTTCTCCCGAGCAATTGACCGACAATGCCAATGAGTTGTTGTCCACTTTGGCTAAAATGAAGCCTTCATCTGCTAAAGGAACGTACAT
>CAZYJD010000165.1:0-2779 GCA_964647785.1 uncultured Chitinophagaceae bacterium
AAGATCTTCCACCCCCTGGCTCCACTGGAAAGCGTAATCGCGATCGAGGCCGCTGCTGATATCTTCTTTTGTCTTTAAATCAGGGGCGATGGTTAGCTCAGTCTTGCCTCTGATGGTTTCTTTCATGTACTCCTGGGTCAAGAGCAGATTAACCGAATTGGTTGCAATACCAAGACCTGCACTAACGGCAGCAATCAAAGCCACCTTAAAGAATTCTTTAAAAGATTTATCATTCACAGCCATGATAAAACGCACCACAAACCAGGCGATCATGATCAATCCGAGGTAATAGGTGATTTGCAAGTGGTTGGCCCATATTTGTAGACTCATGCCCACGCCGGTCAATCCGGCGCCCAATAAGTATTTTCTTCTCCACAAAAGGGCCACACCCCCAATGACCAATGGTGCGAGTCCGATGGCATTTGCCTTGGTTACGTGACCCGCCTCCAGAAGAATGATGTTATAAGTTGAAAAGGCATAAACAATACTTCCAACAAAAGCCAATCTGGCGTTGAGGCCAAAAGAAAGAAACATGACAAAAGCACCGATCAGGCCAAAAAGAATGCGGTTTGCCGGAGATGGGAGTTTGTTCAGTCCGGCCAATTTGCCGATGGGTTGACTATATCGAACACCGGATATTTGATAACCGGGCATCCCACCAAACATTCTGCTATTCCACAGGGGTGAAACCCCATTTTCATCCACCTCTTGTTTAGCTTCCTGATGGGCAAACTTCCATTGGGTGATATCTGACTGTGGCAAGCTTTTTCCCTGAAAAAGAGGCGAGAAATACAAGTATGTCAACGCAAAGAAAGAAGCGACATAGATGAGGATTTCGAATTTTTGAAAATTTTTCATATGCGAGTTGCTAGGCAAACTTAAGAAATTCGGCTATGACAATCTTAGAAGCGTTTACAACTTCTAAATATCTCTGAATACTTTGTTTAAATAAGAACCCTGGAGTCCATCGTGCATCTGAAAAGAGGGCGCATTGCCATAGAGATACAGGTTCATTCCCATCAGCGGTACATTGATCCCTACAGATGACCACATGGAGGTTCCGCCTTGAAGTCGGGGATTGATTTCAATGATCACCGGCTCTCCATTTTCTCGCAGCTTCAGTTGAATACCAATGAAACCATGGAGCTTTAATACCGAAACGATGTTTTCACAATAAGCGATGATATCTTTACGAAAATCGGCTCGACATTGCACACTTACCCCGCCTCGGGTTTTTAGTCGTTCTCTTGGCAAGGTGAGCAATGCCGTTCCTTCATTGCAAATCATATCCACACTGTATTCTGCCCCTGGAAGATATTCTGTAACGATGGATTGGGGGAATTTCTCCGGTAGCAAGCCGAGAAAATCTGAAATATGGATATCAGGAGATCCCGGTTTTTCTTCAAACAGAGCATTGGCTTTTCGAGGGCCTTCATGCAGGATTCTCAACCCCCGGCTTCCATTTGAAACGGCAGGCTTAAAAACACGTTTGCCAGAAATGGGTTTGATGGCATCAATCGCTTTAAGCAGGCTGTCTTTATCCTTGCATGCAACAAAATCAGGGGTGCCTATGTGGTTGTTTTGGAGGCTCTTATAGAGCAGGTATTTATTGTTGGAAATTCGGAGTTGTTCTTCATTCGGCAGGAATAATTTTATTCCTTTGGATGCAAAGGAGGCTTTGAATTTCGCAATGGTCTCCAGTTCGGCGGTTACGAATGTCAACAAAGCCTGAATACCCCATTCTTCACAGAGGTCAAGCACGGATTCAATGAACCCGGTTTCTTTGGCTTTGGGGATGGCTTTAAATGGCAAATTCAGAAAACGCCCGCTTGCCAGGGGGTCGGCATCGGCAGTATATATTTCAAACTGATCTTTAAGGCAGGTGTAAATGCCATAAAATCCGGGAGCACCGGCACCAGTTAACAACAATCTTATTTTCATGTATTGGCTGCATTCAAAGCTAATTCATTCTATGTTTCTCTGAAAATACTTAAAGTTGCAGCAGTGTGAGCAAGTAATCTACTGATGGGATGAAAAGAGTTCTGGTTATAACGTATCACTGGCCACCTTCAGGAGGGGTTACGGTATTGCGGTGCTTGAAAATTGTGAAATATCTCAGGCAGTTTGGCTGGGAGCCGATCGTTTGCACAGCCGAGAATGCTGCCTAGCCTTTCAAGGATGAAGGCAATTATCAAGACATCCCTGATAATCTAGAGGTCATAAAGGTGCCAATTTGGGAGCCGGTAGGGATGTTTAAAAAACTGAGTGGAAGAGGCGCGAACGAGCCCATACAAAACATTACTTCAACTGCACCCAAAGACCTCAGCTGGATCGATGAGTGGTCGATTTGGATCAGGGGTAATTTTTTCATACCCGATGCCAGATGGTTTTGGATCAAACCAACGGTCCGAAGGTTAGAGCGTTACCTGAAGAAACACAAGGTGGATGCAATTTTAACCGATGGCCCCCCCCATACCAATACCGTGATTGGCATGCGTTTAGCACAAAAAACAGGGATACCATGGCTGGCAGATTTTCAGGATCCATGGACCCAGGTGGACTACTACAAAGATTTTAAAATCTCCCAATGGGCGGATAAAAAGCATCGCAGGCTGGAGCAGGAAGTTTTCCAAACGGCTTCAAAAATCACCATTGCAAGTGATCAGTGGAAGAAAGATTTGGAGGCCATTGGTGCGATCAATGTGGATGTGATTTACTACGGGTATGACGAAGATGATTTCAAGGAATTCAAATTCAGGCCTCATCAAAAATTGGTATT
>CAZYJD010000166.1:0-2776 GCA_964647785.1 uncultured Chitinophagaceae bacterium
ATCACACTGATATACAGAGTTTTATGGTCAATATTAGTTTTATTTATATCCGTTACTTTTTATCCACTTACAAAAAACAAAGATCGAAGACCCTATGTTTGCGTCGTGCGATTTACTTTCCTTTTATTTCTTGCATTGCTGAACCTAATGGCCTACACACAATGGCATTGCAGGGTGTATTTTTCTGAAAAGGATACACAAAATTTTGATGCATCTCATTTTTTTGATCAAAGCAGTTTGGAACGCAGAGCAATGTTGGGCATTTCGTTTGATGCGAGCGATTGCCCTATTTCATCAGCCTATTCGAAAGCTTTACTCACCTTCGGACAGCCCGTTCATCAAAGCCGATGGCTGAATATGCAGAGCATACAGTGCACTGATAATAAAGAAGATGTACTCAATGAACTTTCTTTCGTACAAGAAGCCCATTGCTATTTAACAAGGCAGAACAGCTCAGTTCTTCCGAGCACCACCCATAACGATCAAAGTTCAGACGAATCTTTGAAAGAGGCGCATATTGCAGCCCAAAGTGCGCAACTGGAGGCGGGCATTTTCAGAGAACACTCACTGGATGGCACAGGTGTCCGAATTGCAGTGCTCGATGTGGGATTCAAAGGGGCCGAAAGATCGAACATACTGAACCATTTAAATATCATTGCGGAGCGTGATTTTATCAGCAAACGCTCAAAACTCTATCGTTATCACGATCATGGAGCACGGGTATTGAGCTGTATCGGTGGCAAATACGATAGCATTTTTCTAGGGCTGGCACCTGCTGCCGAATTTCTGCTGGCGCGAACTGAGCATACCGGCGAATATTTGGTTGAAGAAGAAAGCTGGGTTGAAGCTGCGGAATGGGCCGATCAAATGGGTGCCCGTATCATTCACTCCTCACTGGGTTATACCTGGCAGCGCTACTGGACTTATCAAATGAACGGACAAACAAGCCTGGTGAGCAAGGCCGCTGCCATTGCCAGCAGCAAAGGAATTTTGGTGGTGGCTTCTGCCGGAAATGAGGGGGATGGCGAATGGCGTACCGTGAGCGCTCCTGCAGATAGCGACAGTGTTTTATCAGTGGGCGCAATTGATCGGAAAACAGGCATACACGCAGCTTACAGCTCATTTGGGCCTACCAGTGATCGGCGAATGAAACCCAATGTGAGCGCCCTGGGCAACTGCTTTGTTGCCGGTGAAGAAGGTTTGGAGATTTCTGATGGCACGAGCTATGCCGCTCCGCTTATCACAGGTTTCGCAGCATGCCTGCTTCAACACAACCCCAACCTTTCGCCCTATCAGCTCCGAAAAGGCATCGAAGCTGCCGGCCATCTCTACCCCTATTTCGACTATGCCCATGGGTTTGGTGTTCCGCAGGCATCCAAATTTTTCGGAAGCCAGGAAGTAAAAAGCGGTGAGTTGCTGAAGTTTGCTTCCACTGAGGATGCGACCGGCATTATTTGCCGCATGACGGAGCAAGACAGCGGGCAGTTTGATCCCGAATCGGCAGAGAATTTTCTTTACTACCACATTGAAGGACCCAATGGTGTTTTGGTTCAATACCGTGTGGTAATGCCACAGCGGGCGACCTATCAAAACGGACGGGTTGTTTACGAAGCCCCGGGAGAAGACGAATGGAAAAGCAGCAGTGCATACAATCCATTGCGCATTGAACATGAAAATTACAGCAAGCCCTTTACCATTCGTGCATGGTATAAAGGCGAATTCATCAAAAAAACCATTGAATAAACCCATGAACATCAAAGCTTTTTTCTTCGCACTTGCATTGCTTATCCCCTTTCTTTCAGGCGGTCAGACCATTATCATGGATGAAACGGTAGGTGCCGATACCACTTTAAAGCCGTTTGGCAAGAACAGAAAGCATTTTGTTACCCTCTATGTCTGGGGTGGTTATTATGTCGACGCTTTCGAAGGGGAAGCACCATTGGATCCGACTTTCTTTCGCTCGGGTGAGTCGGGCGTTGGTCTGATGTACAAACGAAAGTGGAATGAACTGCTGAGCAGCGTACTCACTTTTGATTACAATGCGTTAACAGCCGGAGCCAAAAGAAGGAGCGACACCATGCGCCATCAACTCACAGGGCATTTATTGGGACTGGGCTATCACCAGCGGTTCAGCTTCAGCAAGCGGGGCGATCATTATGGCTTGTTTGCAGAAATAGGAATCAATGGAGAATTAAGGGTTGGTGAAAGCATCCGTATCTTCAATCGCCAGGCCGATGGTGAAATGGAATACCGCAAAAAAGATACGCGCATTACCGGTACGCAATATTTCAACGATTTGAATTACAACCTCATGGCCAAGATGGGTTACAACGGCTTCAGTGTGTATGGACGGTACCGAATGATGCCGCTGATCAGGGATGAATATGCATTCGATTTTCCGAAGATTACTGCAGGAGTGATTTGGGATTTGGCATTCTAAACGCAGTTTGGTTCGGAAAGTTGGGGGTTGGGGGCATTCTAATTTCATTTAGTCTTGCGAGTGAACGCTTGCTTTTTCATGAGTGAATAGTCGATTGTTTTTAGTGAATAGTTAGCATTGAATTGAGCTTCTAACCTCTTACTTCTTGATTCTCACTGATTGCACTGATCACACGGATTGAGTCCGCTGACGCGGCTTATGGTTCTCGCGGAAGGCGCAGAATTACACAGAAAATAAAAGCTGACGCTTTTTAGTGAAGCTCTTGTTTCTTGCTTCTTCAAGAGTGAATAGTCGATTGTTTTTAGTGAATAGTTAGCATTGAATTGAGCTTCTAAC
>CAZYJD010000167.1:0-2731 GCA_964647785.1 uncultured Chitinophagaceae bacterium
GCCTACCGTCGTGAGTCCTTAACTCATCAATGCGGAAAGCCCCCTTTCTCCATATATGGTGAAGAAACTCTTCTTTCATGATAGAAATATCGTTAAAAACCTGCTTCGCTCAGCAAAATGTGCAT
The DNA here is from genome assembly GCA_964647785.1 of uncultured Chitinophagaceae bacterium. Taxonomy (GTDB): domain Bacteria; phylum Bacteroidota; class Bacteroidia; order NS11-12g; family UBA9320; genus CAZYJD01. The sequence continues at coordinate 126 of CAZYJD010000167.1, forward strand.
TTCTCCTTGTAAATCCTTCGCCGATTGTCTCGCAGCCAAAGCAAAATCTTCTTTGGCAGAGGCGTATAAAATTCCTCTTGAAGAATTCACCAACAAACCCACCTTGTCATTCATTCCCGATTGCGAAAGCGTATCGAGGTCGCCCCCCTGTGCTCCCACTCCCGGAACCAGAAAAAAGTAATCCTTGAAATGATCACGAATGGCTTCAAAGTAATCGGCTTTGGTGGCCCCAACTACAAACATGGCCCGATCAGGACTGGCCCATTCGGCAACGGCCATCATACTTTTTTGATATACAGGCAGCCCATCTGAAGCAGTGATCATTTGCACATCTGCGCTGCCGGAGTTGGACGTAAGCCCGAGCACAATGATCCATTTGTTTTTAAAGGACAAAAAGGGCTCCAGACTGTCCCGCCCCATGTATGGAGAAACCGTAATGCTATCGAAATTCAATCGCTCAAAAAAAGCACGGGCATACATGGCCGAAGTGTTCCCGATATCTCCTCTCTTGGCGTCGGCAATGGTGAAAACACCCTCGGGGATGTACCGGAGGGTTTCTTCCATTAAATCCCAACCTTCTGAGCCATATTGCTCATAAAAAGCTGTGTTGATCTTGTAGGCTACGGCCAAATCAGCCGTTTGTTCAATGATTTGCTTATTGAATTCCAGCATTCCCTCGGTATTTTTTGGAAGAACTTCCGGCAATAAATCCGCCCTTGTATCCAAACCTACACAGAGGTAAGAACGCTTTTCAATGATATTTTTCAGTAATTCGCCCCTATCCAAGATTTCAAGCTTTATTTGAACTATAAAATGCATTCAAATTTACGTCAACTTACCATAAAGCTCATCGGACTTCTCATTTTGTCCCTACCCTTTGCCTTGTCTCTTCGAGCACAGGAGCAGGGCGTTCTGAGCGGAAATTTGCAGAGTAATTTCAGCATTTTTGAACTGGACAGCACCATCGGGGCTTATGAGTCTCCGCAATATCTCAGTGAAAAATCCTCTGCAGAAGCCTGGCTTTTTCTGAATTATCAAATTCGAGACTTCAATTTTTCTGCCCGATATGATTTGTTTAACAACAGCAACCTGCTCAATCCTACAGGTACTTTCAGTGGGCATGGCATTGGTTTTTGGCAGATTCAGAAAAAAATAGACAAGCTGGATCTTACAGTAGGATCGTTTTACGATCAATTCGGAAGTGGTTTGGTGTTCAGAGCCTTTGAAAACCGATTGATTGGGATCGATTATGCCATTGAAGGAGTTCGAGCACAATACAATTTCAGTGACGACTTTTTTGTGAAAGCTTTTACCGGACGACAGAAAGGTTCACAGGAAAACCGATTTGAAACTTCACCGGAAGTAATCAAAGGCATCAATTCCGAGCGCTTCTTCCGCTCCAAAAGTGGAAAATGGAATCTTAATCTCGGTGCTTCATACGTTAACAGAACCATCGACAACAATACCATGTCGCTGATTTCTACTGAAATCAACAGTTATGAGCTCGAAAACCGCTTTGTACCTAAATGGAACGTTTATACCTACAGTGGTTACGCCAACCTCAGCTGGAACAATTTCAACCTCTATGCTGAATATGCCGGAAAAACAAAAGAAGCCATCCGAAATCCTTACACCTCACAATTGGAACTCCATCCCGGAAATGTGATTTATGGCGGACTGAACTATTCCAAAGCAAAACTGGGCAAAAACAAAAAAGGTGGTATCGGCATCAATTTGCAATACCGCCGAATCGATAAATACCAATTCAAGATTTCACCCAATGAGCAGATCATCAACGGTATCCTCACCTATCAACCTTCTCTCACCAGACAGGCTTCTTTCCGCCTGCTTGCACGATACAACGCCCCTGCTCAGGATTACGGAGAAGAAGGACTTCAGGCTGAAGTGAGTTGGAAAATCAACAAAAAGCACCAGCTGGGTCTCAATTTCTCGAACATTGAAAGACTCACGGACCGAACTCTGCTGTTCCGCGAATATTATTTAGACTACAGTTACAATCACTCCTACAAGCTGAAAGGAAAGCTGGGAATCAGCGCCATCACCTACAATCAGGAGATCTATGAATTTAAACCCACTTATCCGGTGGTGCATACTTTTACACCATTTTACGAAGTCACCTACCGACTGAGTCGCCGAAATTCACTGCGATGGGAAACACAATATCTCCGCACTCAACAGGATTTGGGAAGCTTTATCAATAGCGTTCTGGAACTTAATATGTCGCCTCACTACAGTTTCAGTATCTCAGATATGGTGAATGTAGAGCCCGTTCGTTTTCCTGGCAGCATCGTCAGCGATGAGATTGTACATTACTACACCATATTCGGCAAATACACGGTGAACACTACGGCTTTTACGCTGGGATATATCAAACAGGTAGAAGGAGTGAATTGCACCGGTGGTATCTGCCGTCTGGAGCCGGCCTTCAGTGGATTCCGGTTTACAATGGTGACGAATTTTTAAGAATTATTGATTTTTTATCCCAACATTTCAGTTCTTCATCCTATAGATTTCGATCTGTCGCATCGCGTCCATTGCTTGTGATCAGTTGTCAGTGGTTGAACTTGCAACGGACAATCAACAAC
>CAZYJD010000168.1:0-2718 GCA_964647785.1 uncultured Chitinophagaceae bacterium
ATTTCAATAAACCAGTACTGGACTTTGGCCGAGATACCACCCTCTGCGGAAATGAGACCATGACCCTCAGCATGCCGGCAGGTTTGGCGGATCAGTGGGTATGGACCGATGGAAGTTCCGGTGCAGACTATGTGGTTGATTTCGAAGGCTTGCACGGCGTATGGGCCGCCAATGGTCCCAATGGCGAATGCGCAGCAGGCGATACCATACAGGTTTGGTTTACCGAGGCGCCCGATGTAGATTTCGGATTTACCGATACCAATCTTTGTGACCCGGCTGTTTTCCGATACGATTTCAGTTTGCCACATACCAATTACTATTGGCAGGATGGTTTCTCCGGACCGGTTAGAGATCTTTCAGCAGCAGGCACCTATTGGGTGGTGGCTGAAAATGCGTGTGGTCGCGACAGTGCTTCGTTCCGCATCGATATAGATGAGTTTGGTTGCCGTGTGGACATGCCCAATGCGTTTTCTCCGAACAACGATGGCATCAATGATGTGTTCCGCCCTTCAGGGAATGTTTATGTTTATCTCACCCTTGAAATATTTAACCGATATGGTGAGAAATTGCATGAAGGGCCTGCTGAAAAAGGCTGGAATGGCGAATACAATGGAAGGCTGTGCCAAGGAGGGGTGTATTTCTACCGCCTGGAATATCGCAAGCTCATCAATGGTTACCCGAGATTACATGTAATCAACGGAACGGTAACGCTGGTGCCCTAATTAAAGGCCGTCGTACTTACCAAAGTCAATTTTGCGCATGAAACTGCGCTCCATGGCTGTCCATTGCGAAGGGTTTTTCCAGTGCCCCCTTCCATAAGCATAGCGCGCTTTTCTCCAGCTGCCATAGCGGTCATACTGATACTTCAGATAATGAATGCCAACTATGAGGTAGTTGGTGCGGGTTTTCCCTCCGCTTAATTGCAGTGTTTTGTACCAGTAATCAAAAGTTACCGGGATAACTTGGAGGTCACCATAATCGCCAAAAGCACCTTCACGGGTCCATTCCCAGTTGCTTTCATTTTTTCCGATTTCGATAACCAGTTCCGTTGGAACCCCTTTGGCCTTGCAAATAGAATCCACCAACTCAAACAAAGTTTTGGGCTGATAATGGAAAGGCTCAAGAGGACTTACCTCCCCTGAGCGATTGATCGAATTGATTCCGGTGAAAGGAACCAAAACAAAAACCGTCAGGATGAATGTCTTGATCGTTTTCATAATTTTGCCGTTTTTGGTGTTAAATAGCTGAAAATCAAATATTTAGCACTTTGTAAAAAAGCTCGGCAAAACTACATAAAAAAATCCTATAAAAAAATCTAAAAATTAAAAGATGAATGTGGGTAGTTGGCTTATTCACCAAAGAGGTCCATTACCTCTGTGCTAATGCCTGTGTACGAAAATCCACCATCGTGGAAAAGATTCTGCATGGTGATTTTTTTGCTCAAATCGCTGAACATAAACACGCAATAGTCTGCACATTCGTCTGCCGTAGCATTTCCCAAGGGCGACATTTTATCGGCATACGACAGGAAATTGGAGAAACCACCAACGCCTGATCCGGCTGTAGTCATGGTGGGTGATTGTGAAATGGTATTCACTCGAACCTTGTTGTGTTTTCCATAATGGTAGCCGAAGCTGCGGGCGAATGACTCCAACAGCGATTTGCTTTCGGCCATCTCATTATAGTCTGGGAACACACGCTGGGCTGCAATGTAGGTCAAGGCCAAAACAGAGCCCCATTCGCGGATGGCTTCTTTTTGATAGCAGGTTTGCATCAATCTGTGAAAACTGATGGCAGAAATGTCAAAGGTCTTGTGCATGAAGTCGTAGTTCAAGTCGGTATATGCTTTCCCTTTACGAACATTCAAGCTCATTCCTACAGAATGCAGAACAAAATCAAACGGTCCGTTAAAGTAGGCCAAAGCTTCGTCTACCAATTGTTCCATGTCTTCATTTTTGCTTACATCGCAAGGAACAATTTTGGTGTTCAGTTTTTCAGCCAGGGCATTGATCTCTCCCATACGCAAAGCAATGGGGGCATTGGTTAACAAAATTTGCGCTCCTTCTTCTACACAACGTTCGGCAACTTTCCAAGCGATGCTCTGCTCATTCAGCGCCCCGAATATGATACCTTTTTTTCCTTTCAGCAGTCCGTTTGCCATATCTATATATTGTCCGTTGCAATGTTAATTCTTTTTGTGAAAACTATTTTGAAACCGACATCTCTATCTTTGCCACATGCCAATTGAATCAACTTTAGCATCTCTTTTCACACCATCAGATAAACCTTTTTTTCTGGCCGGACCATGTGCCATTGAAGGGCGCGATATGGCTGTGCGCATTGCAGAGGTTCTCAAAAACCTGTCGGAGCAATACCAAATTCCCCTTGTTTTTAAAGGATCTTACCGAAAGGCCAATCGTTCAAGGCTCGACTCCTTTACGGGTATTGGCGATCAAGAAGCCTTGAAGGTGTTGCAAGAAGTTAAGCAGCAATTTGAACTACCTGTAATTACAGATATCCATGAAACTCACGAAGCCTCTATGGCAGCAGAAGTGGTGGATGTGTTGCAGATTCCAGCCTTCTTATTTAGACAAACCGATTTATTGGTGGCCGCCGCCCAAACGGGAAAGGTGGTGAATATTAAAAAGGGACAGTTTGCTGCTCCTTCGGCTATGAAATTTGCCGTCGATAAAGTGGTGCAAAGCGGAAATGAACGCA
>CAZYJD010000169.1:0-2695 GCA_964647785.1 uncultured Chitinophagaceae bacterium
ATTGATGATAAGAGGCATTGGTATTCCCTCGACTGTCAATATCGAAAGGAACGGCAGATTTTAACTAAGCCATTATACCTATGCACGGGCCAATCCAAATGCATCAACTATCTTCGTCTGCCCATGGAAAAGCTACAAGAGCACATCCGGGCGTTTGATCAGCAAGTTACTTTTTCAAGTTTAGGCGATTTCATTGCTTCGCTCGACATTGAGGATATTCGTTATGAGAGGCAATTGCATGAACCCGACTATCCGGGTGATTACGGCCGAACCATCCTCAGCATGCATCCCTTTGAGTGTGTATTGATCCACTGGCCAGCGGGCACAGAAAGTGCCGTGCACCTTCACGAAGGGCTTTTTGGTTATGTATGGGTGCTGGAAGGTGAACTGGAAAACGTTTTCTACAAACATGAGAATCAACTTCTTAAAGAATATAGCATTGAAAGATACGGCAGAGGGGGCCTTATCCCTGAACCCGATGGCGTTATACACAAACTGAGGAACCATTCCAAGAATGAGCGGGCTGTGAGCCTCCATTTTTACCATCCGGCCATTGAAAGCTTTGAAGGCATGCGCATTTTTTCGCTTGAGAAAGGATGCATTGGGCAATTGAGCAACACTGCTAAAACAGCCAGCTGGCGGGAAGAAGAAGGGCATTTTAAGAAAATTGAACAGAATGCCTTTGAATACATCTCCTATGATCAAGTGCATGAACACAAAAGCCATATCATTCGCTATGTAATTCCCAAGCCGAAAGCTGCGCGCATCAGATTGATGAATGCGGCATATTTCTCTGAACAGGCTGCACAGTACGATTTTTCAGACTTCAACCAGCCCAATCGAATGTTGTACACCGAAAGCATCGATCAGCTGATTGCAAATAGCATCGCATCACAAGGCGAGATGAATAAACAGCTGGATATTGCTACAGGAACGGGCAGAAGAGCATTGCACATACGTGAACTGAGCGGCTTGAATTACGCCATTACCGGTCTCGATATCAGCGAAAACATGTGTCATATTGCAGCGAATAGAGGCATCCATACCATTCATTCAGACTTAACTACTGATGATCCTGACCTTGATGGTCCTTTTGATGCAATCACCTTTATGTATGCATTCGGTCATATCGCAAGCCGGGCAGAACGGCTCAAAATTTTGAAGAAAGTGAGCGATTCATTGAGTGAACAAGGATGCTTTTACTTCGATGTATTTAGCCTGCTCAATAAAAATGAATGGGGGCCTCTTGCACTGCTGGCCTATCAGGAGAAAGAACTCGGTAAATGGGGCTATGAAGAAGGAGATGTTTTCTATCAGAAACGCGGTTTAAAAGAGCTGGCTTTTCTTCACTATTTCCGCGAAAGTGAAATTGCAACGCTGCTCGAACAAAGCGGTTTAAAAATTAGTGCCATTCAGTATGTAGGTTATGCCAAAAGACCTGGTGAGCTGGTCAATGGTGAAAATGAAGGAAATATTTTTATCACAGCCCGTCGAAAATAGCGGCTTTGATCACTTTTCAAACGGATTGCTGTACTCGGGATTTGTCAGATAGACCTGATCCGTTAAGGTTTTCATGAAATCAACCAAAGCTTTTTTCTCTATTGCTGTGAGTCCGATGCCATCTTTAATTGCATGCATATTCGGATCAAGTGTAGATGATTCCTGCACGCCTGAGTTATAAAAATCAACAACCTCTTCAAGGCTCTCAAAACGACCATCGTGCATGTAAGGACCACTGACTTCAACATTCCGTAAACTGGGCACCTTAAACTTCCCTTTATCCGCATCCCGTCCGCTCACTTCAGCCAAACCCAAATCAGTAAATACACTGTCGAGACCGTTGTTCATGAACTGGAAGTTGCTAAACAGCGTGTTGCTGTGGCAATGAAAGCAATCGGCTCCACGATTTTCCGGTTTGTCAGGGTCGAACTCCGCAAGAAACAACTGCATTCCAAGCTTTTCACTTTCGTTAAGTTCAACTTCTCCGCGCAGATGGCGGTCAAACCTTGAATTACCGGAAACAATGATGTTCATGAATTGCTCAAGGGCTTGTGACACTCGTTGACTGCTAATGACCTCATCTCCAAAAGCTTTTCTGAATTGCTCTTTATACAAGCTGCTTCTGTTTAATTTCAGCTCAACATTTTCAAGACTTTCATCCATTTCAAGCGGGTCTTGTATGGGCATCAAGGCTTGATGCGTAAGCGAAAAAGCCCTTCCATCCCAAAAAAACCGGCGATTCCACACCAGATTAAAAATGGGCATGCTGTTGCGCTTGCCTTTAAGACCTCTGATTCCAGTGCTCAACGCCTCACCATGATCGGTAAACGCAAGTTCCTGGTTGTGGCAATCTGCACAACTCTGCGTGCTATCAGCACTCAAAATAGGGTCGTAAAACAACATTCTGCCCAGCATCACCCCTTCAACGGTTGGAGGGTTGTTTTCAGGAAATGGCGGTTTGGGGAAACCCCCAGGCTTTGCAAAATTGTATGCAGTGTTCTCCGGATGATCCTCAGGAGGTGGTTCTTCATCCTTGCAAGCCGACCACAACAGTGGAATCAGTAACAAGTATAGAAGCGATTTTTTCATTTCAATTGAATGGCATCTTTCATGTTACGCACGAGTTTATCCCCTGCTGGACTGGTGGAATGCAAAAATCGATCTTCTGATTCGAGATTGAAAAGGTCGGGGTTCT
>CAZYJD010000170.1:0-2650 GCA_964647785.1 uncultured Chitinophagaceae bacterium
AGTTCATAGTTAATAGTGCATAGAACCGGCCTGTTCATGCCTGAGCGGTTTCCACCAACCACCCCGGCCTATCTACCACTCTTGCTTCAAAAGGAGGGAAGCTGTTTGAAACCCGGAGGCTGTTTTGGAGGTAAGAAGGTAAGGAAGTTAGGAAAGCCTAAACCCCTTTAAACCCACTAAACCTTCTAAACCCATTAAACCTTCTAAACCTTTTAAACCTTGAACATCAGTGCCCTGAGCTCCTGCGCCTCTTTGCTTTACTTCTTCCAATCCGGCTCTTTCAAGGTGAACACCCTGCTGATGTTGAACCCAAAACGCACATTTCCTTTGAGCCAATCACCCTGGCTTTCGGTGATAAAGGCTTGTTCGATCATGCCCTGACTGTTGGTGACATGCAATTGAAAAACATGTCCTCCGGTTTCAATGTCTAAACCGAGCGAAAGACTGTGGTTGTATTGCGGCAGGATTTGTCCGGGAGCTACAAAGAAATATTCTGCATTTACCGAGGTTCGGTTGGTGATTTTCTGACGACCTCCGATGCCAAGGGCAAAAACATCATTTTTTTCTCCGTAGGTGCTCACGAGATTCCGATGCACCAGACTTGGACTGATTTGAAGGGATAGACCTTCATTGAATTTCCTGGCTATGAGCAGCTGATGGGTGTAGCTCATTCTGCTGCTAAAGAAATTCTCCCGATTAGGATCGACCCAAGGCAATGTGTTGAGGCCGCTGTTTACGAAGTAGCTCATACTAATGGGCATGGTTTTCATTCCGCTACTCTGACGCAGAATTTTGTATTTCAAAAATCCATCCATTGCTTTTTGATAAGTACTTCTCCCAAAACCAAGCATCAAACGGTCATTGACACCATATTCAAAACCGATACGCATACTGGCAGCATCCAGCCCGAATAGGGTTCCTGCTCCACCACTCAGATAGCCAAAACGGTGGGCAATCCTAAAATCCAAAACGCCGGCGGCTGCATTTTCAGTGCTGTGGCCATTGATCACCCGGGTAGATTTGAAAGTTGCTGTGGCGAATTGGGTCGTTTGTTTCACCTCATCTTCGCCAAGTAAATCTAGTAAATCCTGCCCGTACAGGGGTGAAATAAACATTAAGCCCGAAACCAAGAGCATCAATGGGCGAAATAGATTTGTTTGGTTTTTCAATGGCATAATTAGCGCTTGAGTTCGCTGTAGTTCATTTCTACGGTGATTTCAAGTTCCTCAGAGATTTTATTGCGCACCATTTTGGGGACTTCTACATTGTAATCAGCTAGTTTGATTTTGAATTTAGAACTCGCGTTTACCGATTCTCCTTTTATTTCAACTGTTCCATCAGTACTAACTGGATTGGTTTTATCCTTAATCGTGAGCTCACCGCTTACCTTAACAGGATAAGTGCCATCTTTGGCCCAATTCACTTTGGACACATCCGAAATCTGTCCCTTAAACTGCGCTTTGGGGTATTTCTCAGACTCTACATAGTTTTCGTTGAAGTGCTCTTGCATGAGCGCTTTTTCGAATTGAAAGGCGGTCATGAGTACTGCGAACTCCATTTTACCAGTCGAAGCGTCCAGTACGCTGCTCACTTTATAGTTATGTGCTTCTATATCTTCAATGGGAGTATGGCTGTAAAACCAGATGTGACCGGTTCTGGTAAAGTACTTTTTACCTTCAGCACTGCGAAATGCGCTGCCTATTGTAATGACAGCAGCGAGAGAAAAGAGGAGAATGATTTTTTTCATATGATTTTGTTTATTCATGATCTTCAATAATCGTGCAGTTTGTGAGCACCACATCCAATGTACGGCCTTTGCAAAGACCTTTTACAGTGAGTTCAGTACCTGATGCGATGCTTTGGAGATCTTCAAGTGCAGAGGATGGAAAGCCACAGGAGATTACACCAAAGTCATCTCCAGTCGATAAAAATAAGGTAGGTTCTTCCGGATTGTCCAGATTCAACTGTCCCTGCATTTCTCCTTTTAACTGTAGTACTTTTTCCAGATACAAAGTATTGGCGGAATCCTCATTTTCACTGTAAAAGCTGAACAATTCTTCCGCACTAAGCGTGTAATCTGCCTCTGAACCACTGATATCGCGATGGGGTTTGTTCCACATAAAATAGCCGATGGCCAAACCTGCCAGTATAAACAATAAGAGGATGGGAATAATTTTTTTCATGATGGCATTTTAATCATTTTTCGCCCCCTGTTCTATCCAGAGTTTGATTTGTTGAATTTTACAATCGTCGAGTTTCGGGCTTCCTTTGGGCATGGCAGAGGCATTGCCATCGTGCACGATGGAGCTAAGCAATTTGCCGTTATTGGCCCATCGAGCCAGCTCATTGTAGGTGTCGAGATCCACACCTCCGCTGGAGAAGCCCGCATTGTGACAAGTGATGCAGCGGTTCTCCAAAATTGGACGTACCACTCCGCTTAAGGTAATATTGCTTGTATCACAATTGCTGTTGTCTGTGGGATAGAGTTCCTCTTCCACATCATAATAGCAAGCCTGTAATAAACTCAAGCCAAGGATCAGTAAAAAAGTTTTAGTTATTCGGAGCACCTGCATCAATCCATTTTCTTATTTGAACAATTTGGCAATCTTGAAGTTTGCCCCCTTTTGGCATGGGTGAATAGGAGGGTAAA
>CAZYJD010000171.1:0-2600 GCA_964647785.1 uncultured Chitinophagaceae bacterium
CAATTTGCTGCTTGCTTTTGTCATTTATCTGGAAATTAGGCATGTATGGTTTGGGTTTGAATGGAAGGGGGAAATGCTCAAAAGCATGGTGCATCAGGGAACATGGTCACTCATCATCTCGGTGTTCTTGTCCATTGCGTTGTCGGCATGGTTTTTTAGAAAGAACCTGAATTTTTATCCCGACGGGGGCCGACTGAAGCGATTGGTGTACCTCTGGATTGCATTGAATTTTCTGATGGTTGCGTCGGTGGCCATTCGCAACTACTGGTACATCTGGTATTTTGCCCTCGCGTACAAAAGAATCGGCGTGTATTTCTTTTTGATTTTATGTGTGTTTGGGCTCAGTACGCTCTGGATGAAAATGCAAGCGCTGCGCAGCACCTACTTTCTCCTGCGCTGCAATTCAGCTTTTTTTCTTGTGGCTTTTAGCCTGCTGGGTGTGGTGAATTGGGAAACCACCATTGCGCGATACAATATGTCAAAAGGCGATTGCAGCTTTATACACGTTCCATTCATGCTCTCTTTATCCAATCAGGCTTTACCCTTCTTGCAACGCAATGAAACGGAATTGGACCAACTCGACTCCCTGCAAACCAAAGCCATTCCGTTCAGAGAGCCCGGTTATTTCGAAGCGTATAATTTCCGTGAGCGCATAAATGAACGCAGCAGGAACTTTCTTAAAGAATGGCCTGATAAACCTTTTCTGTCGAAAACCTTTGCAGGAGAACGGGCTTATAAACGCTTGAAAAAGCAGATTCAACCCGCCCCTGAGAACCCATAAGCGGGCCTCAGTCTTGCAAGCCCATTGAATCTATTCATGCTGTTGTTTCAATACCCGCCATGATTCAGATACTGTTGCGCCAGTTCAACATACACATCGGCATTTTTCTTGATGGCCTCAATGGCGCGATCATCGAGTTGCTTCACCACTTTGGCCGGACTACCCAGCACCAGACTATAGGGCGGTATGATGGTTCCGGCGGTAACGAGCGCCTGTGCACCGATGATGGAAAATTCCCCGATTTCGGCATTGTTCATCAGCGTGCTGTGCATGCCTACCAGCACATGATCGGACACTTTTACCCCGTGTACCAGTGCGAGATGCCCAACTATGCAATGGTCGCCTATGATTGCAGGGCATCCCGGATCCACATGCACCACGGCATTGTCCTGTATGTTGGTTCGCGCCCCGATTCTGATCCGGTCGCTATCTGCCCGAAGCACGGCCCCAAACCAGACGGAGCTGTGATCGCCCAGATGCACATCGCCAATGACGGTTGCGTTGGGGGCCACAAAAACCGCTTTGCCTTTGCGGGCTTCTTTGGATAAGTTTGCTGAAAGGTCCATCGCTCAAAAATACATGCAAAAATTATTCACCCATATCCGGATGCTGGGGGGCATTCACGAATCCAGCACCAAATATTTAAGAGGCACAGAACTGGATCAGTTTCACGCCATAGAGAACGCTTGGTTGCTCATCGAAGGGGGACGCATTCTCGATTTTGGTCCGATGTCAGGCTGTCCGCCTCAAAAAGAAGGCATGGAGGCAGAATCTTTGGAGGGCAAAATGCTGCTGCCCGCCTTTGTCGATTCGCACACCCATTTGGTGTTCGCCGACTGGCGTGAAGGGGAGTTTGAAGACCGGCTGAAAGGCTTGAGTTATCAGGAAATAGCAGAAAGGGGAGGAGGGATCCTCAATTCGGCGGCAAAGCTGCGCGTGATGCCGGAAGATGAGTTGTTTGAACGCTCGTTGCACCGCCTCAAAGAAGTAATGAGCAGCGGAACAGGAGCCATCGAGATCAAAAGCGGCTACGGCCTGGATTTGGAATCAGAACTCAAAATGTTGCGGGTCATCCGCCGATTGAAAGAAGATAGTGGCATGCCCATCAGGAGTACTTTCCTGGGGGCACATGCGGTACCGGCCGAGTTCAAAGGAGATGCAGGCGCCTATTTGCAAGTGGTGATCAACGAAATGCTGCCAGCTGTAGCTAAAGAACAATTGGCCGATTATGTGGATGTTTTTTGTGAAAAGGGATATTTCAGCCTTGATCATACCCGGCAACTGCTGGAAGCCGCAGCTAAATACGGACTCAAACCCAAGATTCATGTCAACCAGTTCAACGCCATGGGCGGGGTGGGAGCTGGTATTCAGTTTGGTGCAATCAGTGTGGATCATTTGGAAGAAATGAATGAAGAAGATTACGAACTGCTTGCTGCATCCGAAACCGTAGCCACCGCCTTGCCCGGCTGCTCACACTTTTTGGGCATTCCTTACACACCTTTGAGGGAATTGATCAATCGGAACGCCATTGTCTCTGTCGCCAGTGATTTCAATCCCGGCAGCGCGCCTTCGGGCAATATGCAGCAAATGATGAGTCTGGCCTGCATCAAGCAGAAGCTCACCCCTGCGGAGGCTTTCAACGCCTGTACCCTCAACGCAGCCTTTGCCCTCGAATGGAGCAATGAGCTTGGCAGCATCACCACAGGGAAACGCGCCAACCTCATGCTGTCATCCGCCCCTTCTCTGGCGCACATTCCCTACGCCTTTGGCAGCAATCATGTGGAGAGATTGATGGTGGATGGGGAGTGGGGGAGTTATG
>CAZYJD010000172.1:0-2507 GCA_964647785.1 uncultured Chitinophagaceae bacterium
TCAACTAAAAACTATCAACTAGAAACTCAATAGAAGCACAGATGTTCTCGGTTTAGAAGGTTTAAGTGGTTTAGACTTTCCTCTATACGTTTTTTCTAAAAATCTAAGAATCAGGCAAGTTCAATGCGTCTTGAGTCTTGTGTCTTGTGTCTTGTGTCTTGTGTCAGATGGCTATCGGACCTGCGTCATAAGTCATACGTCCTAAATCATAAATCCTACATCACACCTCATTCTCCCATAACTTTGCCCCATGAACATGGACCTGCTCATCGATCTTCATGCCGGCAATCTCCGACAGGGGCCCGGAAGCAAAGAAAGCTTCCTGCAAGCGCTGAACATGCTTCCACTTGATAAAAATCAAGCATTACAGGTAGCCGATATCGGTTGTGGTACGGGATCCTCCAGCCTTTTGCTGGCCGCACACACCCAATGGAAGATTCAGGCGGTTGACCTCTTCCCTAAATTTCTTGATTTATTGCGTAAACAAGCGGAAATCAATGGAACTTCAGAACAAATAGAGACCATCAGCGCTTCTATGGATGCCTTGCCTTTTCAACCAAAAAGCCTTGATTTAATTTGGTCGGAAGGTGCTATTTATAACATGGGCTTTGAAAAAGGATTGGCTTATTGGTCGCGGTTCCTGAAACCAAATGGATATGTTGCCATCAGTGAAATTTGCTGGACAAGCGAAGAACGACCCGATGAAATACAGACCTATTGGAACGATAATTACCCGGAAATAGGTCGTGTTGAGGATAAGATTCAGGCATTTAAGCTGCAAGCATTTGAGCCATTGGGGTATTTCCTCTTGCCCGAAACCGACTGGCTGGAGAACTATTACCTCCCCCTGGAGGCGTCGATCCCAAACTTTCTGCAACAGCAACAACATTCAGCGGATGCCAAAGCCATTGCCGAGGAAACCAAAGAAGAAATAGCGCTTTACCACAGGTTTGGCAAATATTTCAGCTATGGATTTTTTGTTGCACAGCTGAAAGGTTCAAGCGAATCTTGAATATTTTTGCTTGTCAAAAAGTGTTTCATCTCCATGCAAAATCAAGAATTCACCAGCCGCCAGTTCTTCAAAAACATAAACACCATCCATCTGGCACTTTTGGGAGGTCAGTTTTTATTCGCAATGCTCGCCTTGTTCCTGAACTCCGGCGATGAACCTTTTGGCACGAAAGAATCGGATTTGGATCAGATTTTTCAATTTTTGGTTCCCCTTGCGGCCATCGCATCTCTCGTTGCCAGCACCTTGCTTTGGAAGAAAAGTCTGTCGGCGGCCAAATCCCTTCCGAACTTGCAGGAAAAACTTGCGAAATACCATCAGTCTTTTATTGTTAAGCTTGCTTTGATGGAAAGCAGCGTGCTTTTCAGCATCATTTGTTACTTGCTTACTGCTCAGTATTTATACCTGATCATTGCCGCTTTAATGATGATCCTTTTCTTTTTTTACAGAACATCAAAGGAACGCCTGATTTCAGAACTAGAATGCACGAATGATGAAAAAAAGCAGCTGGACAATCCCGATGCAGTGGTATTTATCATGAGCAGTCAGAAGTAAAGACTTCATTTTCACGAGGGTCATTTTGAGGCTGATCAATGCATCCGTTCTGATAGCATTATTTGCTTAGTTTTGCCCACAGATCATGTATGAGTTTCATCGCAATAAAAGCGTCTACTTCGACTGGCAGTATTTTATCAGTCGCGATTACGTCATTCCTTTTTGTCAACCCCATTTGAAGGAAAAGGAACAATGGAATGTGCTGGAAATTGGTTGCGGTGAGGCCGGGGTGCTCAAAGCCTTTCTGGAACAGGGCCATCAATGCATGGGCATTGAATTATCGGAAGGCAGAATTGAAAATGCCAAACGCTTTCTTGCTGAGTGGCATGAAAAAGGACAAGTTGAGTTCATTTGTCGCAACATATACGACATCGATCCTGATGAATTGCCGCATCGATTCGACCTGATTGTTCTGAAAGACGTAATCGAACACATTCCTGAGCAAGAAAAATTCATCCCTTTTCTGAAGCGTTTCCTCAATCCCGGCGGAAAGGTATTCTTTGGCTTCCCGCCCTGGCAAATGCCTTTTGGAGGTCATCAACAAATGTGCAGCAATAAAATCTTATCGAAGCTGCCCTGGTATCATTTGTTGCCCACTGCTGTTTATCGTAAAATTTTGCAATGGGGTAAGGAGTCAGAACCTGTGATCAATGAATTGATCGACATCAAAGAAACCGGCATCAGTGTAGAGCGTTTTGAGCGCATTGTTCGGGAGAGTGATTTTCATATCATCAGAAGAAGATTCTATTTCACCAACCCCATTTACCAGTACAAATTCAAACTGAAAGTGCGCGAACAATCCCAGGCAATTTGGAGAACTCCCATTCTTAGAAACTACCTGAGCACCGCCGTGTACTACCTCGTTGGTTGATTCAGGCCTCCCAGCGCATCTCGCATGCCGTTGAACCGACATTCGGGATTGGAACCTGAGCTTTTGTGAGGG
>CAZYJD010000173.1:0-2503 GCA_964647785.1 uncultured Chitinophagaceae bacterium
TGTTTGTCGCAATTCCTGACAGGCCTGCGCTGGTACATCGCGATTGAGCAGGGTGAAATGCGGTTTAAAAGGACGGTTCAGTGCTGGAAAGCCCAGTTCAGCCATTTGCAATCTGATTTGGTTGCTCATGGTTACAAGCAGCGGATGCTCCGGAACATCTACAAAGACCGTACGTTCCCCAAAGCAGTCGATTCCATTGGTTTTCAACGGAATGGACGGATTTTCTGAAGCCATTTTCTTCAACATCTCATCTATGTCGGGCAAATCATCTTCCTGCACATGAATGGGGGGATATAAGGTGATATGAGAACTTGCACTCAGAGCCTTCACAGCTTGGTACTGCACGGATAATTGTTTTTTCCGATCATCGAGATGCGCACGACTGTCTGCATCGGGCAGCAGGGCGATAAAAAGAAAGGGTCTCAACATGATCAGGCAGTGTATATGAGCTTTCGGTTGATGAATTCCATCAGTCCATCTTTGGCCAGCTCTCGTCCATAGCCCGAACTTTTTTGTCCTCCAAAGGGCAATCTGGGATCACTTTTTACCATTTCATTAAAAAACACAGCTCCATCGCTGAACATTCTGGCCTCCTGGCTCCATTCTTCGGGCTTTGAAGTGAAAATACTAAGCCCCAGCCCAAATCGGCTGCTTTCGTGCAGGCGAACCGCTTCCTCCGTGCTGTCGTATGCCGTAAAAGCCGCAATCGGACCAAAGGTTTCTTCTTCAAAGGCAGGCATTCCCGGGGCTACATGCTGGAGAACACCGGCTTCAAAAATGCGGCCGTTCATCACCCCTCCCAATATACACTCGGCTCCCATTTTTACACTTTCTTCTACCTGATGGCGCAGTTCGTTGTTGAAGCTTTCTTTGGCCAAAGGACCAATATCCGTGTCCGGATCAAGTGGATCGCCATGTCGCAGTCCGCGAACCTTCTCGCAAAAAGCATCGGTAAACTCGTCATAGATGCTTTTATGCACCAAAAAACGTTTGGCAGCGATGCAACTTTGACCATTGTTTTGATACCTGGCGGCAACACCTGTTTCAACTGCTTTTACGAGATCGGCGCTGGGGTCTACAATAAAAGAGTTGCTGCCGCCAAGCTCCAGAACGCTTTTCTTCAAACATCGACCTGCAACTGCGGCAACAGATCTGCCCGCCGATTCACTTCCTGTTAAGGTTACGGCTTTTATGTTCTGATTTTCAATAATATGAGAAACCTTATCTGAAGTACAAATGAGTACACTGAATAAGCCATTGAAACCGGCTTCATCAAATAATTTTTCCATAGCCAGTGCACAGGTTGTTACATTGGAAGCGTGTTTTAGTACACAGGAATTTCCTGCAACCAATGCCGGAACAGCAAAACGGAACACCTGCCAAAAAGGAAAATTCCAGGGCATAACGGCAAGAATGGGGCCAATGGGTTCAAAAACCACCCTGCTATCACTGGCATCTGTAGAAATAACCTCGTCTGAAAGGAAATGGATGGCATTTTCAGCGTAGTAATCGCAAAGCCATTGACATTTTTCTATTTCAGCAATGGATTGTCTGATGGGTTTGCCCATTTCCGTACTGATGAGTAGGGCTAGTTCATTTTTTTGTTCTCCAAGGAGCTTCCTGAGCTTCTGTAGCATTTGAACCCGCTCATTCAGATGGCTGAAGCGGTATTCCTTCCAGCGCTTAAAATTATCTGCAATACGTTTTTCTAATAACTGAACATCCATTTCCTCATAGCGGGAAATGCGCTCTCCGGTGAATGGATTAATTGAGATTGGCATATGAAGCCAAACTTATAAGAAATAGCCGAATTTAAAGCGATATCTGTTCTTTATCAGTGATGGGAGAAATGATTTCATCAGACTGAATTTGTTTCCCCTTTCTGTAGAGCACTCTAGCAATGGACAATATGAGCAGGAGTGTAATCATCAATTTTTGAAACGATTTTCATCGCTGCTTTCGTGTACGGGTGAGCGTTTGAATAAATAAGCTGACAAATGGATGATTTTTTCGACCCATTCAATGATCCTCAGCAGCATTTTTTTGAATGACCGAACAGTTCTTTGGCTTGTAATTGAGAAAAACAAGCGAAGCTGTATGCCCAGATTTGAAGCTTTTGACGATGATTTTTTCTTCTTCTCCTGTTCTTGTTCTTCATTGCGGTCATCCCATTCCGGTTGGTGATCAAAATCATGTAGAACTTCTTCTGTGAGGAAGGCATGGAGTCTTCGCTCAACTTCTTTTATCAAGGCGCGATACTGGGCCTGATTCCATTTCCCAACGAACATCTGAGGGAAAAATCCCATGGCATAGACCAGAAATTCGAAGAAATCTCTGGCACTTAAATCGCGCTCCCATTGAGCATGTACGCTTAAATAAATTGCTTTGATCATAACCTTGGTTGCTTAATAATACGAGAATACAACGGCAATATTCAGAATAAAATATGCGCTACTATTCATTGTTAAGGGCATTTTTCGGGCTTTACTAAATCCTTAAGCAG
>CAZYJD010000174.1:0-2499 GCA_964647785.1 uncultured Chitinophagaceae bacterium
GTTGAAAGAATGAAAACCAAACCATGAGCGAACTTAAAACCCAACCTACGGATGTCGATCCTTTCGAGTTTATCGAAAGCGTACCTCACCCCCAACGCAAAGCAGATGCCCTGATCATTTGCAAGCTGATGGAAAAACTTACCGGAGAAGCCCCCCTCATGTGGGGACCTTCCATTGTTGGCTTCGGACAATACCGCTTGCGCTATCCCAACAGCCGCGAAATCGACTGGATGCTTTGCGGCTTCTCACCCAGGAAACAAAACCTGAGCATCTACATCATGAGCGGATTTGACAACCAGGCGGAACGCTTAGCAAAACTCGGCAAGCACAAAACCGGGGCCTCCTGCCTCTACATCAACAAACTGCAAGATGTAGATATGGAGGTGCTGGAAGAAATGATTGCAGCCTCCGTTGCCGAGCTGAAGACAAAACAGCCCGAAGGCTAAGCGAGGCATCCGGGCTGTGAAGGTCAATACAAAAGTTGTTCATGGCTCGCAGCCTTGCCGGGAATATGAATGTCCTTTCAATGATTTATTATTGTATAGATCGCGTATAAAAAGTTCGTTTATGTCTCCAACATGGGAGTATATACGCATAAAAGTTGCGGGTATAAATAAGTTGTAGGGCATCTGACCGAACTTCTATCGTATAAAATAAGCTCATATCGTATCATGACAATCGGATATTTAACGAATAAAAACGAATCATATCGTATCGTTTTAAGGGTTAGATGATATTTTTGGAGAATGAAAAATAAGGTTCAACTATTTTCAATCTTGAAAATTGTACCACCTCTCGCCATGGCCATCTTTCTGCTAACACAAGCGGGCTGCAAAAAAGATGTTGAGATATTTACATTCAAGGGTCAATTTATGAATGGAACCACCATGCAGCCTACCTATGTGAATCAAACCATGACATTGATAGCAAAAAACCGAAATGATAAGTTTTTGCATGAAATAGGGAACTTCACCACCAATGAAGAAGGAAAATTTGAATACAAATACAAGAGGCAAAAGGGAAGTTCTATTACGCTAGAATTTAGATTAGGGTCCAGATTAAGAAACCTTCCTATTAACCAGGACTTTGAAAAAAGTCCTTGGTATTTCTCAGATAAAGGAACGTTAGATGTAACGCTGTCAACTGATAAACTTCTTAGTGAGAATGATGACACTTTATACCTTTATCAATTCATAGCCAACAAAGTTGTGATTGATACATTCACCGATATACCTCACCATTATACGTTAAGTTACAGACTTGAGCCGGGAAACCATGGATTTGGCTATGGGCGTAATTTTGATGAATTTTATTTCGATCAATCAAAAAGACAACTCGTTAGAGCAAAGCAGGCTCAGGGCAAAATAGACGGAGACCCCTTCATGAATGAGTTAACCATCCATTATTGATCGATGTACACCATGCCCCTTCACAACAAACCATTCACCCCAACGCACCTGCATATCCTATGGATTAAAATGTGATCAATACATGGGTTTGACCAACATTTATGCTCTTCACCCGGGCTTTTATTCAATCATCTTTTCAATTCAAAACATCACTCCACCACGATCCGTTTTACCCAGCGTTCATGCTGTTTGCTGATGATGAGGTTGTAATGTCCTGAGCTTACATAGCTCAAATCGAGATGCAAAACCGCTTCACTGCCGGCAGTCACACGCTGAAGGACCCTGCCCTGCATATCGGTGATGGTGATTTCTGAGCCACTGAGTTTACCACCCCGGTTGTCGATGTTCAGCAGCGCATCTGCGGGGTTGGGGAATACCAAAATGTCGTCATTCAGGAATTGGTTTTTATAGGCGCTGTTGGTCTTGCAAGTGTCAACAGTAATTTCCAGCACCTTTCGGTATGCACATCCATTGCTGTCAACCGCTTCTACCACCACTTTCATGCTGCTATCGGGAACCATTTTCACAATGCGTGTATTGCGCTGCCCTGTGCTCCACCAGTAAGTCTTCATGCCTTTGGTCGCTTCCATGACCAAGGTATCGCCTTTGCAAAGTTTCTTGCCGGCATTGTGCTGCACATTGAATTCCATTTTGCGGTGCAAGATCACATCCACGCTATCAACACACACATTGCAATCGTTGTCGAAGGCAAATACGTAATACCTTCCGCTGCTGGTAATTTTGGTTGCCCGGCTCTCCTTGCCGTTGCTCCAGAAATACTTTTTGTATCCCTGTATGGCATCTACTTCTATATAATCCACCCCGCATTTCTCAATGCGCTTCTCGGGTATCAAATCCTTGCAGCCCTGCGGCGGATTGCTGTCTTTCTTGCAGGTATCGCTGGCAGAAAGATTCATAAAGGCTTTTACACGACATCCGTTGCTGTCGGTTCCATACACCCAAAACTGTACCTGCGACTGGAAAATGTGCTTGATCTCTCTCGTGCTTTGCTGGGTGCTCCACTGCGCAGGACCTTTCGTTCATACCGCCAAACCAATGATGGAGGCCTGTATCGAAAAAGGTGTGCATT
>CAZYJD010000175.1:0-2474 GCA_964647785.1 uncultured Chitinophagaceae bacterium
ATGGGGCAGATTATTGATGTTTTGAACTGCCGTTTTGTTAAGAAGCAGTTTTCAGTTCAGGAGCTGCAGACGGGCCACTATCGGGATTTATTAGATATCCCTTGGAATGATCTATCTCTTTACGGTGTTTGGGTTTACTATTCCTGGTCAAACAGATTGGTGCATCTCTTGCCGGAAAGAGAATTCATAGAAATCCGAACAAATAGAAACAGATATAAAATTACTCAATCAGAACAGGATGAGCTTTCAGGCAAAGTTGTGGGCGTGGTCGGACTGTCAGTTGGTCAATCAGTTAGTGTTACATTAGCAATGGAGCGGGCTTGTGGGGTTTTAAAATTGGCTGATATGGATACGCTCGAATTATCAAACCTGAATAGAATCCGCACAGGCTTGCATAATCTTGGGGTTCCGAAAGTTATTTCGGTCGCCAGAGAGATTAAAGAAATCGATCCATTTTTTGAGGTTGAGATCTATCCGGATGGACTTTTAGATTCCAATATGGAAGAATTCTTCCTAAAGGGTAAAAAGTTGGATGTCATTATTGATGAATGTGATAGCATTGATGTGAAACTGTTGCTGCGTCTGAAGGCTCGTGAATTAAAAGTTCCGGTCCTTATGGAGGCCAGTGATCGAGGGATGATTGATATCGAACGATTTGATTTGGAACCCAACCGACCTATTCTTCATGGAATGGTGGAGCATTTGGATATTGAAAAAGTGAGAGGACTGGAGACCTATGAGGAAAAAATGCCCTTTATGTTGCCATTGGTAGGGGTAGAAACATTGTCAACTCGTATGCAGGCCTCCATGCTTGAATTGCAGCAAACCATACGATCATGGCCACAGCTGGCATCAGCTGTAACCTATGGAGGAGGTTTGGTTGCTGATTTGGTTAGACGACAGTTTTTGGGACAATTAAGTCTATCTGGAAGGTTTTATATAGATGTAGAAGAACTGATTGGTGGTGAAAGTCCTTTGAATGATCCGAGATATAAAGAAGGAGGAGGGTTCAAAGGAAAGGACAGAAAAGAAATTATTGACCAACTCAATTCTATTTCTTTGCCTGATAATGAACACGCAGAGGAGCTGAGTGAGGATGAGAAAAAGCAGATGATTGAAGCAGCACAATCTGCGCCTTCCCTTTCTAATTGCCAGCCCTGGTTCCTGTATTTCCGTGGGAAGACGCTGTTATTATATTATGATGCGCTACGCAGCAAGACTTTTTGGGATTCGTCAGAACACGCGAGTATCTTGTCATACGGAATGATGCTCGAGAACGTTGTTTTAAAAGCAGAAATGTTTGGTTATGATGTGAACATCGATTTTACACAGTTCTCGAATGAAACTCCCTGGATAGAATGTTACTTCAAGAAATTGCCCCATCATTTTAGTGCTGCACATGATACTGAATTACAATTGGCTAAATGGTTGCCTTTAAGAGAAACCAGTAGACTGTCTTCGATTCATTCTCCGGTGCCTGAAAATTATGTTCATTTACCCAACTATCTGAGTCACGCAAACTTTGGTTTGAAGTTTATTACAGGAAACGACAGAATTAGCAAATTGGCCGATATACTAGGTGAATATGAGCAGTTCAGATTACTCAATGACGCCGGACTTGAGGATTTTATCAAGGAAGTGCGATGGAGCGACCAAGAGGCAAAAACAACAGGAGATGGCGTCGATATGGAAACCCTGTATTTGAGTGAGGCGGAAAAAGCCGGCATTGGATTTCTAAAAAATCAACGCGTGCATGATTATCTGAAACAATGGGAACTGGGAAATGGGCTGGCAGAAATCATGTCGAAGATAGTGCGCTCAGCACCGCTCATTTGTTTGTTGTATGCGAATAAACGGGCATTTGATGATGTCAATCTATTCCGCATTGAAGCTGGAAGACAGCTGGAGCGGGCATGGATCGCTGTGAATGGTTTGGGAATGTCATTTCATCCGGTTTCATCCTCTCTGATATTGAATAATATGTTGCATTACGCAGAAGTGAATGAAGTCCTTAATGAGAAGGACATTCAATTCCTTCAAACGCACCAAGAAATGTTAAGAACCTTTTTTGAGTTGGAGGGCGATCAGGAAATGGTGTTTATTTTCAAAGTATTTCAAACAGAAGGTCGCCCTAAAAGGTCGTATAGAAGAAGCTTTTCCGAAATTTCAGCAATTCATTGAAGGCGGAGGAAGAAATATTTGAGTTCAGAATCAGAGGGTTCAGGGCTGACCAGAGCCTAAAGGATTGTCTAAGTTTTGCCAAAGGTCACCAGCAAGTGCTTATTGACCATGGTTTTCAGCACATCGCATCTAATAATACTGAATGGGTTGACGATCAGAATATTTATGTTTTGCTTTTCAGGCATTATGCGAGCCTCCAATACTTTTATATCAAACATAAGTATTCGGATTCGGCTGAAAATTCATTATGGTGTGTATTGCCGATCATTCTGAGAATCATTTCGGGATCGACC
>CAZYJD010000176.1:0-2442 GCA_964647785.1 uncultured Chitinophagaceae bacterium
AGTAGTCTAAATTTAGTTGACTTTCACCCGTTAAATCGACCCTGTACGTCATGGGGGCTTTATCAATGTGCAGGATCAGTTCTGAATTGTACCGAATATTTTGTTTTGGTTGGAATATGATCTCCAACTCTTTGAGTGCACCAGGGCTCAGAGTAAATGGAGTAAATTCAAGGCTAAATGCTGAGTCATAGAAATGAATTTCATCAATTTCGATGACTTCATTGCTGGTGTTTTGAAGACGGATGGTGGCATTTTTTTGATCTCCTGTGTTTACAGATCCAAACTGTAAAGCCGAGGGCGTGATGCTTAACTGCGCTACCACCATTTGGCAGAAGAGCATCAAGATAAAGACTAAGTTGTATCGCATTTCGCTACAAAGGTCGTGATTGAAAGGTGAATTCTAAATCAATGAACGTAATTTCGTACCTAAAGCATGGAATTAACGCAACTAACGGCTATTGGCCCGGTGGATGGCCGCTATCGAAAAAAAACCGAGGCACTTGCGCCTTATTTTTCTGAATTTGGACTCATTCGTTACCGGGTTTTGATGGAGATTGAATACTTCATTGCTTTGGCCAATAAAGGGCTAAAACCGTTCAATGGAGTTGAACCACCAGTTGATGAGCTGAGGAAGATTTATTTAAACTTCAGCGAAGCGGATGCAGAAAAAATCAAAGAAACCGAAAAGGTTACCAACCACGATGTAAAAGCGGTTGAATATTTTGTGAAAGAGCGAATGGAAGATTTGGGGTTGGGCCAATTTCGCGAAATGATTCATTTTGGGCTCACCTCTCAGGATATTAACAACACGGCCATTCCTCTGTCCATGAAACATGCGTTTGAGGAGGTAGTAGTGCCTTTTATTCAACAGGTCATTGATAAATTGAAAGCTCAGGCGGATGAATGGAGTGCCATACCAATGCTTGCCAAAACCCACGGCCAACCTGCATCGCCCACCAGATTGGGTAAAGAAATACAGGTATTTGTGGTAAGGCTCGAAGCTCAGCTGAGAATGTTTTTACAAATTCCTTATGCTGCAAAATTCGGAGGTGCAACAGGCAATTTTAATGCACATGCAGTGGCCTATCCGGGGCATGATTGGCATGCTTTTGCCGCAGACTTCTTGGGATCGCTTGGTCTAAGAAGGTCGCATCCAACCACCCAAATTGAACATTACGATTTTTTGTCAGCCCAACTTGATGCATTCAAGCGCATCAATACCATATTGGTTGACTACAGCCGTGATATCTGGACCTACGTGAGCATGGAGTACTTTCGGCAAAAAATAAAAAAGGGGGAGGTAGGCAGTTCTGCCATGCCTCATAAAGTGAACCCCATTGATTTTGAAAATGCTGAAGGTAATCTTGGGATTGCAAATGCCCTTCTTGAGCATCTTTCTGCTAAACTTCCTATTAGCAGGCTTCAACGCGATCTTACAGATAGCACGGTGCTCCGAAACATAGGCGTACCATTTGCCCACATGATGATTGCCTACCAAAGTTTATTGAAAGGCATGGATAAGCTTTTACTGAATCCCGTTAAGCTGAATGAAGATTTAGAAAAGAATTGGGCCGTGGTTGCAGAGGGAATTCAAACCATCCTCAGAAGGGAAGGTTATCCTAATCCTTATGAGGCACTAAAAGAACTCACGCGGACCAATGAAATCATCGATGAGGCTGGTTTGAAGAAGTTTATTGAAAACCTTGATGTGAATGAGTCGGTCAAAGCAGAGCTGAAGAATCTCAGCCCTCAGTCCTATACGGGTATTTGAGTTAGATCATTGAATTGGAGACGCTGAAAATGTTTAGATAAAAAAAAGCCCTCGCAAGGAGGGCTTTTTTTGTGGAGAATATCGGAGTCGAACCGATGACCTCTTGCATGCCATGCAAGCGCTCTAGCCAGCTGAGCTAATCCCCCGTTTGAGGGGGCAAAAGTCGCATATTGTAATGGAATGTGCAATACTTCTGCCCCCAAATTTTATTTAACGTATAACCACGTGTAGGTTCCTTTGCTATTCAGTCTTGCTTTTTCTTGAATGGCTTTCTTAACATCGGTATGACTACCGGCTGTAATGTAGTACAACTTCTTATCAGTGCGCATGAAATAAGTAGCATTCACGCCTTTTGCTTTCAGTTGTTTAACCACTTTCTTGGCACCATCTTCTTTGCTGAAGGCACCAGCAATCAGCTCGATGGATTTTCCGCTTCCTGACATGTCATCATTAATGGATGCCGCATTGCTGTTGTATTCCTGCTGAAGTTTTTCTTTTTCCGCTGCAGAAATACCCGACTTGTTCATTTTTTCATTTGTTTCCACTAGCTGGCTGATTCTTTCTCCAAGAGTGCCAACGCTTGCCGCTGGGTTAGAAGGGTCAGGGGTAGAAGCACGCGGCGCACTTTCACGATCTTCAATTTTCGTGACTTGTGCAGCAGCTGTGTTTTC
>CAZYJD010000177.1:0-2337 GCA_964647785.1 uncultured Chitinophagaceae bacterium
TGACCGGACCGAATGTGGTAAAAACGGTTACCAACGAAGAAGTGAGCAGCGAAGACCTCGGAGGTGCAAGCGTTCATGCTTCCAAGTCTGGCGTGGCGCATTTCACCGCACCCAATGAATTGATGGCACTGGAAAATCTGAAACAACTCCTAAGCTACATCCCCCAAAATTGTGAAGAGTTGCCTCCTGCATTACCTTATAAATTTGGCAATGAAGTTCGCTCACAACTCGCATCTATTGTGCCGGACAATCCCAATCAGCCCTACGACATTCGAGAAGTGATTCACGGCACCATCGATGAGAACAGTTTCTTTGAAGTACATGAGGAGTTTGCCCCAAATATTGTGGTTGGATTTGCACGCCTCGGTGGAAGAAGCATCGGGGTTATTGCCAATCAGCCCGCATATCTGGCAGGCGTACTCGATGTGAAATCCTCACAGAAAGGTGCGCGCTTCGTGCGCTTTTGCGATGCCTTTAATATTCCATTACTGGTATTCGAAGATGTACCCGGTTTCTTGCCCGGAACGGATCAGGAGTGGAATGCCATCATCACCAATGGTGCCAAATTGTTGTACGCATTCAGTGAAGCAACCGTGCCCAGGGTTACCGTGATTACCCGCAAAGCCTATGGCGGTGCCTATGATGTAATGAATTCCAAACACATCGGAGCAGACATGAACTTTGCTTGGCCAACAGCAGAAATTGCTGTTATGGGTGCCAAGGGCGCTGCAGAAATCATATTTAGAAGAGAGATCGCTTCGGCAGATGATCCAGAGGCCGCCTTGAAGGAAAAAGAAGCTGAATATGCAGGCATATTTGCAAATCCTTACCGGGCTGCTGAAAGAGGCTTTATTGATGAGGTGATCTTCCCTGAAGAAACCCGTATAAAACTCATCAAGGCGTTTAAAATGCTCGAGAACAAAGCCGAAAAACTTCCAGCCAAAAAACACGGAAATATCCCGCTTTGAGTAAAATCGATCTCATTTTAGTCATGCCGGCCTACAATGAAGAAGAGGCCATTGAAAAAGTTGTTGAAGCCTGGCATACCTATTTTTCTAAAGAACTGCCTAACTTACAATGGCAGATTCTGGTAGTGAATGATGGCTCAAAGGATCGTACGGGCGCCATTTTAGATCAACTATCAGAGAAACTGCCCCATTTACAGGTGATGCATCAGAAGAATCAAGGGCACGGAAACAGCGTTCTGAATGGGTATGAGAAAGCCTTCCGACAACAATCTGATTATATTTTTCAAACCGATAGTGATCACCAATTGGTTCCAGAAGATTTTATGGCCTTTTGGAGTGCGCGTAAAAACAGCCCTTTTATATTGGGCAATCGGGTTAATAGAAAAGACCCGTTCATCAGGCTGATGGTAACCCTCATTCTTCGCTTTATTATCTTGCTTCGATTCAGGAAATATATTCCAGACAGCAATATCCCATATCGACTCATGAAATCGTCGTTCTTACAACAGATTATGCATCAAATGCCTGCTGAAAGACCCTTTGCACCGAATGTTTTTCTCAGC
Source organism: uncultured Chitinophagaceae bacterium (assembly GCA_964647785.1). Taxonomy (GTDB): domain Bacteria; phylum Bacteroidota; class Bacteroidia; order NS11-12g; family UBA9320; genus CAZYJD01. The sequence goes on from CAZYJD010000177.1 coordinate 1,532, forward strand.
GTATTGGCTGCTAAAAATGATGTGAAGCTGATGAATTTGCCAGTTCAACATTTGGCGCGAGAAACAGGTGAGGTAAGCATCAAGAAATGGAAATTGTTCAAAGTACTGATCAGAAGCTGGTCTGAGTTGCTCAGATTCAAAACTGATAATGGTCATGTTTCTGAATTTTGAGGGCAATAGCGTTGCTATTCATATTCCATACAAGTTAATTTGTGCATGCAAAAAATAATATTGGCGTCAATCATCGCATTGGTAGGATTGTTTGCATGCAAGCACCAAATTGAAGATACCTTTCCTGACTGGACCGATTACCCAACAGATACGAATGTAAATCGCCCTTGCTCACCGGATACCGTATATTTTGAAAGGGATATACTTCCTGTTTTACGCTCCAACTGCGCCATGAGCGGTTGCCACGATGCTGCGAGCAAAGAGGATGGTGTTGTACTCGATAACTACGAGAATATCATGCGCACAGGAGATGTTCGCCCAGGAAATCCGGCAGGAAGTGAATTGTATGAGGTTTTAAATGAATCTGGTGATAAACGCATGCCACCACCCCCAGACGACCCTTTGTCAACTGAGCAAAAAGAGCTCATTCGGAAATGGATTGCGCAAGGAGCAAAAAATCTTAAATGCAATGATTGTGATACCTCTAGTTTTAACTATGCTGATGTGATTTACCCCATTATCCTTAACCAATGTCAGGGTTGCCATAGCTATGGCAATGCATCGGGTGGGTATATTCTTACGAATTACGAAGAAGTGAAAGCCATTGCCCTCAACGGCAAATTTTACGGAACAGT
>CAZYJD010000178.1:0-2257 GCA_964647785.1 uncultured Chitinophagaceae bacterium
GCTGAGCTCGCGATTAAGACGTTGATGAGATATATAAGGATGCATAAATGAGAAGCGTACAAAAGTATGCCATCATCTATTAAGAGAAAGTTAATAACTCATGGGGTAAACAAAAGTCAATTTAAAACTGTAAGCCCTGGAATACCTTTCAACCCTTTGCAGGGTGAGGTTATCAATGATGGGCTCTCCATTTTTATCTCTTGAATATGCTATCTGCCGGCCTAAACCGAACTTTAAATTAAATTCCATGGGCATATTGCCCCTCCAAACATGCAATCCGGTCGAGACTGTAGGCATGATCCAACCCTGCTTAAAAACATCGTCAGTAGAGGCTGACGACTGAAAGAGCAATGGCAATTTGTTGTATTCAAAACCTGCACCTATTGATATGCCCACGCTCTTTTCGGTCTCATAGGTTGCACCATTCCCATAATATAACTTAGCAAGTATCGGTATTTGAAGACTGCCAATACCAGATGCACCATTGACTTCATTTCCTGAAGCATTAACAACTGCAAATCCAATGGTTATGGGTGCGGCCACGGCAAGTGCCAAATCTTCATTAAATTCTGTTATATTCAATCGAGGTTCTATCCCCACAGAAATATATGAGATACCAATAATTTGAAAGGGAACTTTTTCGAAGCGGACAGGAACCCCTTGAGGGTCCCACTCAACTGGGGTATTTCTGATATAAACCGGTGAGTTGGTGAAATCGATAAAAGGACTGTACACAGTACTGATGAAAAACTTTTCATTCAAATCGGCATTCAAATTCTGTGCAGTCGTTGAGAGGCTAAAGAACACAGGAATGAAAAAAATCAAAAGTCTTTTGCTGAGATATGTCATGTTCTAATAAAAACGATTGAATGGGATGATTTGATTTATTCGAAGCTAATGAGAAAGTCATCTTTCTTCCAATCGGGTAGCCAAAAATAAAAAAAGAAAAAGAAGAACATTCCCCATTGTCTTTCAGCCAGGGGCTCCAGCATCATGGCCACAAATGACAGGGTAAGAAAAGCGATGTAAATCGGATGAAATCCCGCACGTAAATCAAACAATGGCAAAAGCCAAAAGAACAACCAAACAACCATACCCGCAATTCCCCATGCTATGCCACTTTGAAGGAATTGGTTATGGGGTTCTATTCTATTTTCAGGATAAAGTGGGCTTTTATATTTTATATAGGCCGTTTGCATGGCAGGTTTCACCTGCTCTTTTCCTATGCCTAAAATCCAATGTTCCAGAAACAGTTGTGAGCCCACTCGATACGACTCTATTCGCATAGCCATACTCTTGTGGTTGATTTCTTCTCCACCCTGACGCATGGCCTGAACATCTTCAGAACTATTGGCTACCTTATTTCTAAATGAAGAAAAACTATTGTAGGCCAACATCGGCAAACCAATGGCAATCACCAACAGAAGCATCCATTTTTTCCAACCAACGCGCCCTCTGCCGAGCAACCATAGTGCCGACGAAAACAAGGCCACATAAAAGCTGAGCAAACCGGTTCTTGAACTTAGAATATGCATTTCTATTAAAATCAGCAGGAGGCCTATTGAGCCAAGCCAAAAAGAGCCCCTTCTTTTTCTTTCATGCCAATAGGGCAGTGAGAACAAAAGAAAACACGCCAGCAATGCCAGAAACAGCCCGAAATAGATGTGGTTCATTCCGCCGAATACCGGAATATGCTTCGACTGCAAAAGCAAAGCATTCAATTCGTCTTTCCTTCTGAAATAATTGAATACAGTAATCAATCCCGTCACAGAAAAAATAAGGCTCATGAAAAGCAACAGCCGATCTTTTATGCGATCGGAGTACTGATGGCGGAAAAGTATGGCCGCCAATGAAAATACCCATACCCCTATTTGAGAAAACCAACGATCCCAATGATCTTTAAAATCGCCTTCTCTAAAAAACTCAGATAAACCAAGGATGAATAAAAGCACCAAAGGGAACAGGTATTTTCGTTCAGTTGTTCTAAATAATGGTTCATTTGAGCGGACGCGTTTGATGAAAATCCAGACGATACAAATGAGCCAAACAAGAGTTACCATGCTCAGCAATGCTCGGCTGAAAATTAGACCGAATGGCACGAGTAAAAAAGAAATAAAAAAAAGCCGATCGGGGCGAATGTATGCCTGTTTAGCGGGCATAATTGATTTCTACCCTCTGATGATCCTGGTCCATTCCTATGGATTTTGCCGCCGCCGGAGTAATTCGAATAACAACGGCTTCCTCTTCATTGAAACTG
>CAZYJD010000179.1:0-2242 GCA_964647785.1 uncultured Chitinophagaceae bacterium
AATTCCCGTAAGCACCTCCAAACCATGAGATTGAATATACCCGTGATCTCCCGTGTAGCGCACGTAATTGAAGATGGCATAGGCAATGGCTCCATTTCTATGAATTTCTTCAAAAGTGATTTCCCATTCATTATGACATTCTTCACCATTCATGGTTACCATGGGGTAGAGTGCAGCTCCCTTATCAAAACCAAGCTTACCGGCATTTTCTATGGCTTTGTCAAGTTGTTGGTAGCGATAAAGCAAGAGATTTCGGGCCACACTTTGGTCTGCGGTGCTCATGTAAAATGGCAAGCAATAGGCTTCTGTGTCCCAATAGGTACTTCCGCCGTACTTTTCACCTGTAAAACCTTTGGGTCCTATATTCAAACGAGCATCTTCACCGGTGTAGGTTTGGTAAAGTTGGAAAATATTGAATCGGATTCCTTGTTGTGCTTTATCATCTCCGGAGATGCGGATATCAGCCTCTTGCCATTTGGAATTCCAAGAGCCAATGTGCTCACTTTTATGCTCTTCGTAACTCCGTTCACTGTCCGACAGCAATAGATCGTTGGCAATGGCTTTAAGACCATCCTTCTTGAAGTCTAAAGAAGAGATATTGCAAACAAGTTTTTCCAGTTGAATCTGGTCTCCCTCCTTTACCTCAAGCGTAAAATTGATGGAGGTGAATTTGTCTCTTGTTTCAACTGCCGTGGGGGCATTTACCTCTTTGCCATTGTGCCAAAGGCGTACTTTCTGAAAAGAGGCCACATAAAAGTCTGTAATTTTTGTGGACACCACAACGCCTGAAATACTTTGATGGGCATATTCTTCCTGAGACAACCAAAATTGCTCATCGTAATTGGCATCTTCATTGTAAACATCGGCATTTATGATGGCTTTAATTTCTAAAGTACCATTGTATGTGAGGTTTTGCAATTCATAAACGAGTGCCCCGAGGTGCTGATTGGCCATGGAACAGAAGCGCTCAGCATTCAGACGGAAATGATTGCTATTTTGCTCAAAATTGCAGCTTCTTTGAAGCAGACCGTTTTTCATATCCAGTGTACGCCGGAAATGAATAACATTGGCTTTGGCTAAATCCAATTCCGTTTCACCGGCTTGAATGCGAACAGCACTCCATTCCGGTGCATTTAGGACTTTGGCAAAGTACTCAGGATATCCATTTTTCCACCAACCCACCCTGGTTTTATCCGGGTAATAAACGCCTCCAATGTAGTTGCCCTTTAGACTATCGCCGCTGTAGGTTTCTTCAAAATTGCCTCTTTGTCCGAATTTGCCATTGCCCAAACTAAAAAGGCTCTCCGAAACCCGATTGTAGGCAGGGTTGAAACCTTCTTCAATAATTTTCCACGGATCGATTTGAATGTAATTCTTCATTTATACCAGTAACAAGAAATCAGGACGTTAATGAATCAAATAGCTCGAAAGTAAAGGATGAAATTGCAGGGATACAGAGGTCGGCATCAGGAAGTATTTCTGCAGATCCGATACCAATGCAAGCCATGCCCGCATTTTTTGCTGCCATTACTCCTGCAGGTGCATCTTCAAACACAACGCAGTTCACAGGTTGAACACCAAATTTGTTCGACGCTGCCAGAAAGGTATCGGGCTGTGGTTTGCTGCGCGACACGCTATTGCCATCGATTATCACATCGAAATGTTGGGTGATTTCTAATTTATCGAGGATTATACGGGCATTTTTGCTGCTGGAACCTAAGGCGATACCGATGTGTCGCTCTTTTAATTGCTTGAACAGTTCTTCCACCCCCTGAAATAGTTCACCTTTATGCATGTGGGCAATCAATTCGAGGTAGTGGGTGTTTTTTTCTTCAAGCATTTCATCGAATGGAATGCCATCCGATGAAATCCCTGCCCACTCAAGAATGCGCAGTAGGCTATCTGATCGACTCACCCCTTTGAGCAATTCATTTTGCTCTTCTGTGAGTTGGAATCCAATTTTTTGGGCAAGTTTTTTCCAAGCCAGATAATGATGGCGAGCTGTATCCGTTAAAACACCATCCAAATCAAAAATGGCGAGGGCAACATTCATCAGATCAGCGTTTGTATTTTCTCCAGGTGATAGTCTGATAAGGGTTCTACAGGGCGCTTTTCTATGTTGCCGATTTTGAAACGATGATTGGATGCCACCTCTTCCAAAACTTCCCGGAAATAATATGCCACACTGCCAACAAAGTGCACAGGTACCTCCCGAAAATTATCGAAACACCAAACATGAATG
>CAZYJD010000180.1:0-2206 GCA_964647785.1 uncultured Chitinophagaceae bacterium
TCTTCTGTGTCATTCGATCTCTTCTGCGAAAAAAGCGCAGCTTTTTGTTTCTGTGCTTTCTGTCCCGCCGCGCGTGCCTGCCCTGGCTGGGCGGGTGCGAGAAAAAACCGCGACAGCGGAATCATCCGAGTAATTCGTGTAATCTGTGAGAGCAAAGCAGCACTGAGGCTACCGTTTTAGGAGGTTTAAGTTCGCCCCATCTAACTCCAAACCCCACCAACCTATTGAACCACGAAGGTCACAAAGTTTTGCACGAAGGACCACAAAGCTCAGAGTTAAGACACAACAACAACATTATTTATGCATGAATGGCAAGGCTCTATCAACTAAAAACAATCAACTATCAACTCAATAAAAAGCGCAGCTTTTTGTTTCTGCGTATTCTGTGCCTTCTGCGAGAAAAAACCGCGCCAGCGGAATCATCCGAGTAATCCGTGTAATCCGTGAGAAAAAAATAACCTGGTTTTTGCTGCCAAACCCCCAAACCTCCTCACCTCCTCACCTCCTCCCTCTCATCACCACTTCCACCAACTCCCTTGCTGCCTCGGTGTGCGAAAAATGCTGTTGGCATTTCAGGAGCGCGGCTGCCGCTTTTTTCCCTGCAATCTCCTCATTGGCATAGCGGTTGAGGATGGCCCCACAAAGCGCTTCGGGATCGTCTGCCTTGAAATACCACACCTCTTGTTCGGTTAAGAATTGGTGGTAGAAGTCAAAATCGCACAGCAATACCGGAATGCCTGTTGCCGTGTACTCTGCCAGTTTGATAGGAAAGCCGTGCCTGGAATATGCATCATCCTTGCGGTTCACCACCAGGCTGTCGCATTGGGCGAGCAAAGCCGGCAATTCTTCGGTTAAAAATGAGCCGGTCATGCTGGCGCCTTCGGGCAGGGGACCGGGATCCGCTTCGGGTTTCCCCATTAATTGAAGCCGCAATTGCGGGATTTGTTTTCGCGCGGATTCAAAGGCTTTGAGCAGCGTCGGGATTCCGTCTTTATCGCCAAAAGTTCCAACATAGCCCAGGGTATGCGTGTTTTTTAACCCTAAGCTTGAAAAACGATCCAGCTCGGCTACCACCGGCGCAATACGCGATACGCTGGCCGCACCGGGCAATGCCCCATAAGCTTTCTCCAGCTCCGGGGTCACCACCAGAATCTGTTTCGCAAAACGCTTTTTGAATTGCTCCAGCTTTGATAATCGTGCTGTGTCTACACCCGTTTGTAGCTGGGAATAGAACTCGGTTTCGATCAACACAAATTCTTGTCCAAAGAGCACTTTTGCCAGGCGCATCCCGATGAGCAGCCCTTTTGTACTGGGCATGTATGCCAGATAGGCATTCCCCTTTTTCCTTTCCCGAAACAGCATCCAAAGCAGAAACAGGTTGGCACGCAGCCAAACCCATGTTCTGAAGTACAAGGCGCGCTTATAGCCGGTGGTGCCCGACAGCTGCAAATAGGGGATGCCACGCCATTCACCCCTCACTTTTCGATTGTATCCCGGGCGATTGAATGAAGAACTGTAACCCGACCACACCTGCACCTGCTCACCCAGTTCCTTCAATCCGCGTGCATAGGCCCTGATGCGCATGGTTTTGGCAAGGCCTTCAGGGAAATCGTTGGCAATGAGGAAGATGTAATTGGTTGGATGTTTGAAGTTTGAAGTTTGTTGACTCAGTTTGGGGGCAGGATATTGAGAATAAGGTCTAGGATCATTGGAAGATATTGTTCTTTTTCGACTCATTGACGCGTTTTCAAAGCATACAACATCTTACTGATGGATTCAATCTTGGGTCTCAACTCATCTGAATATGTCAATGAATCCAAATAACCCAAATCTACCGAAATGATTAACTGATTGAGTACCTCAAGAAGGCTACCATAGGCAATATTATAGAAATGATTCTGTTCCTTTTTGCTACTCCTGCCGCTGCCTTCACTTATGTTTGAAGTAACGGATAACATGGATCTCCTAATTTGTTGCGTTAAGCCAAACAGTTCACTGTCGGGGAATTTTGATGATACCGCATAAATTGATTTGGTCAATTCACGACTTTCTTTCCAAACCTCCAGTTTTTCGAAACTATAGACATACATAACCTATCATTATTCCACAAACTTCAAACTTCAAACCCCAAACTGCAAACCTTCTATTCCGTCGCCTGATAAATCCGCTCAATGATATCCACCACCTTCATACCTTCGAGGGCATT
>CAZYJD010000181.1:0-2169 GCA_964647785.1 uncultured Chitinophagaceae bacterium
TGTTGGGAACGGTGAATTGGGAAACCACCGTCGCACGTTACAATATGTCAAAAGGCGATTGTAGTTTTATACACGTTCCGTTCATGCTCTCTTTATCATATCAGGCTCTGCCCTTTTTGCAACTCAATGAAAAGGAATTGGAAACGCTTGATTCCTTGCAAACCCAGGCCATTCCATTCAGAGAGCCGGGTTATTTTCAGTCATACAATTTTCAAGAGCGCATTGATGAACGAACACAGCAATTCGTAGAAAACTGGCCTAAAAAACACTATTTATCAAAGACGCTGGCCGGTGAACGAGCGTATACACGCTTGAAAAAACAACTTCAAACCACCCCTGATCGCCAATAAGATAAGCATGGCGGTACGGGACCGATGGATCGCTGCATGCGATTGCCTCAATACCCACCGTCCTTCAGATACTGTTGCGCCAGTTCTACATAAACATCTGCATTTTTTTTGATCGCCTCTATGGCGCGGTCATCCAGCTGCTTAACCACCTTGGCCGGACTGCCTAAAACCAGGCTGTAGGGTGGGATAATCGTTCCGGCAGTGACCAATGACTGTGCCCCGATGATGGAAAACGCACCGATTTCAGCATTGTTCATTAAAGTGCTGTGCATGCCCACCAAAACATGATCTGCAACTTTGGCACCATGCACCAGAGCGAGATGCCCTACGATGCAGTGATTGCCAATGATGGCCGGACATCTGGGATCGACATGAACCACCGCGTTGTCCTGAATGTTCGTGCGTTTACCTACCCTGATGCGATCGCTGTCGGCACGCAATACGGCGCCAAACCACACCGAACTCTCATCGTCTAAATGCACATCTCCAATCACCGTTGCGTTTGGAGCGATAAAAACATCTTTGCCTTTGCGGGCTTCTTTAGATAATATTGCTGAAAGGTCCATTGCCCAAAAATACATGCAAAAATTACTAACCGATATCTCTTGCTTGGGAGGAATTCTGGATAAATCCATCAAACACCTCCGTGGAAAAGAACTGGATCAGTTCCATGCCATCGAAAATGCCTGGTTGTGGATAGAAGATGGACGTATCAAAGACTTTGGCAGCATGGAAGAGTTGCCTGAGGTAGAGGCATCTGTTCCTTCTGAGTCTATGAATCAAAAGATCCTCCTGCCTGCCTTTGTAGATTCCCATACCCATTTGGTGTTTGCCGATTGGAGGGAAGGAGAGTTTGAAGACCGTCTCAAAGGGCTTACTTATCAAGAGATCGCGAAGAGGGGAGGAGGCATTTTGAATTCGGTGGCCAAACTCAGAAAGCTGAGCGAAGATGAGCTGTATGATAGATCCTGGTCCCGATTACAAGAGGTGATGCGCACAGGTACGGGAGCCATGGAAATCAAGAGCGGTTACGGATTGGATCTGGAATCGGAACTGAAAATGCTACGAGTCATCAGGCGTTTAAGAGACGAAAGCGGCCTGCCGATCAGAAGCACCTTTCTCGGAGCGCATGCGGTGCCACCCGAATTCAAGGGAGATACCAGCGGCTATTTAAACCATGTGATTACCGAAATGTTGCCCGCAGTGGCAGCAGAAAAGCTGGCCGATTATGTGGATATTTTCTGCGAAGAAGGATATTTCAATCTTGAGCACACCGAACAACTGCTGGAAGCCGCCGCCAAATATGGCCTCAAACCGAAGATCCACGTGAATCAATTCACCGCCATGGGAGGTGTGAAGGCCGGGCTGAAGTATGATGCCATCAGCGTAGATCATTTGGAAGAAATGAATGAAGAGGATTTTGAACAGCTTGTGAGTTCGGATACCATAGCCACAGCCTTGCCGGGATGTTCTCATTTCCTGGGAATCCCATATACCCCTTTACGAGAATTAATCAGGCGCAATGCCATTGTTTCCATCGCAAGTGATTTCAACCCGGGCAGTGCACCTTCAGGCAATATGCAACAAATGATGAGTCTGGCATGTATCATCCAAAAGCTCACTCCAGCGGAGGCCTTCAATGCCTGCACTTTGAATGCCGCTGCCGCATTGGAATGGAGCCATGAGCTGGGCAGTATTTCCAAGGGTAAACGCGCCAATCTGATGCTATCTTCAGTAAAATCTTTGGCGCATATTCCGTACGCGTTTGGCAGCAATCATGTGGAGAGATTGATGGTGGATGGGGAGTGGGGGAGTTATG
>CAZYJD010000182.1:0-2162 GCA_964647785.1 uncultured Chitinophagaceae bacterium
AAATTTCAGTTGATTACCCCTTCCGATCCTGAACAATCAGGAGCTCAACTATCTATTTATATTAAAGAAAAAGGGGGGGCGCTTTTTGAATTTTTAACCGAGCATGGGGTTGTCTTAGATTGGCGTGAAGATAATCTGAATCCTGATTCTATTGGAAGTGGAGTGATTAGAATTGCTCCTTGTGCTTTGTATAATAGTTTTACTGAAGTTTTTCGTTTTTCACAAATTCTCAGCAATTGGCATTGATAAAAAAAAGAATCGAAAATGATACGAGTATTTTTAATTACGGTGTTGACCTTTTCTTTAAGCTTGAAATTTGGTTTTACGCAAGGAAATGATTGGGCTCAAGAAAAGATTTTAATTTGTTCTGAAATTGAGCAAAAGGCAGAATATTACAGTGAGCTGGCACACAACATTTGGGAACTTGCGGAAGTAGGGTACCAGGAATACGAAAGTAGTGCTTTGCTTCAACAATCCTTGAAATCAGCTGGATTCAGTATAAACACTGGCGTTGCAGAAATTCCAACTGCCTTTATCGCCAGCTATGGTGCTGGTAGCCCTATTATTGCAATTCTGGCAGAATTCGATGCCCTTCCCGGGGTCAGTCAAGCTGCTGTTCCAGTCCGTCAAAAGAGAGAAGAAGTTGAAGCTGGTCACGCATGTGGACACCATTTATTTGGTGCAGGCTCAACTGCTGCGGCCATTGCTGTTAAAGAATGGATGGAATCTACAGGCCAGAAAGGGACCGTTCGGGTCTATGGAACTCCCGCTGAAGAAGGAGGAGCAGGTAAAGTTTACATGGTAAGAGAAGGATTATTCGACGATGTGGATGCGGTACTTCACTGGCATCCAGGAAATGGGAATGGAGCAAGTGCAGCCTCCTCTTTGGCCAATAAAAGCGCCAAATTTAGGTTTCATGGCATAGCTTCTCATGCAGCGGCGGCTCCAGAAAGAGGACGTTCTGCTTTAGATGCGGTTGAAGCCATGAATTTTATGGTTAACAGTATGAGAGAACACATCCCATCAGAGGCTCGAATTCATTATGTCATTACCAGTGGAGGAGAAGCACCAAATGTAGTTCCGGAATTTGCTGAAGTATTTTACTATGTAAGACACCCTGAAGCTGCTGTGGTTCATCAACTTTTTGACCGGGTTGCCAATGCAGCTAGGGGAGCAGCTCTGGGAACGGAAACTACTGTTGATTATGAAATCATTCACGGTTTATTCAATCTCCTTCCCAACGAAACCCTTTCTGAAATCATGTACGCAAACCTCTCTAATATCGGTGGTGTGGAATACAATTCCGAAGAATTGGCCTTTGCGGAAAAGATAGCTGAAAGTTTTGAATTTGTTCAGCCTGATTTAACGACCGCGGGACTTATTGCCCCCTACACTGTTGAAAATACAGGTAAAGGAGGATCAACTGATGTCGGTGATGTGAGTTGGGCGGTTCCGACCGCGGGAATGCGCGCAGCTACTTGGGTTCCTGGAACATCTGCCCATACTTGGCAGGCTGTAGCAGCAGGGGGTATGTCCATTGGCCACAAAGGAATGCTGGTCGCTGCTAAAACTCTGGCTACAACTGCTATAGATCTATTTCAAAATAAAGAGCTTCTAGACCAAGCAAAAAAAGAGTTACTGAACAAAAGAGGGGTAAATTGGACCTACCAACCATTGCTCGGTGACCGAAAACCCCCTTTAGATTATCGCAAATAATTCAAAGGATTTTTTTCAACATATCCCATTATGCTTTGTTTGGTGATAAAAAATAGCAATGAAAATAGTTCTAGCAATAATCGTGGTAATCATTGGGTTGGTATCATTTGCCTTCATCAATAGTAACGTTAAACCGGACATGGGCAATCTTCCAACCAATTTTTATGAGCTGACTTTTACAGACATCGATGGTGTTCCTATGAGTATGGCTGATTTCGAAGGTAAATATGTTTTGTGTGTCAATGTTGCTTCTAAATGCGGGTACACCAAACAATACCAACCTCTTCAGGAATTACACGAAAAGTATGGTGACCAATTGGTAATTATTGGTTTCCCATGTAATCAGTTCTTAAATCAAGAGCCAGGTTCCGAAGAAGAAATCGCTGAATTTTGCGAAAAAAATTACGGAGTTTCTTTCTTAATGACAGAAAAAATAAATGTCAAAG
>CAZYJD010000183.1:0-2093 GCA_964647785.1 uncultured Chitinophagaceae bacterium
TGATTGCCAAGATTGGGTACACCAAGTCTCAATACATGTTTGAAGCCAACTCTTGTGGTATTCTTTCTGCCATACATGAGCAGTCAGCCGATATCAATCGAGGAGTGGAACGTTCAAATCCAGAAGATCAAGGGGCTGGCGATCAGGGGATGATGTTCGGTTATGCGTGCAATGAAACAGATAACTACATGCCTTTGGCACTTGACCTGGCGCACACCTTGTTAAAAGAACTTGCAGCCATTCGCAGGGAAGAGCACGCCATGACTTATACCAATCGATTTGGGCAACAGGAGTCGTATCTCGGTCCGGATGCAAAGAGCCAGGTTACCATCGAATACGACGATAACCATCAGCCTGTGCGGATCGACACCATAGTCATTTCTACACAACATCACGATTTTATTGCCTCAGATAGCGATGATCAGTTGGCCATTGACCGAGCAGAACAACGAATGCTCGAAAAGATCAAAGCAGATATACTGAGTGTTTTAATTCCCAGGGTGAAGGCAGCATATCCTCAATATGCTAGCCTGTTCAACGATCAAATTAACTATCACATCAACCCAACAGGCAAATTTGTTATAGGGGGTCCGCATGGCGACACAGGCCTCACCGGTCGCAAAATCATTGTTGACACTTATGGGGGCAAAGGCGCTCACGGTGGAGGTGCCTTCAGTGGAAAAGACCCCTCTAAGGTGGATCGTTCAGCTGCTTATGCAACACGCCATTTGGCCAGAAATATGGTGGCTGCAGGTCTCTGTGAGGAGGTGTTGGTGCAGGTTTCATACGCCATAGGAGTGGCACAGCCCTGTGGTCTTTATGTGAACACCTATGGCACATCAAAAGTGAATATGAGTGACGGGGAAATTGCCCGTAAAATGGAGGCGCTTTTTCCTATGAGGCCATACGACATTGAAAAACGCCTTAAGCTGCGAAATCCCATGTATTCTGAAACCGCTGCGTACGGGCACATGGGTAGGCAATATGAGAAGGTGCAGAAAACCTTTGTTCGAATGGACAATGGAGAAAAATTAGAAAAGCAGGTGGAGGTGGAGCTTTTCACATGGGAGCAGGACAACCTGGTGCCTGAAATTAAACAAGCATTTAACCTGTAGTCGATATGTGTGGCATTGTCGCTTACATAGGACCCAAACAAGCCAGTGATATCCTTATTAAGGGTTTAAAGCGTTTGGAGTACCGCGGCTATGATAGTGCCGGTATTGCGGTTTTAAATGGCGGAATAAACATCTTTAAACAAAAGGGAAAGGTTGCTGAGCTGGAAGAAATGCTCATTGGGCAAAACATTTCAGGAACCGTTGGCATGGGCCATACCCGTTGGGCCACCCATGGAGAGCCTAACCAAATAAATGCTCACCCACATTTATCGCAAAACGGCAAAATGGCCGTTATACACAATGGCATCATTGAAAATTATGCCACTTTGAAGGAAGCATTGCTTCAAAAAGGCCATGTTTTCAGAAGCGATACAGATACTGAAGTGCTGATCCATTTGATTGAAGAAATCAGGATGGCAGAGAATGTAAGCTTGTTTGAAGCTGTGCGTTTGTCGCTGAACGAAGTGGTAGGTGCTTATGCCATTGTTATTTTGAGTGAGGAAGATCCCAACACCCTCATTGCCGCTCGAAAAGGAAGCCCTCTGGTCATTGGCCTGGGTGAAGAGACGGGCGAATACTACCTGGCCAGTGATGCATCGCCAATTGTAGAGTATACGCGCAACGTTACTTATTTGAACGATGGTGAAATAGCCATCATACAGGAGGGCAATTTGACCGTAAAGACCATAGGAAATGTTCAAAAAACGCCCTACATACAGGAATTGGAAATCAGCCTGGAGGCATTAGAAAAAGGGGGGTACGAACATTTTATGCTCAAAGAAATTTATGAGCAGCCCAAATCCATCTACGACTCCATGCGCGGTCGCTTCGATAAAAACAGCCTCACCTTTGCCATGCGGAGTTTACAGGAGTACGAGCATAAGTTGAGACAGCTCGACCGCATCATCATTGTGGCCTGTGGCACATCCTGGCATGCCGGATTGGTTGGGGAATACCTGATTGAAGAATTTGCAAGAC
>CAZYJD010000184.1:0-2061 GCA_964647785.1 uncultured Chitinophagaceae bacterium
ACTGCAGCAGCTCTTTTGGCCCTTTTTAGCTGTTGAAGAGGCAGCCACTCCCTTGCTTTTCGAGCAGCAAGATTTGCTTTCTGAAGCACATGATTTTTTTGCCACATCTGATTTCATTTCCTTTGCAGGCACTGCTTCGGCTACAACTTTTGGGGCCGGAGCGTTATCTGATTGTGCTTGGCTATGCAAAGCTCCTGCTCCGCAAACCAATAAAGTGAATAGAATTTTTTTGAACATAATACAATGATACATTGAAAGTTTAAAAAGTTGCAAGCACGGTTTCGCCTCCGCGTGTTTTTTGACCTATTTTTACCTGAATTTGTGCATCTAGAGGAACAAACACATCCACACGGCTGCCAAATTTGATGAATCCCATTTCATCGCCTTGCTTTACTTTCATGTTGTTATCCACATAACAACGGATTCGGCGGGCTACAGCACCGGCGATTTGTCTGAACAGCACTTTACGATCGGCCGAGTCTCTGATGACCACTGTTGTTCGCTCATTGAGTTCAGAGCTTTTTGGGTGCCATGCTACCAAGTATTTTCCAGGATGGTATTTATAATATTCCACGATACCCGAGATAGGATTTCTGTTTACATGTACATTTAATGGCGACATGAAAATACTGATCTGAATGCGATCGTCTTTCAGGTGTTCATGCTCACGGGTACGCTCTATAACTACAATTTCACCATCCGCTGGAGCAATGATATGATTGTCGTTGGGGACGGTGTTTCGGGCAGGATTTCTAAAAAACTGCACCACCAATCCTAGAATAATGAGCAATGCTGCGAACAAAGTCCATCTAAGCCATCCCATTTGAATATAGTGATTGGCCAACCACGCCAAAATGCCCAGGAAGGCAATGGCAGTAAGAATAATGGTGGTACCCTCGCGATGAATCATCACTAGAATATACCTCTCAGTTTCTGGGTACTCGCCACTTTGTCAATGGCAACAATATAAGCGGCAAGACGCATGCTAACCTTGTATTTCTGAGATGCTGCGTACACGTTTTCGAAGGCTTGCTTCATGATACGGTCGGCTCGGCGGTTCACGCGCTCCTCGGTCCAGAAATATCCAAGGCGGTTTTGCACCCATTCAAAATAGCTCACCGAAACTCCACCGGCATTGGCGAGAATGTCGGGTACGACGAGAATGCCTTTGTCGTCGAGAATTTTATCAGCCGAAGCTGCGGTTGGCCCGTTTGCTCCTTCCACAATTAGTTTGGCCTTGATACGATGTGCATTCTCGGTGGTAATTTGGTCTTCGAGTGCAGCAGGCACGAGCACATCAACATCCAACTCTAGTAATTCTTCATTGCTAATCAAATCTGCTTCTCCGAAGCCCTCTAAAGTACCTTTGTTTTCTTGCGTGTAAGCAATGGCCTTTTCAATATCAATCCCATTTGGGTTGTAATATCCGCCAGATACATCACTAATGGCAACTATTTTCATGCCTTGCAATTCAAGTAATTTAGCAGAAATCGAGCCCACATTTCCAAAACCTTGCACTGCTGCAGTTGATTTGGAAGGGACCATCTTCATCTTACCCATGGCAGAACGGGCAGAAACCATCACCCCACGTCCGGTGGCTTCTACACGACCAAGCGATCCTCCTAAAACCAGAGGTTTGCCAGTTACTACAGCAGGTTGTGCTTGTCCTTTGATCTTGCTGAACTCATCCATCAACCAAGCCATTACTTGTGGGTTGGTACCCATATCCGGGGCAGGAATATCTTTCTCTGGGCCAAATACGTCTTGCATTGCTGCAGTGTAGGCACGGGTAAGACGCTCGAGTTCTCCCGATGTGAGTTTTCTGGGATCAACCTTGATGCCGCCTTTGGCGCCTCCATAAGGAATGCCAACCACAGCGCATTTCCAGGTCATCCATGCAGCCAGGGCTTTTACCTCATCTAAATGTACGCCGTCATTGTATCGGATACCTCCTTTGGATGGACCTAATTTTGACGAATGTACCACACGATAACCTTCAAAAACTTCAATTTTACCATTGTCCATGTGAACCGGTAGGCTAACGATGACAGTTTTTTCAGG
>CAZYJD010000185.1:0-2056 GCA_964647785.1 uncultured Chitinophagaceae bacterium
GGTGTGTAATTCTGTTTATATACATATACAAGCATCTCTTCATTTCCATTTCTGATTTCTTCAATGACTTTTTGATCGGAATAGCTTTTGAAGCCAAACATTCACAGATACTTTATATGTTTTGATCGAAAGAGGTAAATGCCACACAACAGCGCGGCGCCTCAAGCGTTACAAATATCGTTTTTCCTCCTAAATTAGGAACACTTTTTGATACTTATTGTGCCGGAAAATAATTAAATCATTATGAAAAAATACATTGGATTTGTACTAATGGCCTTCATGGGAGGCCTCATTGCTGTTGGAATCAGCAGTTTGTTAGACCGAAAAGAAGAACAATCATTTGCCAAGAAACAGGAAGTGTATTTCGCGAACCAACAGGCACTTGATGCCTTGCCGGGTTTTGACTTTGCCGAGGTTTCTGAAAGAGCCAACCCCACTGTTGTTCACATCAAGACCACCATTTCAGTTCAAGGGGGTGAGCAAGGCATGATGGATCCATTCAACTTTTTCGACCAGCGCATGTTTCCGAGCAGGCCTCAGGAAGCAAGTGGTTCTGGAGTCATCATTTCAGAAGACGGTTACATCGCTACCAACAATCATGTGATTGAAAATGCCGACAAGATAGAAGTAACCCTTTTCGATAAACGCACTTATCCGGCAGAAATCGTAGGCAAGGATCCAGAGACTGATCTGGCACTTCTTAAAATAAAAGAAGATGAGCTGCGATTTTTACCCTTTGGTAATTCAGATCAGTTGCGAGTGGGAGAATGGGTGATAGCTGTTGGCAATCCGTTTAACTTAACTTCCACAGTAACCGCGGGTATCATCAGTGCAAAAGGAAGGAACATCAATTTACTTCGGTCCAATAACGAATATGCCATCGAGAACTTCATACAAACCGATGCGGCCGTGAATCCCGGCAACAGCGGAGGTGCTTTGGTTAATCTAAGAGGCGAGTTGATTGGAATCAATACGGCGATCGCTTCTCGAACAGGATCCTATTCCGGTTATTCCTTTGCCGTGCCGGTGAACATAGCAAAGAAGGTACTCGATGACTTATTAAAATACGGAGAAGTGAAACGAGCAATTTTAGGGGTACGCATACAAGACATCAGTTCAGAACTGGCAGCAGAGAAAGGGTTGAAAGAAATAAAAGGGGTTTATATACCCGAAGTCATCGAAGGAGGAGCTGCAGATAAAGCCGGAATTGAAAGTGGAGATGTGATCCTGGCAGTAAACGGCCAGCCAGTAGATAAAGCATCTGAATTGCAGGAGCAAATCAGCAAGTACCATCCGGGAGATGAAATCAAGTTAATAATCGTACGTGATAAGCGAGAGCTCGAGAAGGAAGTTCTTCTCAGATCAAAAGACGGCGACACAAAAATTGTGGTAGAAGAGAAGAGAGACGTAAACAAAGTACTGGGAGCAGAGGTAGAGAACCTGAGCAGGGAAGAGAAAATGGAGTTAGGAATCATGCATGGGGTTCGCATAAGAAAGGCAGGCAAAGGTGCATTTGCTGAAAAAGGGGTGGAAGATGGCTTTATTATTACCCATATTGACAAGGTAAAGGTGTACACAGCACAAGAAGTTCGTAGAATTTTAGAAGAAAAGGCTGGTGCGGTTTTGATAGAAGGCGTAAGAGCCAATGGGGATAAGGAAGCTTTTGCGTTAAGCCTCGATTAATTTTTCGTCTGATAATCAGCGACTTGCAAAATAAAAGAACATTTTTCCAAGTCAGTATTTTGAGATTAGGAAAGCTGTTATACATTTGCAGCCGCGTTCAGGGAAATGAGTAGAAAAGCAAACAGGTAGCAAAAGAAAAGCTGAGAAAAAATCTCACTTTTTTCTTGCAGGTTTAAAAACTCGTTTTACCTTTGCAGCCCTTTCCAAGAAATATATCACGGAATCGATATATAAAGTTCTTTGAAGTAGTAGAAATAGCGAGCCCTCAAATTAATTTTGAGAGTCATGAACCTTGGCCAATCAAACTTTTTTTACAACGGAGAGTTTGATCCTGGCTCAGGATGAACGCTAGCGGCAGGCCTAACACATGCAA
>CAZYJD010000186.1:0-2056 GCA_964647785.1 uncultured Chitinophagaceae bacterium
CTAACACCCACTGATCCAAATCTACACGAAGTTTGGCCACACTGCACCAGCGTTTAAATAGCAACACCCTTTTTTCACGGCTATCAATGTTGTCAATGTAGAAACTTGAAACCCTTGCCGGCAAAAATCGCAACCGCTCCATGAGTCGGATAAGCGTGCCCCACCATTTCCCATGTCGGATGAACCAGCGGAAAAACACGTGACCGCTTTTACTGAGGGTCAACCAGTGGAAGCCGGGTTTCGGGGCAATTCCATCCGCCGCAATCAGGCCGATAGAAGCCACTTTTTCTGCGGCATATTGACCCAACGCCAGCGCAAAATTTCCTCCCAGACTGAACGACAACAGGTGTACTTTGCCTTCAATTTCTTCAAAAGCCACAAAAGCCTCAAGCCAGTTGCACAACTCATCCGGGTCAAAAGCAAAGCCACTCTCCACGGCTGTTTTACCGTGAAAAGGCAAATCGAATTGATACCAACAAAAGCGCTCTTGGTCCAAAGAGCTGAAAACATTCCAAGATGCGGCATTCAGGCCATAACCATGAAAACAAAGCACAGCAATATTGCCTTTACCGCGTTTGAGATAACTGAATTTCTGCGACTTCCATATAAACAGCTTTTCCACAAGCTTCTGAGGGCGATTGAATAATTGTAGTTTTGCTCAGTTTAAAGCAAATAAATTAATGCCCAAAGATAGTTCCATCCGCTCAGTTCTAATCATTGGAAGCGGTCCTATTATCATTGGCCAGGCATGTGAATTTGATTATTCAGGCAGCCAGGCCTCTCGTTCACTCAGGGAAGAGGGAATTGAAGTGACCCTTATCAATTCGAATCCCGCCACCATCATGACCGATCCGGTAACTGCAGATCACGTATATCTGCTGCCCCTCACCGTGCAATCCATCGAACAAATTCTGCAAGAACAGCAAATAGATGCCGTATTGCCCACCATGGGCGGACAAACAGCGCTCAACCTGGCAAAAGAAGCCGACGAAATGGGCATCTGGGAGAAATACAACGTACGCATCATCGGGGTGGATATCAATGCCATTGAAAAAACAGAGAACCGCGAAGAATTCAGGCAATTGATGGTAGAGCTTGATATACCGGTGGCTCCCTCAAAAATTGCTAACTCATTCCTCGAAGGAAAAGAAGCCGCCCAACAATTGGGCTTTCCTTTGGTGATTCGCCCCTCATATACCCTTGGGGGTACTGGTGGCGGATTTGTGCATCGAAAAGAAGATTTTGACCGGGCATTGCAAAGAGGATTAGAGGCCTCTCCTACGCATGAAGTATTGGTAGAAAAAGCTGTATTCGGTTGGAAAGAATACGAGCTTGAGTTGTTGAGAGACAACAAAGATGACATTGCTGTAATCTGTACCATTGAGAACCTCGATCCCATGGGCATTCACACCGGAGACAGCATCACCATTGCTCCGGCCATGACCTTGAGCGATACCACCTTTCAGGAAATGCGCAACATGGCCTTCAAGATGATGCGCAGCATGGGCAAGTTCGCAGGTGGTTGCAATGTGCAGTTTTCGGTGAATCCGGAAAATGAATACATCATTGCCATCGAGATCAATCCAAGAGTTTCACGTTCATCCGCACTTGCTTCGAAAGCAACCGGATACCCCATTGCGAAAATAGCCGCCAAATTGGCCATCGGATACAATCTGGATGAGTTGAGCAACCCGGTAACCAAAACTACTTCAGCATTCTTTGAACCTGCCATTGATTACACCATCGTCAAGGTTCCCAGATGGAATTTTGAGAAATTCAGAGGAGCTGATAAGGAACTCGGGCTTCAGATGAAATCCGTAGGAGAAGTGATGGCCATCGGTAGAAGCTTCCAGGAAGCACTGCAAAAAGCTTGTCAGTCGCTCGAGATAAAACGCATGGGACTGGGATGCGACGGCTGGGAAGAACGCCGTTTGGAAGTGTTGGTTGACAGCCTGGAACACCCCAGCTGGGATCGGATTTTCCATCTGAAAGATGCCCTGAGTTTAGGGGTTCCCATCAGTTCCATCAAGAAAATGACCAAGATTGATGATTGGTT
>CAZYJD010000187.1:0-2034 GCA_964647785.1 uncultured Chitinophagaceae bacterium
CTATCCTGCAGGCCAGTCAATTTCTCTCCAAACCCCCATGCATTGAATAATTCAGATGCCGATGGATCAAATGCTCCCTTGGAAGCTTCATTGATGCGCATCGATGATTCCAAGAGTTGCTTCATCCACGACTGAACATCCCCATCGAAATCCCTGCCCGAATCCGAAGCGTTGAACTGACTCAAGCTGCTTTCCGGTAGGTAGGTCGATACCCCCATGTTGAACTGATTGAGCAGCTCTTCAATCTCAAACAATTCAACTTCTTCCGTTCCTGGCACCATTTTGATGTTCCAATAAGTGCCCATGGTTTCTCCTTGCAACTGTCGGTAAATTTCTGTCTGGGTGCAGGAATAAAAAGTGACTGCCAAAAGCAGCATTAACATTTTGAAGTTCATGTCGCAAATTTGCGGTAATTTGTGCGTATCCGAGTACCTAATTACAATATCATTGCTCCATTCTACGATTGGCTTGCAAGAATTTTCATCCCTTTCAATGTCTGGACAGAAGCGCATCAAGAAATATTGGCACACATACCTACAGAGGGGGTGGTTTGGATCATGGGCACAGGAAGTGGCTCTTTTCTGCGAGAATACAAAGGCAAGGCTCATTTCATTTCCATCGATCCATCGGATAAGATGACCCACTTGGCCAGAAAAAATCTTTGGCATTTGGATGTGAAGTACGTCTTGAGAAGGCATGATGACATCCCCATGGGAGAACTAACCGCCCCTGATGTGATCATCTGTCCGTTTTTTATGCAATTACTCAAACCTCATGACTTCATTGCATGGCACAATAATCTGGCATCACATTACCCAGGCAAAACATTTAGATGGTTGTATGTAGATTTTGAACGTCCTGCCATCAGCTTGCATTGGCTTTGGCAAGTGCCTTATTTGGTCAGCATGTTTCTTTTCATGTGGGTCATGACGGGCAAAGCTATTTTTCGGTTGAAGGATTGGAATAAAATATTCCGCAGCCTTCAATATAAAGAAATGGTTTCCAAAACATGGGCATCAAACATGATCTGGTTCAGATACCTTGAAAATAGCAATGGGTGAAAAATGCCCATGCACAGAAGAAACGTCACTCAGTTAAGGGTTTCCCAAGGTATAAGGGCCTGCATACTCTACACATTCGTCTCCAAACAACATGAGATAATAAGTCCCCTCAGGCGCATTGCTGAGATCGAAATCATTAACCGAGGGGTGATTTATTCCCTCCTTTGTGCTCCAACGACAATAACGCATCAAACTACTGCTATTTACATCCACGTTAATGCTACCATTCGACTGACCTGATGAAGGTTCTGTTTTGTGGTTAATATTCACTGAAAAACAAGGAGTGTAAAAAGTAATATTCTGAAAATCCATGTATCGACCCGTTCTGTCAGTGTAGATATAAAACCTGAAAGTGGTTGCTGTTGTAAGGTTTTTAAATCCAGTCAAATTGAATGAGACCGTATTCAGTCCTGTTGGTGTTCCGACAGGGGTCTCATTGGCATATAAATTTGCGGCGTATCCATCCAGGCTTGATCTTACAAACCAACCACGGACAGCAGTTGTCCCACCTCGGCTCCAATCTACCGATACTCTTTGCAAATCGACTGATGTTTTTGGGGTTAAGGTAACATCAAAATACCAATCATTAGAGATTGCGTCGGCAGCAGATGCTCCACTTACAGAAGTGCCAGGTGCTGTTTTCAAGAGGTCGATTGTTGGCGCCCAACTATCAGGCCCTACACTGAACAAACTCAATCCTGGCCCACTTGAAATCGCGGAACTAAGGAGTAAGTTGCTATTAAAAGAATCCCTGTTGAATCCACTGTTACCGTCGGATGCGTTATTGAGTGGATAACGCAGAATAATTGTTGAGTCTGGTGTTGATGAACTAATTGAAAGTGAAAAAGCTTCGCTTGATGATGCAAAAGTAGTTCCTATACATACCAGAGCGAGCAAGGAATAAATTTTTATAATTTTTTTCATTTTATTAACGGCAAAAAAATAATCCAGATTTGCTTGGTCAAAGATATTA
>CAZYJD010000188.1:0-2029 GCA_964647785.1 uncultured Chitinophagaceae bacterium
TGATCAGATGTTTTCACTATCTTCGAAAGCTTCGCTTCAACCAATCCCTTGTACGCTACAGCAACGGAGTTGTTACATTTTTAAAAACACTGAGGAATTACCTGCCACCGATAATACATGGACCCACAATCAGCAAAAGTGCAAACAGGCGGTACCTCAGGGCAAACGCATCTAAATAGCCAATATTTTGAGAAGGTAGGCGTGGTCCCAGCCAGCATTGAGCTGTTTTCCTTTAATACCTCGTTTTTTGGACTTTTCCTTTTTGAGCATATTCAGAGTAAGCCTCCTCAATGTTGCCAGATTCTCGGCTGCATGTCCGGAACGTGCACGACTGTAATCTTCCCGAAAGCAAACGTCCAATACCCAGTGTAATTTATTCTCAATGCCCCAATGTCCGCGAACGGCTCGAGCAAAGGTTTCCACATCCAGTGATAGACTGGAAAGAAAATATCGACGTTCGGTTGTCGTTTTACCTTCGACTTCGCGTATGGACTCCACAGCTCCCACCGAATGCAATCCCTCCCATTTATCTTGATCTGCAAACCATGCCAGGTCATCACTCTGGTAATAGCGACGGATCTCAATGCGACCATGGTCACCGTCCACCACTTCGCAATGTCTGAAGGATTGATCAAGTTTGAGCTTTTCGGCTTTGGTCAATCGCTTCGCATTGGATTGAGTGATACACGCATCGAGAAAGCTCTGAACTTCTTCATGAACGGTTTCCTGATTGCCTTTGAGCGAGAAGACATAATCGGCATCAGACTCGATGACTTCTTTGGCAATTTTTTTCTGACACCCCATTGCGTCGATAGTCACAATACAGCCGCTGAGTTCCAAGACGCGTAGCAATTCAGGAATGGCGGTGATCTCGTTGCTTTTCTCAGCAACCTTAATTTGCCCCAGCACCATGTTGTTGGATTCGGCCCATGCACTGACGACATATTTGAGCTGCTCGTCTTTGTTGTATGCGTTTCGAAGGGCCTTTCCGTCCAAAGCGACGATTTCCTTGTCGACAGCCTGGCGCAGGATCTGTGTCCACCGCAGAAAACAATCCAGAAATTCCTTCGGATCCAGAGCGGCGAACACGCGATTAAAGGTATCGTGGGAGGGAATGCCGTTGGGCAATTTGAGAAAAGTCCTGAACCACTCTTCTTTGGCCTTACCAAAATCCTCCATGTCATTATAGGTCTCGCCCCCGCAAAGCAAAGTGCAGACAGAGATGATCATGACGTCCACAAGTTCATGGCGTTTGGTTCGATTCACCCGCGGATCTTGCAGGTTTTTGAAGTGTTCCAACAGACTGATTTCAGGATGCTTTTTCGTACGCATCCAATCCTTTTATACACAACATGTTGATGTACAAGGCAAAAATTGCCTAGTTGCAATTTTAGATGCGTTTGCCCTGCTCTATTTGGAATGAGCGATCATACGATCACAAGCGGCAGTTGCATCTTCAGTAAGTTTGGATCCTTTTTCAACCCATCATCCGGAAGCTACACATTAGTTAAACCTCACTGTTTTCCTTCCTACGATGAATGCAGATGGAATTTCCGTCTGGATCACGCACAAATGCCATATGACAAACAGATGTTTCCATAGGACCATAATGCATATCAACACCGGCAGCCTTTAGTTCCGAGATGGCTGCATCAAAATCGTCCACCTCAAGCGCAACGCTGCACCCGTCCTTGCTTGGAACCATTCCTTCTGCTGCACCGATGGCCAGGGTGCCCGATCCAATATCATATTCAACCCAATGAAATCCGTCTCCCCGATGATCCATCGTGGGCGTGAGCCCCAGGACTCCCTCATAAAATCGTCGGGAACGTTCCATGTCAGTCACCGGGTAGCAGGAAAATGCAATTTCGTTAATTTTCATATGGTCTGATCTGTAGATAACAGGATTGATGATGCGTGGGAGAATATCAGGGCCGCAGGACATAAAGCAAGGTTCCGGCTTCGTTCGCATGGTTTCCTTCGGATGGAAGAAACAATGTCACCACTAACTGTCTTTGATGTGTGGCAT
>CAZYJD010000189.1:0-2009 GCA_964647785.1 uncultured Chitinophagaceae bacterium
ATACCATTCCATTTCATATTTCTTATGAGGGATAGACCTTGCTGTTTTGAATCACTTTATTGTTGTATCAATTATGAAGAATAGTTCATTTTCTTCCAATGGGAGCAAACAGCCTTAAAACAAATAGTTTATTGGTTAAAATCTGTGATACACGTCATTATTGCCTGTCATTGATGATCTGCATGTTTCAAGCTTGTACCCAGGAATTAACTCCTATTCAAGTTGAGAACGATCAGATTCATTTTACAGCCAAAATCATTGACGGAGATTTTAGCTTTATTCTGAGCGACTTAAAAAGCGGACAATGGATCGATGGTGTAGAAGTGCGTTTGATCAATGCGAATACCGGTGAAACTCTTTATTACTCCAGTCCGCATGATGCGGGTCAGGATACTTTTAAAGCAGTATCAGGCACTACCTATCTTGTGGAGTGTACCATACAAGGAGAAACATTCAGAGACAGCATTACATACCGGGCAATTGATCAAGACCAGATTCAGATAATGGGTGACTTTGAAGAAAAGAACGGAAACACCCTTGGTTTTTTCAGAACCAACGGTCTGGATCAACACCCTGAATTGATAACGCAATACAGCCCATGTTTAATGGGTCACCCTTCCATCAGTTACCCTTTGGCTTTTTCATGTTCAGATTATCGCGTTAGAGATGATTTGCAGAACCCGGCCTTTGTGCAATGCGGTTTACCCTTTAAATCCGAAAACCGCCAACTGCATTTATTTTACACCGATCAACGCTCGGCAGAATTCATCCGTAAAAAAGAAAAAAATGCTTCTGTTCGTGAATATGATGCTCTCTTTAGTTCAAATGCCAACCTCTATGATCTCTCTGAGAACAAGCTCATTGTGGGTCAATTCTATTATGTAAACAGATTAACCTTCAATGTTCAACTGGAAGATCGTTCATCTACCCGACATATTATCAGAATCATTGATCAAGATAGTGAGCTGGACATCACTCAAGAGGCAAAAGA
This sequence comes from uncultured Chitinophagaceae bacterium, assembly GCA_964647785.1. GTDB lineage: Bacteria > Bacteroidota > Bacteroidia > NS11-12g > UBA9320 > CAZYJD01. The sequence goes on from CAZYJD010000189.1 coordinate 992, forward strand.
CCTTGTTTGGAGCAATGAAATGGCCAAAGACTTAAAGATCACCCAAAACGAATGGGATGCCTTGCGTTATGAACGCAATTTCAGTTGTGAAAAGAGGGACAGACTGCCTTTCAGGAAGGAAGTAAAATTTGATGTAACCCTGAGCTTTCAAGGCAGCAGTTTATCCGGCACATTGATACTTCCCCTGGATTCCGAAGAACCTGAGTTAAAAGTGTATGTGGATTAGGAAGGTTGTACTATTCATATTTTCCCTTTGGTGCTTATGTCATAACTTACATGCACAGACGCTTAGAATTCAGGGTGCCACGGGGGAGGTATTGGAAAACACCTCCATCCAGATCAATGGTAAGGCTCAAAGCATCACCCATCAGGGCAGTATTCCTTTAAAGACTTATTGCAGTGATGGCAAGGTGCATCTCAGAATCAAGCATATATCTCATGAAGTGCTTGATACCGTACTGCTATGCGATGGATCATCAACACAGATTGTATTAAGCTTGAAACCAATCAATCTTCAGTTGGATGAATTCATTATTCAAAGAAAGACAAACAAAACCCAAGCACATTTCGGACATATCGAAGTGCCCCAAAAAAGCAGTCTGGATAGAATAAGCTTGTTTGGCACCCCAGACCCAATCAAGTATCTGCAGAGCTTACCGGGTATTTCCACTTCTCTGGAAGGCAGTAATCTTCTCTTTATCAGAGGTGGAAACAGCGACCAAAGTCAGGTGCTTTATGATGGTGGAGTGTTAACCAATTACAATCATCTCTTTGGTTTGTTATCTGCAGTGAACCCTTATTTCATAGGCAATATGCGCTTGTATAAGGGGGCCATTCCGCTCTCTTTAGGTGGGGCAGGAAGTGGTTTCGTGGAGATGCAAAGTCCGGAAGCGGATACCATCGCTGCTTGTACGGCTGAAATCGGATTGCTCTACTCAGGCATCGCTTATCAATCCAAACAATTCAACAGATGGAGTTTTGGTGCAGCAGCAAGAATCACTTATGCCGATAAAATTGT
>CAZYJD010000190.1:0-2002 GCA_964647785.1 uncultured Chitinophagaceae bacterium
ATGCTCACGGGTTTGCTCATATTTTGGTCAGGTAGAAACAACTACAGCGCGGCACCGGGTTTGGAAATTACCGAGGAGGGGCGCAAAAAAGTATTGGGGCCCTTCAATATGGCTCAAACCATTACCGCAGGATCGCTTTTACTCATTCCTCTTTGTTATTTCCTGATTCAGCATAACAGTTGGCTCGACTACATCTTACTTGGACTATTTCTTTACATCAGTTACAGCATGATTGCAGCTGGTTCAAAGGCAGATGCCAAAGAGAATACAACCGTTTGGAAAGACCGTATGATTGCTTTGATCATTTTCATGGTAATCAATATTGCCTTCTGGGCTTGCTTTGAACAGGCAGGAACTTCACTGACTCTTTTTGCCGACAGAAATGTTGACCGAAGCATTTTCGGCTGGGAAATGCCGGCCTCAATGACCCAATTCTTCAATCCTTTCTTCATCATCGTTTTCGGATCGATCTTCTCGGTGATGTGGGTGAAATTATCCGCCATTGGCAAGAATCCTAGCATACCAATGAAATTTGCCTTTGGTATCTTGCAACTAGGATTTGGATTTTTAGTAACCAAATTGGGGATGCAATTTGTAAACGATGCCTATCAGGTACCTCTGCTTACCTTGGTGTTCCTCTATTTACTGCACACCACTGGCGAATTGTTTTTATCGCCCATTGGCTTATCAATGGTTACCAAGCTCTCACCAAAAGACATCGCAGGAACCGCTATGGGAGCATGGTTCTTGAGTTTTGCCATTGCCAACTATGTGGGAGGTAAAATTGCCACCCTTACCGGAGGTCATGGCGGTGGAGGAGAAGAATTGGATGCTGCGGCTGGTTTGGCCACCTATACCGGTGTATTCTCGAATATTGGATTTGTGCTCTTGGCTATTTCCGTTTTGCTCATGCTGTTCAGCAAACCGCTCGAAAAGCTGATGCACGGTGTAAAATAATCTCATATTTATCAAGACCTTTGCAAACCCCTGAAGCATTCAGGGGTTTTCTTTTTTATATACGTGAACATGAGTTACCAAAGTGCATGGCGTTCGCCTTCAAACATTGCCCTCGTTAAATATTGGGGAAAAAAGCAAGGAGGCGTGCAACTCCCGGCAAATCCTTCCATTAGTTTTACGCTCGATCAATGCCATACGGAAACCCGTGTGGAGTGGGCCAGCTCATCTAAAGGGAGCATTGAGCTTTGGTTGGAAGAAGAAAAACGCCCGGATTTTTTACCAAAGATCAATCAACTGATTAAGCGTCTCGGTGCCGATTACCAATTTCTCACCGAAGGGCAACTAAAAATTAGAACCAGCAATAGTTTTCCGCATAGCAGTGGAATTGCCAGCAGCGCAAGTTCCATGAGTGCACTCGCTCTCTGCTTTTTCGATCTTCAATGTCAGGTCAATGGCCTGGAGCTGGACATGGCCAAACATTTGAAAGAAATCTCTCGCATGGCAAGGCTGGGTTCGGGCAGTGCTAGCAGATCTCTTTTTAGCGATGCAGCCATTTGGGGAACACACGAGGATGTTGAAGGAAGCTCTGACGAATTTGCCATTCCCTTTCAAGAACTTCACCCAGTGTTTCAAGATTTTAGAGACACCATATTGATTGTTGAAGAGGGACAAAAATCTGTTTCAAGTACCGCAGGACATCAATTATTAGAGGGACATCCTTATGCCGTTGCCCGTTATAAACAAGCCAATGACAATCTGATACGAATGACCAAGGCTTTGAAAAATGGAGATTTGAGAGAATTTGCCAGCATCACAGAATCAGAGGCGATGACACTTCATGCGATGATGATGAGTTCCGACCCTTGGTTCATTCTTATGAAGCCAAATACTTTGCATTTAATCGAAAAAATAAAAACACTGAGAGAACATTACCAGTTGAATATGGTTATTACTTTGGATGCAGGCGCCAATATCCATCTACTTTATCCTGGTAATGAGTCCGCAGTTATTGAACAACTGATACAAAATAAACTCTCTATATATT
>CAZYJD010000191.1:0-1976 GCA_964647785.1 uncultured Chitinophagaceae bacterium
TATTTCCGGCGGGCACACTCAAAATGAATATTCTCTATGACCAAACATAGTACATGGGAGTAGCGCATGGCCCTGCGGAGAAATACCGCCAGGCCCTGGCACCACTCAGGGTGTAAACGGATAGTATTAGCCTGGCGGATGCGGAAGTAACCTCTATTGGCTTAATCATTATTCAAATTCCTGTTAGCCATCCCCTGCCAGCTCCCCTTCCTCTAGCTCCACTTTCTGATTGCTCATTTGGAGGTATTGGGATGGGGTAAACCCAGTGAGCTCTTTAAAATGCCGGTTGAAGGAGATTCTGGAACTGAAGCCTGCTTCGGTGACAATATCTCCGATGCTCATTTCGCTACCTTTTTCAAGGAGGAGCTTCCGCGCTTCATTGACTTTGAAAGAGTTGATTAAATTAGTGAAATTGGTTTTTCCGGCCACATTGATGGCTTTGGACACAGTAGATCGGGCACGGTTCATGTGTCTGGCGAGGTCAATGAGTCCGAAGTTGGGGTCTTTGTGAAGTTCATTTTCTTCAATTTTACTCAAAATCAATTTGAATAGCTGTAAATCGGATAAATCTGGTTCGGTGTCTGAGGATGAACTTTCGCTTGATTCAGGTATCGAGTCTTCACTATGCCTGGAATAGGCGAGGCCGACGTTCATCTGGAACATAGTTTTCATATTTTGCTTCAATTTCGTGTATTGAGCCAATATGATACTGCCGGTGAGGGTGACGGTCAGCAAAACCAGAAGACCAAACAGGAGTTGCTGATTTTTGAACCTGATATTTTGCCGTAGTGCTTTGATTTCTGCAGATAGTCGTTCCTGTTCGTAAATGGCTTTGAATTCTTCGGCTGCGGCGTTGGCATTGAGTCTGATGGTTTCCTCTTTGATGGTATTATACTCATCCATGGCATTGGCGAAAGCCTTCATATCCCCGATAGCTGCGAAGTATCTGGCGAGCTCGAGGGTAGCTTCTTCCATATGCTCTCTCCTCCCGGAGATACGGGTGAGTTGGATAGCTTCGAGGGCATAATCCCTGGCTTGGGAGAGGTTGCTGCCTGAAAGTATGATGTTTTTACATTGGTGAATCAGCGTGGTGCCGATAAACTTATCGAAGTTGTTAGCGCGGGCCATGTCCATGGCTTTTTGCATGGTTTGTATAGCTGCCGGAAAGTTCTTTAGTTTATGCTGGATATCCGATAGATTGATGAGGGAAGCAACGATGTAGTAGGTGTCATTTTGTTCGGTGAACCCGCGAAGGGCAGTTTCTGTGTATTGGTAGCTTTTGTCCAACTGATTGTCAAAATTATAGTATTTGCCGAGATTCAGATGGCAGTAGCTGAGTAGGAGAGGGGATTCGATTTCTTCGAGGGCCTTTTGTGTGAGCTCGATAGCATCTTTATAATGCCCGAGTTCAAATTCAAGGTCTGCCATGTTGACCCAAAGCCCTAGTATGGACTCCCTATCGTTCATTTGCTCGCTGATTTTAAGGGCTTCGCTGAAGGACTTCAGGGCCTCTGGGAATTTTCCGATATATATTTGACTTGATCCTAAGTTATTGAGTATTGCCTGTTTTAAGGAAGGGTTATTTTTCACTAATGGGAATTCCAGTGCTTTTTCAAAAAAATTAACAGAAACCCTATATCGAGCCTTGTAGTTTTCTAAAGTGCCCAGCAGATGATATAATTGGACCCAAGCAGTATCTAAAGTTATATCTGAATTTTGTAACGTCCGTAGTGCGCTATACCCTAAAGAGTCGGCCTTGTCAAGTTCTTTAGAGCCGAGGTGTTGATATGCCTGGCTGATGGCAATCTGGAGTTCCGAACCTTGATATGGTTGAGCTTGCAACGTCGTGCCTGCAATCATTAGAAAAAAAAGGATTCTGATTGTTGTCATTCTTACCGTTAAATTATTGAAAAAATAAGTATTCAATTCAGCCTTCATTTTTATACAACGTAAATTCAAGTCATAAATGCAACTGC
>CAZYJD010000192.1:0-1958 GCA_964647785.1 uncultured Chitinophagaceae bacterium
ACCAGATCTAGGGTATAGGGTTCACTTTTCCACTTCCACCAATCGCCTCGCTTTCACGTTCAGGAAAAGCATCGTGGATTGATGGCTGAATTGGCTTATCGATACAACACCTGTAATGACAATGGTTTGCGCTTTGGTAATAATATTTTGGCTCAAATCAGAGCAATGGTGAAGTATGATCATGAGGAGGCACACTTCATCCCGTTTGCCGGTCTGGGATTTGAACTGATACAGTCGAGTAAATGGAATGATGTTTTATTAGAGAATAGTGGTGGCCATTACAGCATATTGCAGGCGGGGTTAGATTTTTATGAGTATCAACACGTAATAAGTGCAGAAATTAATTTACCCATTCATCAAAGACTTTCTGAAAATCAGCTCATCATGCGGCCTCAGATCAGTTTATCGTATGTTTATATGCTGGGGTCAAGGCATTTGCATTTCGATGAGCATGATGATTATGACTAAAAGAGCGCTTCAAGGGGAGTGATTTCACCATAATTGAACCCCTGATAATAGGTGGCCTGTATCCGGAATTCTGTGAATTCATCATTGATGTGGCGATATTCCAAACGGATATTTCCGAACATTTGATTCAGCTTTTGAAATTCATCAAAAGCGGGCCGAGGCTTGAGGTAATAAACTTCTTTGCCATGAACTTTTTTGTCCTGTACTTTTCTTTCATCCAGTGAATGCTGAAGAATGTAGGTATGTTCTGCAGCCAATTTCTGCTTGATGTGCTCCATCAAATATTTCCAGGAGAAATCCGGTAATTCCTGGTGTGCCCTGAAGATAATACCCCTGCTTTTCGGATTGTTCATATAGGTGATCCAGGAATCAGTGGCTCCCTCAACTTCTGCTTCTTTGATCACCTTCAGCACATAAAGTTGGGTGTCGAGCATTTCTACAGACAACCAATTCTCATAGGAAAAGAGAAATGAAGCGGACCTTTTTAAGGGCTCTCGAATCAAATCGGGCAATTCGCTTTTAAGTCCAAGCCTGTTCAGCCATTCTGTAAACCTCGCCATAGTTCATCTTGAAACAAACTTGAGGGGGAATAGATTTTCTAATGCATATTCTGGGTTTAAGTTTCCTATTTGGATAACAGATAATTTCATGACCACATATTCGCATAAGTATAAAGTGGTTACCTTAGAAGGATCGTTCCAGGTTTGGTTACCGTTTGCCGGTCGGTTCATGGCAATGACTTACGCTATGAAAGGCGTCCCAGCGGGCATGCTTCATGGGCGTTGTTAGCCATTTTTTTTACTTCTGCGAAATGGCCGCGTACTTTTTTAGCTCCGTTGGATTTTCAGCCTGCTTAATCAGATAGTCTGCAACATCACTCCTATTGATGCCTCCAATTCTTATTCCTTTATAGAGTTCCGTTTCGATGCGATAGTTTTCTGTTAAAGGTTTGTCCAACAAACGTCCAGGCCGTACGATGATCCAATTAAGCGTTGACTTTGAGACGATTTCCTCCATTTTTGTTTTATCGGAATAGACGTCTTTTAAAAAATATTTCAAAAAGAGTTGAACAAACCAACCAACAAATTTCTTGCTTTCACCAGCACCAAATCCAGTCACCAGGATACAGACACCATCTATTTTTACTTCTTGTTGAACTTCAACAAGTAATTGAGCAAAGTCTGAGAACAAGCGGGTAGGTTCCATGCTCTTGCGAGTGCCCAATGTCACAATGATCGCATCCGCATTTTGAATTGCCCTCCTTAGATCATTTCGATCTGTTGCATCACCGGTAATGGCCTTTAGATTGCTGCATTTTGGTAAGTTAATCTCAGAACGAGAAAGCGTGGTTACGTTATGATTTCTATCCAGCGCTCGCTTTAACGTCTCGTAACCGACGCCTGCTGAAGCACCTATGATGCTGATATTCATTTTTATTTTAATTAATGGCTAACGTTAAAGTATAAGCGTAGTGCGGGATTTCGAAGGCT
>CAZYJD010000193.1:0-1938 GCA_964647785.1 uncultured Chitinophagaceae bacterium
TTTGTTTTTGGGTGATGATAATCCAGCCAGTTTTTGAATGAACCGTATTCCTCTTGTAGGACCAGAATTACATTGGCATTGTGGATGGCAGCATCTACTTTTAGACGGTTGCGGATGATTCCGGCGTCGTTTAACAAGCGATTGCGTTCGGCTTCATCAAAGGAAGCCACCTTTTTGATGTTGAAGTTTGCATAAGCCTTTCGGAAATTCTCTTGCTTTTTGAGAATGGTGGTCCAAGACAAACCGGCCTGATTGATCTCAAGCAGCAATCGTCCGAAAAGTTCGTTGTCATCGTTGATTGGAAAACCATAATGTTCATCATGATACTGCCGATGAAGATTGTCTTCAGCCATATTCATCACGGCTTCGCACTAGGATTGTGGTGTTTCCATAAATAGCTGCCGTGAAGATAAGAAATTAATGAGATTGAAGGTGTCGCCCCTCCAGAGCTAGGGTTCCCTTTCTTTTCAATGAGCTACAAGGGGTGCGCTCCTATGGAGCTTACCCTATATACCCATTAGATTTTATCATAGGCATAGATCAATCCATTGTAAAGCATCTATTCAGAAGTAAACGGTGTAGAATAGATAATGATGGTTTGCCATTCAACTCACAGAAATGATCGCCCTTTAGAGACGATATTTCTGTAGTAGCAAGATGAAATTATCACGTACCCACTTCATCGGAGCGGCATCTAAAAGCTTCCGATGGGCTCTCTCTGCAAGCATTTGGCAATCACATTTTAAACATCAGGCTGAGATGATATTTACGGGTTTCGGAAAGGATCCGTTTTGATGCATTAAAAAATATTTAAGGTCCATGCAACAAACTGCAATCCCGCTTGTATGTTATCCCATTATGGTTCCGCAGCTGGTATGGTTCAAACGCGATTTTCGCTGGCAAGATCACGCTCCACTCCTGGAGGCGGCATCCTCAGGCAGGCCCATCATATTGTTGTACATTGAAGAGCCTTCCCTATTTGAGCAGGATAGTTATTCGGAGCGTCATAGGCAGTTCATTCACGATAGTTTAAGGGATATGTGCGCTGCTTATCCACAGCATCACATTCACCACTTAAGGGCAGAGGCGCTGGACGTATTCCAGTACATTCATGAAAACTTGGGTTTTGACCAGTTGTATTCTTATCAGGAAACAGGAATCGGTCATACCTTTAGCAGAGATCGTTTGGTACAGCAATGGTGTCGCAAAACCGGAATCACATGGCATCAGTGCCAAAATGCCGGAGTTATTCGAGGTCTTCCCAACCGAAAAGAGTGGCATAAAGGCTGGCAGAGTTATGTGCAAGCCCCTGTGAAAAGCATCGACTTTCATTCATTGAAAACCATCAAAATGGATTTTCCGAGGCAGTGGCATCCCACGGAAACCGGCTCCAAGGGATCCATGCAATTGGGAGGCGAGTCCCGCGCTGGACTCTATTTAAACCATTTCCTCAACAGAAAGGCAACCGGATATCAAAGAAACATCAGTAAACCGGAAAACGCACGGAAGCATTGCAGCAGATTATCTCCATACCTTGCCTGGGGAAACCTAAGTTTGCGTCAAATTTGGCAGTCTGCACAAAATCTTCCCGCAGGCGCAGATAAACGTGCTTTCCTCAGCCGCCTTAGCTGGCGCGATCACTTCATACAAAAGTTCGAATCAGAATGTGAAATGGAGTTTGAGGCCTACAACAGAGCTTATCGCAAGTTTGAACCACCTTTAATGGAAGATCGCCTTGAAGCATGGAAGAACGGACAAACCGGTATTCCCTTGGTGGATGCCTGTATGCGATGCCTGAAAGAAACCGGCTATTTAAATTTCAGAATGCGCGCCATGTTGGTATCAGCCTTAACACATGTTCTCCGACAACCTTGGAAAAGCGGAGCCGATTATCTGGCATCCCTCTTTCTGGATTTCGAACCGGGTATTCACTATCCG
>CAZYJD010000194.1:0-1926 GCA_964647785.1 uncultured Chitinophagaceae bacterium
CTGTGATTATTGCGCCCCCAAAAGAGATCGAGGTTAGGGGTAAAAAGGTCAAAGAATTTGAAGAAGACCAAAACTCTTACGATAAAATATTTAGAACCGATGGTTACTACAATGAAGCTGAACAAGTCATTGAAAAAGCATTGCTCCGAATCGGTTTTAATGTATTGGATCGATCAAAATTTGAAGCCAAGCTGCGTGACTTAAGAGACCGGGCAAATGAGCGACCGTGGTGGTATCAAGACTGGACGGAAGATCTATTGGAAAGCGGAGAATATGATGTATTGAAGGATCAGTACAAAAAGCAACTTGAATCTGGCATCATCACCCCTGCTCAGTATGCAGAAATCATCAATGAAGTAGACAAACAAAGCCAGCGAGGTTTACCTGGCAAAAAGCGGGAGGAAGATGAAATGAATGACATTGCTGAAGTGATTCGGGCCGCTCAAACTGGTGCAGACCAAGCAGATTATCTGCTGCAGATAAGTGAAGTTACGGTGGTAGATGCAGGTGACCGGTATTTAAGAATCAAGGAAAATGAAAAAATGCTGGAACTTGTAAATCAACATCATGGCTTAAAATTTGGCGATTTACCGCACGGCCTCCCATCGTCAATTCCCTCGAGTTGGTTCAGGGCTTCATTCAACGCCAAATTGATCGAGATTAAAACCGGCAGCATTGTTTGGATAGGGTCGCACGAAATTGAATCTGCCGCTGCTGAACCCATTGAAATCAGTTTTGACATCGATAAAAATGTGAGCAATGAAGATGAGATCAACGGTGATATTCAGCTTTACAACCGAAAGATCATGAACATCAATGCCGAAATTCAATCATTGTCTGAAGAGCTTTCCGCATTGTATGATCGCGCCATGACAACAAAGAAACTGGGCAGCTCTGCTGAATTATCGACCTACACAGAGAACTTAAAAAAGGAAATCAAACAAAAAGAAGCGTCCTATAACGCTAAAGTTAGCAGCCTCACAGCTTTGATGGACAACCCGCCCATTGTGTCCTCTAAAAACTGGGAGTACACCTACGACATCAGCCAACCCTTTGTGCGACCAAACCTTCTTACCATCGGTAAAGAAGGCGTTCAAGGAGAACAAAGGCTTTTGCAACACCGAAAAGAACTCATAGAGAAAGTGATCCAGGAGTTGATCAAGACCATCAAGATCTATTAAGCAGCAACATTTCATTGAAGCAAGCTTTCTTGACAGGCCATCCGGCGCATGCAGTAAAAACGTAGTGCCAAAAAACATTGAAAAACGGCCTATCGCTTAAAGCCAGTTAAAAATTTATCGCGCTGCTTTTGACAACGTTTTCATGCACTGATTGTTAGGTGTTTTCAGTTGAATAGAAATATCAGCAAATGAATGCATCGGACATCGTGGCTCAACAAAGAGCATTCTTCCACTCAAACCAGACGAAAGACATTGGTTTTAGAATCAATCAATTAAAGAAAATCCGATTTCTTCTCAAGGCCAAAGAGCAAAATTTATACGAGGCCATCTATGAAGATTTTGGCAAATCAGAATTCGAAACCTACGCTTCAGAACTCGCCATTATTTATCACGAGATTAACATCGCCATCAGGCACATCAAAAAATGGAGTATGATTAAGCGGGTGCGCACGGGCTTGGTTAATTTCCCCGCCAAGAGCTACATCATTCCTGAGCCTTTGGGCACCACCTTGATCATAGGCGCATGGAATTATCCATACCAGCTATCCATTTTGCCTGCCATCTCGGCCATTGCCGCCGGCAATACTGTAATCATTAAACCCAGTGAGTTGCCAAGCAGGGCATCAAATGCCATGGCCAACTTATTGAACCATCATTTTGATCCTCGGTTTCTTCATGTGGTGGAAGGGGGCATTTCCGAAACCACGGAGCTTTTGGCATGTCATTTCGACAAAATCTTCTTTAC
>CAZYJD010000195.1:0-1880 GCA_964647785.1 uncultured Chitinophagaceae bacterium
CCCTAATTTGGTGCTTTAAGAATGAATAAAATCATTGCTTTGTGTCTTTTGCTTTTCCATTCCAGTGCATTCACACAAACTTTAAGTCCTTTGAGAAGTGTTGATTGGACCCTCGCTGGTCTCAGAGACACCTCTAGCAAGGGCTTTGTTGAAATAGATATGCAAGCGCGTGGTGCTGTAGGTGATGGCGTGGTAGAAAATGATTCCATCATCACGGAAGTGCTCTCTTCAATTGCTGAGCCTGGAGCCATCCTGAATTTCCCAAGCGGAAATTTTCTTTTTACAAAGTCGATCGATGTTCCCAACCACACCATCATTCGTGGCAAGGGTGCGGATCAAACAACTTTTACCATGAACCTGGGTGGAAAAGGGCATTCTTTTCGCATTGGGGGCTCCATCAATGCAAAGGATACCACCTCATTTGTGGCCTCTTCTAAAAAGGATGATGATGTGATAATGGTTGCAGATGCCACAAGGTTTTCAGCTGGCGATTGGGTTAAAATTATTCAAGACGATAGCAACTTGGTTACTTCCACATGGGCCGTAAACAGCGTAGGACAGGTGGTGCAGATCAAGGGCATTGCGAACAATAAAATTATGCTGGCATCACCGCTTCGGATGGATTTTATGACCGAACGATCGCCTTACATTGTAAAATTGAATCCGGCGGAAAACACAGGAATTGAATGCCTCAAAATTCACCGTCTGGATGGCACTGCACCACAGCAATCAACCAATATTTCTTTCAGCTACGCCGTGAATTGTTGGGTGACAGGCATTGAATCTGAGAACTGCACATTCAGTCACATACAGGCAACAAGCTCTTCTAACCTTTTGATTTCTAAATCGTATTTTCATCACGCATTTGAGTATGGTGGTGGAGGACGAGCTTATGGTGTGATGCTGCAGTCCACCAGCAATGAGTGCTTGGTAGAAAACAACATTTTTGAACATCTTCGGCACTCCATGATTGTGCAATCTGGTGCCAATGGAAATGTCTTTGCCTACAATTACTCTTTTGACCCTTATTGGGATTCGGCTCCTACCGATGCCGCTGGTGATGCAGTCTTGCATGGCAATTACCCATATGCCAACTTGTTTGAGCACAACATTTGCCAAAACATTGTTATCGACAATTCGCACGGCCCCAATGGCCCGAATAACACCTTTTTAAGAAACAGGGCAGAAGGGTTTGGCATCTTTTTTAGTGCGAGCAACTCACCCAACCAAAACTTTTTGGGCAATGAAATCCCCAACACCCGCTTTCCATATAGTTTCCTCAATTACAACATACTCGGAGAGGGCCATTTCATCTATGCCAACAACAACAAGGGAAGTACGCATCCAACAGGAACCGACCAACTCATCGATACAAGCTATGCCTATCGCAAGCGTCCGGATTTTGTTCCCCTTGCACAATGGGCGCGTATTGGAAAGCCCTATGACATGGGTTCTGCATTCATCCCCGCCTACGACAGGCAGGTTTCAGGGGATGTTTTCATCAATGCCTGCGGGCAGCTTCTTCTAAGCCATCAAAGGCCCAATGAAAAAAGAGAAAACGCCCTTGTTTACCCGAACCCCATACAATTGAATCTGCACATCAAAAGCGCTGAGTATATCAGGAGTTTGGAGGTGGTAAATGCAATGGGGCAAGCCGTGCATGCTGTGAGTCATGTAGGTTTCTCTCAAACCATTCAAACAAGAAACTGGAAGCCAGGCATTTACCTTATTATGATTGAATTTTCGGGCAACCAATTCAAAAGAGAGCTGGTGGTAAAAACAGCCACAGATTGATGCCAGCCTGATCAGGCCTCTTTCATATACTTGCATTGTGAAATGAAGTAACCGCCAATGAAAGCAGAAGACATTTAATTCAATTT
>CAZYJD010000196.1:0-1839 GCA_964647785.1 uncultured Chitinophagaceae bacterium
ATATAGAAAAGTACTTCAAAGTCAATAGGTTGAATCATCAGTTTATCAATGCTGCAGCATGGATGATAGATATGGAGAAGCTTTATGAGGTTGGTTTTTTTAACCCATTATTTTTCATGTATGGTGAGGACTATAATTTGTGTCAGCGCGTATATTATTGGGGTTTAAAGATTGCATATAGCGAGCGGGTATCGATTGTGCACAGCAGAGATTCGGCATACTATAATCGGTCATTTAAAAGAGTGATGTTAAAATCTTATGGTTATTGGCTTTCTCAAGTGTTGAACCCATTTGAAGAAATGTCTTTGATGAAATTTAATGAACAGGTTTTTCGCAGAGCTCTACGGGACCTATACCATCTCGAAATCAATTGGCTAATTGGCAGTTTAGTAGCACTCTGTAAAATAACTATTCGTTGGAAATTGATTCAATCAAAAAAAACAGAACAGTTTTTTACCGGACCATTTACTTGATACCTCATTTTGCCAAATACATCTTTCCAAAGCCATTCTGAAAGAATTGCGTGTTTTTGCTCTTTTCTAATAGTTGTCTTTCTTTTACCATAATGCCCGAAGAATTAATGGCTTTGATTTTAAATAAATAGACCCCATTGGCCAATTGATCCCCAAATTCATCAGTGCCATCCCATCGATAATCTGTTAGATTCTGCCCGATCTGCAGATCTTCAGCTGGTAATATGATTTGTTTCACTTTTCGACCGCTGATGTTATAGATGTCGATGGCAACATCAACCGGTTCAGCACCGGTCAGGGTAAATACAAAGCGGGTATCTGTAACAAAAGGGTTGGGGTAATTGAATACCTCCGAAATGCTCGACTCACTTATGATGCTGAAAGTGGCTTCATTCTTCATCAATTTCTTGTTGTGTGGCGCTTCCACTTCTGCACGTATGGTGTATTCGCCATCGATGCTCAGGGCTTTTCTCAGGCGCACCAAATAAGGTTGTCCGATTTGTGTAGGAGCCGTAAGTGATAGATCTTCTGAAATCGGATTTAAACGGATGAATGTATCAGCGTTCGGATACTTTAAAGAAAGCTGAATATCATTCACATCTTTTACATAGTAAAAACTATCGGTTTGTAACCAGCTTACATCAATAACTGGATGAGAGGACACCAATTCACCATAGGTGATGAAACGACCGTCCACTTTAATTTCCAAAGGAGAAAGGCTCTCGTTTTGCGCAACAAATATATTTCTGGCGTACTGGTTATTGGTTAGGTTGCTCTCCAATGGAGAATTATTGGGGTTCAGCAATAGTTGAATGTTGTAATTCCCCGATAACCCATCCGTATCGAAGGAGTAGGTTTTATGAAGCGTGTCGGTGGCAGCTAATCGTTGGATGGTATCATTGATGGTTTGTAGCGATGAGCCGTTCTCATCAGTCATTGACAGGGCAACAGGTACAGAGTTGTATTCCGAATGATTGATGTTCAGGAAGGTTGCTGGAAAAACAATCTGCGCTCCCATGACCAAAGTGTCCAAATTCAACTGCTGGGGCATCTTACCTATGGTGGCATCACCCGCAGCTTTAAATGTTACGATCCATCTATTCAATTGCGCTGGGCTGCGTTGAATGGAGTCGTATAAAGTCATCCTCAATTTTAAATAAGGATAAACACCTGCACTGATACCCGAAAGGTCGGTTCGACCTGGGATGTTTTGCATCAACACAAACTCACGATTCTGTTGATCAATGCCAATGACATCGATGTTGATTCGATCATCTGAGTCCAGAACCGCCTGTACATATGCCTCATTCCAATTCAAAGATGGACCGATCTGTTCCGTTTCATAAGTACCACTCACCTTCTTAAC
>CAZYJD010000197.1:0-1831 GCA_964647785.1 uncultured Chitinophagaceae bacterium
AATGGAAATAGAATATTTGAAAGTATACGTACGGATTAATTCCTAAGATCCAGCTGATAAATCAGTTAGGAATTAAAAAATGATATCAAGAGCAAACCTCATCTAATACTCTATAAAGAAGAAGTAACAAAAACAGAATACCCATTCTTATTTTTGATGAATCAATGTAGCCTTATGTACAGACTGAAAATTTCATTGTTTGTTATCATATTTAACCTGATCAATTTCGGTTTTTCTCATGCCCAGACAATTATAGAATCTGATTTCACAAACAGTCAGTACTGGACAGTAAATGCGAACAGCAGCAGACTTGACATATCCAATGGAACCTTGAACTTAAACACTTATTATCCATCCAATACCTGTGATACGCTGATCAGAAATGCCAGGGCCTACCGCAATTTATGTGGACAATTGAGTGGCCATAAATTATGGACCGTCAAAGGCGAGATCAATTTTAATTTTGTTAGTAGTTCTGTCGGTATGAGGTTCATCTACCTGTCAGAAGATTCAGAGTGTTTTTATCGCAAGATTGACAGATCCTGCAATTATGAATATTTGAATAAAGATGAGGTAGGTCTTGCTATCTCTAACTCATTCGGGGCGCCTCAGATCATTGTTCAGATTAAAAGTGGCACAAACCTTATTCACAACACACCCATTTCTGTTAATCTGAATAACAACACGGACTATGAATTTCAATTTTCAAGAACATCCGGCACCAATTTTAATTTAACACTGAAAGAGAAAGGACAAAGCAATAACCTCATCAATCAAAATTTTAGCATTAACAATGCGCGTGACATAGAAAATCTCAACTATATGGCGTCAGAATTGGGATCGGATGGAGGCTGGAATAGACGTGCGACCGCCAAAATTGACAACCTTATTCTTTCAGGAGACTCATCCATCATAGATGTCCTCAAGGATACCCTCATTTGCAACAAATCTTCAGCTGTGGTTTTTGGCAATACCATAAGCTCTTCTGGCTTATATCGAGACACCACTATTTCTTCTAATGGTTGCTACTTCTACAAGCAGCAATATGTAAGATTGGTTCCACCTTTGAAGATTATCAAAGATACCTTGAACGCCTGTCAGGGTGAATCGGTACTCTTCAATGGCGATCCTGTTACCTGCAGCGGATTATACAGTTCAAGCATCAAGGCCCAAGGGGTGGACTGCGATAGTATTCAAATCAGCCGCCTGATCAATATATACCCATCATTCATTTCGCCTGTTTTGGAATTAGCGAGTTGTGAAAACGATGTACTGATTTTCAACCAAAAGAGAATCAATGAAGCAGGATTGTTTTTGGATAGTTTCAAATCCATTCATGGCTGCGATAGCATTATTCGCTATCGGGTCCAACTTGAAAAACGAGATACAACTGTTTTGTCAACCGTTCATGCCTGCCAGGGAGATCAGTTGAATATTCTCGGAGCCCCTGCATATCAATCCGGCCGATATGAGAAAACACTTATGAATAGAATGGGTTGCGATAGCTTGCTCGTTCAGAATTTGCTCATACATCCCACCTACACAGTTACCCTCCCAAAAAGGACGATCTGTCCGGGAGAGGTGATCAATGTATTTGGGAACGACATCAGTCGAGAAGGGATATACACACAAACTTTTCGAAGCACTGACGGGTGTGATAGCATCCTTCGGCAGCAAGTCACTGCATCACCAGTCAACAATAGGGTTACAGTAGTAGGAGGGGTTGCCTATTCCCGGGAAGACACTGCACTCAGCTATCAATGGATCAATTGCGACCTAGGCATCCTGGTCAATGGAGCCGACCAGCAAGCCTTTGGGGCTAGGAATGATG
>CAZYJD010000198.1:0-1821 GCA_964647785.1 uncultured Chitinophagaceae bacterium
TTCGTTCATACCGCCAAACCAATGATGGAGGCCTGTATCGAAAAAGGTGTGCATTATTCAGACATCACCGGTGAGTTCGAAGTGTTCGAATGGGCTGCCAACTTTTCGGACCAAGCCCAAGCTGCCAATATCATGCTCATGCCGGGTTGCGGTTTTGATGTGGTCCCAACAGATCTCATGGCAAAAGCACTTGCTGAGAAAATGCCGGATGCTGAAGAGCTTTGGCTGGCGTTCAGTGGGGGTGGCGGTATGAGCAAAGGGACGTTAAAATCAGCCTTTAACAAATTGGGTAAAAGCGGTAAAGAAAGGATTCATCACAAACTCACCGATGTGCCTATCGCCTACAAAACACTCCGTTTCAGCTGGAATCAAAAACAATATCAGGGAATTTCCATCCCATGGGGCGATGTTTTCACCGCATGGTACAGTACGGGTATTCCAAATATCACCACCTATATGCTGATGAAAAAAGGGGTAAATATCCTGCCATTAATCATTCGTCTGATTTCTCCATTGCTGAAAATACAAGCCATTAGAAGCAGTATCCTTAACTACATGCTGAACAAAGCGAGCGATGGCCCGGGCAAAGAAGAATTGGAACAAAAAAGATCATTGGTCTGGGGAAGGGTAGCCAAGGATAAACGTTCTTTAGAAGGGATACTGCGTGGACCCCACGCCTACAAACTCACAGCCCTGAGTTGCCTGGCCATTGGCAGGCGCATTTTTTTGGGTGATTGGAAAGCGGGATTTCAAACCCCTTCCATGGCTTATGGGACTGATTTGCTGAATGACATTCCCGGTTTTGAATTGGAAATAAGAGAGATATGAAGCAATGGATTCCTCTATTCTTAAGCTTGATGTTTGTGCCAAGAATTTCTGCCCAAACGCCCGATTATTCGCTCGATCATTCCTGGGCCGCCTTGCCAGATCGAATGGACGAATGTGATAAACAACGTATTCCTAAGAGAAAGGATGTCCATTTGCCAGACTCTCTTCAACCCGATGTATTTTACGTATATCCTACTTTATATGACGATTTACCCGTGGAACAATGGTCGGCTTACATAGAAGATGACAGCTATCGCAAGGAAGTTCAAACCCTCGCTCTGAGGCATCAGGCTTCAGTCTTCGGTGGAATTGCCAGAATATTCGTGCCCTACTACCGTCAAATGCATATCGAAGGTTATCGCAATAAAAACCTTCCGGAAGTTCGGGCAGCCTTTGACACTGCCTATGCAGATGTATTACGCGCTTTCAATTTTTATTTAAATCATTACAACAAAGGTCGGCCATTCGTCATTGCCTCACACAGCCAGGGCACCAACCATAGCGAGCGACTGATTCGGGAATTCATATTAAACGACAGTGCCTTATCCAAAAGAATGGTCTTGGCCTACTTGATCGGGATGCCCATCAAACAGCAGATTGATACCCTTAAACCTTGTGAGCTGCCCGAAGAAACCCATTGCTACCTCAGTTGGCGCACCTACGGCAATGATTTTGTGCCGGAATTCCATGGCGACAGCATTTGTGTGAGTCACCCGGTACTCTTTACGAGCACAGAAAAAACAAACGAACTCAATCAACATATGGGTATCCTCATGCCTAAAGGAAGATTGCGTTTTCCTAAGAGCATTCAGGTTGAATCCAAATCAGGATTTTTGAGGGTGTTACAACTGAAGTTCCCATTTTCCGGGCGCTACCGGTGGGACAATTATCATATTGCCGATTACAATCTGTTTTGGATGAATATCCGAGCAAATTTTGTTGAAAGAATGAAAACCAAACCATGAGCGAACTTAAAACCCAACCTACGGATGT
>CAZYJD010000199.1:0-1821 GCA_964647785.1 uncultured Chitinophagaceae bacterium
CAAGGGAGTGGCTGCCTCTTCAACAGCTAAAAAGGGCCAAAAGAGCTGCTGCAGTGGCAAAAGTGCTGCCAAAAGCTGTCACAAGAGTGAAGGTGTTAAGGAGGAAGACAACTAGTCTTTTCCTTTTGACACTGGCATTCAGTTCTTAGGAGCCGAACATCTTGAAAGCCTCGTAAATAAGAAAGGCAAGCCAAACCATGGCCTTCAGAAATCCAGTGAATCCGGCCCAAAATCCGACCGCATTGGAAATAAAGTACCAGGCTGCACCTATGATTCCCAGTCCGTAAATGGCATTGCCCTGCGGGTTGTTGTTGATGGTTACTTTCGTACGCATGTTTGTTTTTATTGTCTGACCATTCGAACTTAGCGCTGTGTGCTGAATTGCGAAATGACAATGCTCAGTTATTTATTTCAAACAGCATGCTTCTGAGCATATCAAAAGCCTTTAGACAGCTTCTCTCAATGACCGCCATTCTTCCGCCGTGGAAAGATGAGCAATGAGTGCTTATCCGATCTCTGTATTTCACAGCAATCCAAACCATTCCCACCGGCTTTTCTGCCGTTCCGCCACCAGGACCGGCAACGCCAGAAGTTGCAATGCCCACCTCTGTATTCATCAGATGACAAACGCCTTCAACCATTTCCATGACACAGGCCTCACTAACGGCGCCCTGTTCTTTCAACACAGCCTCCTCTACCCCAAGAACACGCATTTTCACTTCATTGGCGTAGGCAACCACCGATCCGCTGAAGACAGCAGACGAGCCCGATACAGATGTAATCTGATGGGCGATATAACCCCCTGTGCAGCTTTCTGCCGTTGCCAGTTTCAAACCCCTTTCCTGTAGCCATTGAACCACCAAATGATTCAGCGGCAAGCCTTCATCACCGGCAATATCCCGACCGAGAATATGCTGTAATTTTTCTGACTGCTGCTGTAAATTCTGTTCCACCTCTTGAGGTTTGGCCCCTCTTGATGAAATCCGAAGACGCACCGTATTCATATGCGGCAGATAAGCAAGACTGACCCCATTAGGAAGTTCATCCTCAAATTGCTCCAGTTTATATGCCAACTCACTTTCAGGCACATTTACCGTAAGAAAGGTTCGGTGCATCACCGGTGCCAAAGGGAAATTCTCTTTCAGTCGGGGTAAAACGAAAGACTCCATTAGCCCTTTCATTTCATAGGGTACTCCAGGCATACTTGCCAAAACATAATTGCCCCTGTCAAACCACATCCCCGGAGCGGTGCCATTGCGGTTGAACATTGCTTCGCATACCTCCGGCACATCGGCCTGTTCAATATTGTTTTGTTTTAAGGGAATACCTCTGCGCTCGAGTATCGACTTAATGTGCTCAAGGGTGGCTGCATGGCGTTTGTACCCGCAGTTGTAATACTCCGCCAAAGTTTTTTTGGTGAGGTCATCACGGGTGGGCCCAAGACCACCTGTTAGCAGCAAGATTTGTGCTCGTTTTTGTGCATCATTGATGGCTCTGACCAAGTGGTCCTGCTGATCACCAATGGAAGTTATCTGAATAACATCGATTCCAATGGCATTTAATTGTTGCCCCATCCAAGCCGAGTTAGAATCGAGTATTTGACCAATGAGAATCTCATTGCCAATTGTTATAATTTCTGCCTTCACCATATCCCTAATTTCACAAATCTACACAATCGTTGCACTGTGATTAGTCTCATTCGGCTAGATTCAGGTGAAATATCTATTTTCGCGCTTTAGAAAAGGGACACACCATCCCCTTACATACATTATGAAAAGCAAAAAAGCCAACGACCAACTCCAATCATTGATTGAGAAATGT
>CAZYJD010000200.1:0-1751 GCA_964647785.1 uncultured Chitinophagaceae bacterium
GGCTTTGAGCCCGCTCTTTCCATGGGTTTTGGCCATATTTGCAAAAAGTTTTTTAAATGAGTTTATTAGTTATTGGCAGTGTGGCATTCGATGCCATTGAAACCCCTTTCCACAGCACCGATCGCGTGATCGGAGGTGCAGCCACCTATATATCGCTGGCGGCAAGCTATTTTGTTAATCCCGTGAACCTGGTGGCCGTGGTGGGCGAAGATTTCCCCTCTGAAGATATTGAGATGATGGAACAACACGGCATCGATACCCGCGGACTGGAACGCCGCCTCGGTGAAAAGTCGTTTTTCTGGAAGGGCCGCTACCACACGGATATGAACAGCCGAGATACGCTGATCACCGAACTGAATGTGCTTGGTGATTTCGACCCAAAAATTCCTGACGCCTACCAAGATTGCCAATATCTCATGCTAGGCAACCTCTCCCCACAGGTGCAAATGCAGGTCACAGAACGCATCGAACGCCGACCTGCTATCGTGGCCATGGATACCATGAACTTCTGGATGGACTCTGCCCCCGATGCACTCAATGACATCGTAGCCAAGGTGGATATCATGATCATCAATGATGAGGAAGCACGACAATACACAGGAGAATACAGCCTGGTGAGAGCTGCTGCCAAAATCATGGACAAAGGCCCCGAGTATGTGGTGATTAAAAAAGGTGAACATGGCGCACTGCTGTTTCACGGCTCGCATGTGTATTTCTGCCCAGCTCTTCCGCTGGAGGAAGTATTCGACCCAACCGGTGCGGGCGACACCTTTGCAGGCGGATTCATGGGCTACCTTGCCAAAACCCGTAACCACAGCTTCGAGAACATGAAACGCGCAATCATTTATGGCTCTGCCATGGCCAGCTTCTGTGTTGAGAAATTCGGACCTGAAAGATTGCTCGGACTCAAGCAAGAGGATATTGACCGCCGTATTATGCAATTCATCTCCCTCAGTCAGGTGGAGATTGAAATTGAATAATCAACGCTTCTTAATCTCTTTCTTAAACTGCTGAAGCGGATCGAGGTACTCCCCCATCCATTCCAGTTCATCGCCAATAAACCAGTAATCTCTCAGCCGAATGGCCAAAAACCGAATCCGGTATTGTTTGGTCTTGCGCTTGCAGTAATAGGTTACATAGGCATAGCGATGGCCCTGTGCATTTACACCGTATTGGTATTTGGTGCTGTCGTTCTCCAGAAATTTCAGTTTCACATTGCTTTTGGCAGCATTCTTCTTCAGTTTGAAAAATTGCTTCTGAAAATTGTGCAGGATGTACCGCTGCTTTACCAAAATCACCCCCGGATTGTTCTCAATCTGCATGCTGTCGAAGGTAACTGACAGATAATCGTAGGTGGGGGCAAACCTGCCAAAACCCTCGATGTCTTCTGCCACCAATAACTTCCAGATGCTATCTGCCAAAGGCGGCAAGGAGTCGTACATTTGCTGCTCCTGCTTGGCGGTATCAGGCCGATGATCTTTAAGCTCGTAAATCTGAGCATGGCTCACCCCCTGCATGGCCAGCATAAACAAAATGATTCGAAAAAGGAGCGGTCGATTACCCATGCAGTCAGACTGAACCACAAATGAACCAAAATCGTTAGATATACATGTCTGAATCGCATCAAAAAAAAGCCAATCGGCTCATTGCCTCCAATAGCCCCTACTTACAGCAGCACGCATACAATCCTGTCCATTGGATGGAATGGAGCGAAGAAGCCCTGCAAAAAGCCCAGCACGAAAATAAATTGC
>CAZYJD010000201.1:0-1740 GCA_964647785.1 uncultured Chitinophagaceae bacterium
AACCTCTTCCGGAACCGGAACTTGCAGGGCATATTTAAGCCCTGTTTTCGCTGAAGCAAGCAGCACCCTCTTTGCTTTGCTCGAAGGTTCATTGTAATCATTGATATCTTGCTGGTATTTTTCCAGATTTTTATCGTAGGCATCCAGCATCCCTTCCAGTGATCGATAGATCAACGCTCCACCTTCCCCGCTATTAGGAAGATCTTCTACTGAATTCAAGTTCAGGAAATCCTCATATATCGGATCTCCACCAGCATCTTTCAGTTTTAAATCTGCCGAAATACTTCTGCCTGTTAAGGACACATCGTATTTAGTGATACCGTATAAATCAAAACTCAATTCTGAAAAGTAATCACACACACAGGGATCGAAACCCAGTTGAAACTCGGCAATGAACCAGCGGTTGATGTTGTTGCCGTTTAAAAAATGAGTATTGACCTGAAAGTTTTCTGTTTTTCTATCGAGGGGGAAATCATAATTGGCCAAATGACGAAGTATCCCACTCACTGCACTGGTGTTTCTGTATTTTACCTCCAGTTGTATGTTCTGAAATGTCCCCAATTCTGAGAATACATTGAAAAATACTCTCATTTTACCGGTATAGCGATTGTACAAAATAATGTATGGCACCTGTCTGTGATGGGGCAGATTGGTATAATCTACTATGGGATTGGTGTTTAGGGTATGATCATGATACACATCCCCATTGGGGTAATATCCGGTATTCATCCACATCAATTCCCATCCATTTTCCCAATGCCAATCGTGTTCTTCCACCGAAAGGTCATCATTCTTTAAATATGGTTGTGTAAAAGGAGAAAACATGGCAAAAGGGCCTCCTGTGAAGTCCGGCACCTGCCAACCGGCATTTTCATTCAAGGGTATGGTTTGAAATTGATCATTGGAGTTCTTGGCCCAATCAAAAGTATTTTTGAATTGATTGGTGTAAGAACTTGTTGGCCATCGAAGTTCTATCTGGCAATTTTCTGGATTATTGGGATTGGTACTTATACCATTGTCTTCATAGCAATCTGAACATGTATTCTGACCCATCCCTGCGGTGCAGATCAATGTGCCAAGTATGGTAATTATAAGCTTTTTCATCGTATTTTTCTGCCTTTAAATTTGTATATTTTATCCTCAGCATTCTTTATCGTGTATTGTCCATAAACTGCCAAGGTTTCAGGGTTCACAACCAGTAATGGATTCCCTCGCGGGTCTCCTTCTGCTCCTGCACTTAGGGTATATATCCTTGAATTAAATTGAATAACAGTTAAGGCGCTTGAGCATGTATCCGGCTGAACATGATCTCTTCTCAACCCCATAAATCCCATAGTCCATGGGGCGCAGGTGTCGATAATCTCAAAAGGTCTCGGTCCATTTGCAATATATCCTTGCGCACCCCAATTCCTGAATTTGATGATTACACTGTCTTTTTCTCCCTCATACAGGACTTTAAAGTCACCATTGGTTAGGAAATCACAAGATCTATCTACCAGTTTTATTAGTTTGGTAAGGGTATCCTTGCCATCGTCCTCAGGAAAGCAGGATACATCAGGCCTTTTTTCTACGATGAGCGTAATGGGAA
The DNA here is from genome assembly GCA_964647785.1 of uncultured Chitinophagaceae bacterium. Lineage (GTDB taxonomy): Bacteria > Bacteroidota > Bacteroidia > NS11-12g > UBA9320 > CAZYJD01. Next base: position 1,589 of record CAZYJD010000201.1, read on the forward strand.
TTTCTCTTTCTTTTGTATCGATAAAACTCCTCTCAAAGTGGTACTCGTGTATTACTTCCGAACCAAGTAACCAAGTATATTTTACTGTGGTATCTTTTTCATCGTATCCCACTGGTTTGAAGCCTATCAGTCCTCTCCGAAAAGCTACATCG
>CAZYJD010000202.1:0-1740 GCA_964647785.1 uncultured Chitinophagaceae bacterium
TCATAAATCCTACATCATATATCAGCAAATCAAGGTGTCGCCCCGCTGGGGCTTTGGATTTTTTCTTATGTCTTTTATTACAAAGATGTCGCTCCTACGGAGCTTGGCAGTCGCAGGATTTGGGATTTCCGTTCATCTGTAGTCATTGCTGCAAGTCAAAGAAAGCTGAGGCTGTTTAACCGAATGAAGTATTCATTCGGTTTGGTGTACATTGATTCACCGATTCACAAGAATTAAATCACATTCCCCATAAGATCATCTGAGCAAGTGTACAGTTCCAAATTTATGCACCATGCTTCCATTGTTCATGAATGAAAGCGTATAGAAATACACGCCTTCGGGTGCCGGTTGACCACCTATTTGTCCATCCCAAATCTTGCCATCTTTTGATTGAGACATATACAATAACTCACCCCATCTTGAATAAATGCTGGCTTCTAACTCTTCAACGGGACATTCTGATTGAAGGTAAAAACCCTCATTCAAGCCATCATTGTTGGGACTGAAAGCTGTTGGGATGTATACTGAACAGTCACAATTTTTCACCTCAAAATATGTGGTATCAGAATATTGACAACCTTTTGCCTGAATAGTCAGAACATATGTACCTGTTTCAGTTAGTTGTATATCTAATTCAGTACTTCCGGTATTCCATTCGTATTGATGAATACTATCCGGTAAATCAGGTTTTAGAAGGAAAATAGAGCATGATCTTATAGTATCCTGTATAAAACTCTTCGGTAGAGATGGAATGATTAGTTCTTCAGTTCTACATATAGAATCACCCTTTAGAAAGAAACAAGCTTTGAAGACTTTCTTTCCTGTAGACGAAAAAAAGTAGGAGAGTTCTGAGCTTGAATGTGTGGTTGTGGTAGGTTCTTCATTTATTGACCATTGAATGGAATCTGCATAAGAGTTTATCGCTATTTTAACAGTATCACCTAGACAAGAATCAGAAAAAGATAGTTTACAATTAACTGGTACTATGACAATGCTATCTTCTAAAGAACAATAATCATTTTCTAATCGGATGAAAATAGTATCCTTATGTGTTCCAGTTATCTTTAAATATCCGGCAGAATCGTTGATATTCAAAGAATAATCAATGTCTTCTGGTACATTCAGGTTTATACTTGTTTGCTCCCCTTCACATATCAATATGTGCTTTTTAGGTGCTTGATAATCGATATGATGTATTTTGAAGTTTTTGGAGAGGGTATCGTTGGGGCCATACTTATTGTGAATGATGGCTCTAACCCATTTTTCACCACTCGTTAAAAAACTTCGTGTAATGGAATCTGACTTGGTAGTAGTTGCATAACCGTCACTGAAATCCCAGCTAATAGAGTCACCATAAAAGCGATGTATTTTAAAGCCGAGATTTTTATTAACGCAATCTTCTTGCAGATCAAGATATGGCTGAAAAAAATAATTTAGACATGTATTTGGCAAACTAAATCTATCCATGCTCGACGTATTTTTATAATATTTAGAAAGCTTTAAATAAGCCGTAGTGTATTCACAATTTGCCCCAAAGGAGTCTGGAGATAAGATTGCATTGAATGCATATTGATGTGCACTATCACCTGAAAGGTTTGAAATACTTGAGTCTGTATTGATCAAAGTTGTCATGAATATCTGGCCGTTTGGCGTCATCCGCAACTGATTTCCAGTAGGTGGTATATTGCTGATTAATCTATGCGGTATTTTTGCCATGCTCATACTTCGAATGCTGTCCAC
>CAZYJD010000203.1:0-1735 GCA_964647785.1 uncultured Chitinophagaceae bacterium
TAGGTTTAAAGCCACATGTGCATGCACTCAGCAACACCAGCAAATGGAGCAGACCGAAAAATTTCGCCGGTACACCAGGCCAATGATTGCATCCCAATGAAGATTAAAAAATTGAACATCAACATGCTGCCTGGGTCAGCGATTCATCTTGCATGGGTTTCGTGCAACTTTTGTTTCTGCCCACGGGGAGGGATCAAAACATGTTTTGCAGTAAACAAGCTGAGAAAATACATACAACAAGGTATTTCCCGGGTTCGAGCACTCTCAACCCACCTCCACCTCCCCCATTTACAAGCTTGTTTTTCTTTCAATTCCTTTTCGGGCAATCGATGTTCGTAGAAAAAAAGTATGACCAACAAAAAAACACTTTACCATTTCGTACTCGATCAGAGCAGCAGCATGTGGAACATTATCAATGAAACCCTTGCAGGCTACAACCAGCAAATTGAAACCGTCAGAGCATTGGCGCAGCAATACCCCGACCAGGAGTTTCTCATGTCCCGAACCATTTTTAGCACCAAGGTGGAATCCCTGCAAAAACCCGTCAGCCATGATCAGATGGAAGCGCTGTCAAGACTCAATTATACCCCCAATGGCATGACTGCTTTGTTGGATGCCATTGGTGAATCCATCGAAATGATAACCGAAGAGCAACTGGAAGAGTTTAAGAACATTCATTTTGTGGTATTCACCGATGGGGAAGAGAATTCATCCGTAAAGCATTCAGCCCAGGCCATTCAAAAACGCATACAAGAGTTGAGAACCGATAACAAATGGACCTTCAATTTCATCGGGGTGGAAGTGGATCTGAACGATTTGGCCAACCAAATAGGGCTGCAAGCAAAGGAGTTTATCTCCATCTCACATAACGAAATGGTGGCCTGCTTTGATGACCTAAGTGCGGATATGCGCAGCATGGCAAAAGAGGTTGATGTAGAGATTAAAAGCGAAAGATTAAGAAGACTGATGCGCTTGAAAGACACGAAGTGATCACCCCATTCAGAAGATGAAAAAAAGCGATCATTCCATCATCTGATGCAAATCATGTAGATGTTTTCCGAGAATAATGCTGATTTTAGTGGCCATCCATGAAAAAAGTTCACATCACATACAACGCTGAAAACGATAAGGAAATGGCCAACCATGTCCTGAATATTTTGAATGCATATCCGGGCCCACTGGAGTTTGTCATGGATCTTAAAAAAGGTGGAATGGATTTAGAAGCACAAGACACCATCTTTTTCAAAAGTTTGGAGGAATACAACAAGCAGGATACCAGCAAAATCGACGAGCTCTATTTTAATCAAACAGCGGTCCATGATATGCCTATGGAAAAGGAAGTTGAGGTTCTGACTTGGAGTGATATGTTCCGTAGTTGTACCCTACGTCGATTACTTGGGGAAATTCCACATAATGAACCTTTGATTTTGTTAACGGATGCGTACAATGAGCAAAACTGGTTTGGTGCCCCCGATCCAAGAGGGTTCAGGAATGTTTTTATTCAAACGTCGGGCTGGGATGTTTTTTTCAACCAGCCCATCTCCCCCGTCTATCCGGTGGCCTATGAAGTGATCAGTTGGGTGTTGCGATTCCAGATGTTTTCCAGTCCCCGTGACATCATCAAGCATTTTCACAAGAAGCCAAGGGGGTGTGTCAATGATTTTTGTGAAGACAAATCAGAGGTGATCCTTAAAATGCGCACCGGCGATTTATGTCCCGATTGTCTGGAATTGGT
>CAZYJD010000204.1:0-1727 GCA_964647785.1 uncultured Chitinophagaceae bacterium
ATCTGTAGTCATTGCTGCAAGTCAAAGAAAGCTGAGGCTGTTTAACCGAATGAAGCATTCATTCGGTTTGGTGTTGATGTTTCATATTCCCCTCAATCAGATGTTATGTATCAATCTGTAAAGCCCCTTCATCGAAGCCGGCTTTTCAAATCCCTTTGAATCCCGCATCTTTGACAGGTGATTAAGTGGTTGAATTTACTATGGGAGAGCATCCGCATGGCATTGGATTCGCTCTGGACCAACAAGCTGCGGTCTTTGCTGTCGGTTACGGGCATCACCATAGGAATTTTTACCATTATCGCAGTGTACACGGCCAGTGATTCTCTTGAACGAAACATACGCCAAAGCGTGGAAAGCATGGGCGACAATGTGATCGTTGTGCAAAAATGGCCCTGGGCTTTTGGCAATGATTACGCCTGGTGGGACTACATGAAACGGCCTGAAAGTGATTATCGGGAGTATCAGTTGCTATCGAGATCTTTGGAGCGCGGTAAAATAGCCCATATGGCTTATGCTGCACGCAAAAATGGATGTAAAGTGCGCGCAGGCTCGGAAGAAGCTGAAAACGTTGGCTGTGTTGGGGTGACCCCTGATTTTTTCATCCTCATGGGAGAGCAACTGGAAGCTGGACATCTACTCACAGAATTTGAATGCGATAAAGGAAAAAATGCTGCTGTTTTAGGCTACGACCTTTACCAGGAAATGTTCGGCGGAAAAAATGGCATAGGAGAATATCTCAAACTCGATGGAAGAAAATTATACGTTGCCGGCGTTTTGCAGCAAAAAGGAAACAGTTTGGGTGGTCCTTCGCTCGATAATGGAGTAGTAGTTCCTTATAACTTTCTAAAAACCATGATCAACACGCAGGATATGGGTCGCTACAATCCACAAATCCTAATCAAAGGGAAGGAAAAAGTAGATATCTATGCCATGGAAGGAGAAGTGCGTCGCGTCATGCGAAATGTGAGAAAACTCGGCCCTGATGAGAATGACAACTTTGCATTGAATAAGATGACCATGATCACCCAACAGTTGGATAGCACTTTTGCCATTATCAATGTGGTGGCTTCCATCATAGGCCTGTTTTCTCTACTGGTAGGCGGGTTCGGAATTGCCAATATCATGTTTGTTTCTGTAAAAGAACGAACCAATATCATTGGTATTCAAAAAGCCTTGGGGGCGAAACGTTCCTTTATTTTAATGCAGTTCCTGTCAGAAGCTGTGGCACTTTGCATCCTCGGTGGACTGATTGGGATGGGACTGGTGGCATTGATTGCTATGGCGGTGAATAACCAAAGTGATTTCAATATTTACATGAGTACAACCAATTTTGTACAAGGCATTGCCATTTCGTCGGCCATTGGTCTGTTGGCCGGTTTTATCCCTGCTTGGCGCGGATCGAGACTGGAACCCGTGGTGGCCATCAGAAGTAAGTGAGCCGAGACCTACATTAAACGCAAATAAGCACATCAGCTTTGCTGTTCAGAATTATATTTGCGGTCCAAAATTTCGGTATGAGAAAATTTAGCCTATTCATCGCTTCAAGTTTGTTAATGCTCGTTGCTTGTACTCAAAAAACCAATACAGCAGTGACCGAAGAACAGCAAGCCATTGCCTTCGACCCCCATTTTATCGACAGCAGTCAAAACCCCTGCGAAAACTTTTACAGCTGGGCCATTGGCAATTGGCAAAAAAGCAATCCTGTTCCAGCTACGGAAAGCCGTTGG
>CAZYJD010000205.1:0-1726 GCA_964647785.1 uncultured Chitinophagaceae bacterium
TCTGTAATTGAGCCGTACCATGAATGTTGTTGTCAGTGTTGAGTTGTACGATCATAACGTTAAATTTTAGATTGCTCACGCAAGATATAACGCTCTTGGTTGATACGCATAAACGCCTCGATAAGTGGCAATTTTCAATGGTTAAGATGCGCAATCAATGCATTGTATGTTTAACCATCTCCAAAAACTTTCTTCAACAGCTCAGATACGCGGTGATTCACATCCGTGCGGATTCTGTGTTCTTCGTCTGCTACTTTAATGAACAAGCCGTCCAATGCTTTTTTAGTGGTGTGCTTGGATAGTGAGTTTTGTTCGACTTTAGGAAATAGAACACCATTTAATGAAGCCACATTATAGGCATCTACCAAGGCCTTGTAAGTGGATTCGGCCGATACATTGCCGATCAATTTTTTATTTAAAGAGGTGCGAACTTTTGGGGTAAATGCATCGATGAGATTGGTTTCTGTGTTCACACGCAGATAAGAGGTAGCAGCATCATTCGGCCCATTTAAAATGGCAAATCCGTCTTCGATGCTCATTTCCATGATTGCGTCTAAAAAGATTGGCCGGGCTTCGATTGCAGCATCTTCTGCCGCGCGATTAATGGCTTTGATGGCATTTTCAATGAGCAAACGGCCACCGGGTACTTTGGCAATGTTTTCTTCGATTACTTCGGCCTCTGGAGGCAACAAAATTTTAACGGCAGCATCTGCGAGATAGCCATCGATGGCTGAAAGGGTGTTTACGCTGCTGTCTGTGCTTACTTCAAGGGCGGCTTTTAGGCCCTGAATAACTTCTTCATTGCTCAGAGCACTTTCTTCCAGTACTTCGGTGATTTCATCACAAGAAATAACCATCAGGCTCAATAGTAAGCTGATGAAGATGTTTATGGCATATCTCATGCTGCAAAGGAAAGGATAAAGAACTTTAACCCATCAACCTTTTGATCCATTTCAATTTGGTGGCAGAATATGGCGCATATTTCAAATTCAATTCAAACCAAAATGGCTTATGTAAGATGCTTTTATGATGCGAAAAAGTGTCAAATCCGGCTTTGCCGTGATAGCTGCCAAATCCGCTGAATCCCACCCCACCAAAGGGAAGGTTGCTGTTGGATAATTGCATGACACTATCGTTTATCGCTCCTCCTCCAAATGACAACTCTTTGAGTATTTTTTTGATGGTGCCATCGTTCCTGGAATAAATGTAACATGCCAGTGGTTTTGGCCGGCTTTTAACTTCATGAATGGCTGCATCCAAATCGGTAAACGTTAGTACAGGTAAGATCGGGCCAAAAATTTCATCCTCCATGATCTTGTGATCGAATGAAATGTTCCGAAGCACCGTTGGACCGATGAAGCGCTTTCCCTTGTCGGTTGATCCGCCATAGCAAACTTTGCTCTCATCTATCAATCCGTGAAGTCGATCAAAATGCCTACCATTGATGATCTGGGGGTAATTGCCCTTTACATCTTGATGGCTGTTGGGATACTTCTTCAGCTCAGCAACCAGCGCATGAAAGAATCGCTCTTCTGCACTTTTTTCTACCAATACATAATCGGGAGCAACACAAGTTTGCCCTGCATTGAAGAATTTTGCCCATACCAGTCGCTTGGCAGTAAGCCCCATATCACAGTCTGAGAAAATAAAGGTTGGGCTTTTACCACCTAATTCAAGGGTTACGGGAGTGAGATTTTTTGCAGCAGCTTGGTAAACCAAGCGTCCA
>CAZYJD010000206.1:0-1705 GCA_964647785.1 uncultured Chitinophagaceae bacterium
CAGGGGGTCAATATGGTAAAGCAGCGATACATTCTGCACAATTTTCAGAAGCAATGTTTCAAGCTCAAGAAAAATGCTGCCAAAAGCAATATAAAACTCAAATTTCTCGAGAAGGACAGCACCATCTACCAATATGGTGTGAATGCAATGGGGCACCGTTATGCTTATGTTACCTATTACTGCAACCGAAAAACCAAAAAATATAGCATACGTTTTTTAGCCATTCAATTGAGAGGGTACTGGTTTATTGGTGACGAACTGCAATGGATGGGAGAATACCTTGATCCGCTTGAAGAGTTCAAAAAGGAGATTAAGAAACGTTAACGGTTTCAATCTAAGCAGGTATGAGAAAGCGAAATCGATCGAGATAAGGTACGTTGGGAAAGAACACTGCCATCCTCATTCCTCAAGGATTCATTGATTCCTAGATGAATGAAGTGCTTTAGCCTTTTTTGAATACTTCGATTTCCATGGTTTTCCTAACCAAATCGCTGAATGTTCCTTCATAACGGGTTGCACGCACAATATGGTTATCAATCCAATGGTAATTGCCTCCTCTTGGTTTTCCCATGAGCAGACCATGGTACAAAAAACCATGCTTGTTTAGCCACGCTTCGGTTACTGAACGATGCTCTTCCGTTCTCGAAGTGAAAAAGGTAATGATGTGTCCTTCATTGTACCACTTGTTAAGCGTTTCTAATGCATCGCGAAATGGCGCACATGTGGTCATTCGTTCAGGTTCCTCATTTGGAACATCTTCCGTAATGGTACCGTCTATATCAATCAAGTAATTCTTGATGTGACCAGGTAATTGAGGCGATGCCGCTAGTCCATTGGCATCAAAGGCCGTTTCAAGCTTGATTTGTTGGTCGCCAGGGCGATCGTCATTGCTTTTCACATCATTCATCGTTCAAAAAAAACGGCGATTATTCAATTTCAATTTCCACCTGGCTGAGGGAAATGAATTCCATAATGCGGCGGTCGATGTCTTCCTGTTTCAGTCCGAGCAATCTTTCAGGTCCGAATTTCTCAACACAGAAGCTGGCCATGGCTGAGCCGTAAATGATGGCTCGTTTCATATTTTCAAAGCTGTGGTTGCGGGTTTTGGCAAGGTAACCCATGAATCCACCTGCAAAGGTGTCACCTGCGCCAGTGGGGTCGAATACTTCTTCCAGCGGAAGGGCAGGGCAGAAATACACATGAGAATCGTGAAATAGCAATGCACCATGTTCGCCTTTTTTTATGACTACATAATCAGGGCCTTTGTCCATGATTTTTGCAGCAGCTCTTACCAAGCTGTATTCACCAGTGTATTGTCGTGCTTCCTCATCATTGATAATCATGACATCTACCTTGGCCACGATATCATTGAGGGCCTCGGGAGCTGAGTCCATCCAGAAATTCATGGTATCCATTGCCACAATTGCCGGGCGGCGTTCAATCCTTTCTGTAACCTGCATTTGCACCTGAGGGGAGAGGTTGCCGAGCATGAGGTATTGGCAATCTTGATAGGCCTCAGGAATTTTTGGATCGAAATCACCGAGAACATTCAGTTCAGTTACGAGCGTATCGCGGCTGTTCATATCGGTGTGGTAACGGCCTTTCCAGAAGAACGACTTTTCACCCAATCGGCGCTCCAAACCGCGGGTATCAATGCCGTGTTGTTCCATCATCTCAATATCTTCGGTGGGGAAATCTTCGCCTA
>CAZYJD010000207.1:0-1690 GCA_964647785.1 uncultured Chitinophagaceae bacterium
ACATGCACAATATTGTCGTCTTCAAAACAGCGCAATACATGGATGATGGCATGCGTATTCCGGATATTGCCCAGAAACTGATTTCCAAGACCTTCGCCTCTACTTGCCCCTTTAACCAGTCCGGCAATGTCCACAATTTCAATGGTGGCGGGGATCACTTTTTCAGGATTTACCAGCTTTTCCAGTTCAAATAAACGTTCATCCGGCACGGTGATGGTGCCTACATTGGGCTCAATGGTGCAAAACGGAAAGTTCGCACTTTGTGCCTTAGCACTTGATAACGAGTTGAATAAGGTGGATTTCCCTACGTTCGGAAGTCCTACGATGCCTGCTTGTAATCCCATGTTGTATAATGTGCTGCAAGTTTAGATTTCAGATTCCAGATTCCAAATTCCGGATTTCAAATTCCTAATTTCTAATTTCTAATTCCAGAAGCAGGCAGCCAGAAGTGACACTTCATTAATCTGAAATCTGAAATCAGGAACCAGAAATCAGGAGTCAGGAATCACTTCATAATTCCTGTACTCGCCAATCCGCCAACCGGTCCATTTTTCGATGTAGTACAAAAAAGCTTCCTTCGGGCTGAATTTCTTGGCTGAAGGATCTCGGCTGAAATTCCAGTTTCTGCTTTTGATGCGCTCTTGCATCACCTTTGGATGTGAACCCGAGAAAGGAGCAATGGAGTCGATTTGGCTGTAATCAAAGTCTTTATCCGGATCAAAACGCTCCTCTATCCATTGATCGTCGTGCCAGTACTTGTTGGCTTCCAGACTCTTGGCCATCATTTTATCCGGAGGGCGCACCCAGCCGTAGTGATAAACAGAAGCATCCAACTTTTTTACTTTGAGTTTTTTTCCCTCTTTACGAAAACCTTGTGCATCCTTCCATGATCGAATACTTTTATCAGGACGTATGATGCGAATCTCATTGCGATACCAGGTGCGGCTATCCCCTAAATAGTCATATGAGCCGTAAAAATGTAGGTAATTAAATAGCAAACCCTCCACTTTGGGGTGGTCTTTCCATGTTTCCATGGCCTTGCGGATGTAGTGGTAATCTCCTTCGTGTAAACATTCATCGGCCTGCAGGTAAATGGCCCAATCGGCTTTTTTTGAAATGGCATCCAGGGCCTTGTTTGTTTCTATGGCCAACACCTGTCCGCCTTCGCGCAAATGGGTGTCCCAAATGGTATCAATGATGCGGATTTTAGGGTCACCCAGGTCTTCTATTTCTTTTCGGGTGTCATCTTCTGAGTCCCCAACGGCCACCACCAACTCATCTACCAGAGGTAAAAGACTGGCTATGGACTCCTTCACAGGATAATCGAGCTTGATGGCATTCCGAACAAAAGTGAAACCACTCACAAACATGGTGGCAAAGATAGATCAAATGCGGTCCTGCTTTGGTTTGTAATTTCTTTCTCCTTTTGAAGGAGGTGAGGTAGGGTTGTTATTTTTTAGTCAGGCTTGGGGTGGGGGTAAGTGAGCAGTCGTGATATTCGTTGCAATTCATGTAAGTTTGAAACAATGAGGCTTCTTTTATTTTCCTTGCTCATCTTATGGGCTTTTGGCTTGCAAGCACAGTATGTACAGATTGGCAATGCCCAATACGGAAATGTATACCGTTTTGGTCCCATGGCAGCTGAAAGTTCATCCGCCGCCTACTACAGTCGTTTTGCATACATTTACAC
>CAZYJD010000208.1:0-1684 GCA_964647785.1 uncultured Chitinophagaceae bacterium
GACCTCGTTTTGCAAGATGTTAAAAATGCCGTTGACCAAATCAATTCTTTCCCGGTTGATATGGAGCCGGCTGTTGTTTACAAAATAGAGCCTTTAGAACTATCTGTCAGTTTTGCTATTACAGGTGAAGTGAATCTGAAAACACTTAAGCGTTTTGCCCGACAGGCTGAGGAAGATTTACTTGCTATGGAGGGTATCTCCAAGGTTGCCATAGCAGGATATCCTGCTGAAGAGATTGAAATTGCTTTTCGGGAAAGTGACCTTCGTGCCTACAATCTGACTTTTGCACAAGCTACCAATGCCATTCGCGCAGCGAATATAGAAATCACAGGAGGAAAGGTAAAAGCTCCAAACGAGGAATTGCTGGTGCGTGCCCGAAACAAAGAATATTATGCAGACGGACTTCGGGACATTGTAATCAAAACAAATGCAGATGGCAGTGTGGTCCTTCTGCACCAAGTGGCAAATATCAGCGACAAATGGGAAGACAATCCCAACCGCAGTTTTTTAAATGGGTTGCCTTCAGCTGTCATCAGTGTGTCTACAACGGTGGAAGAGGATATCTTAGATATTCGCAATAAGGTAATGGCCTATATTGATGATTTTAATCAACGCAATGAAGTCCTTACAGCCCAAGTAGTGCAAGACAGAACCGTCAACCTCCGCCAGCGTATTGAATTATTAATCGAAAACGGACTATTGGGTTTCGTTATAGTTGCCCTCCTTCTGGCTGTTTTTTTGCATTGGAGACTGGCTCTTTGGGTAGCTATCGCTATCCCTATTTCTTTAGCAGGTATGTTTTTGTTTGCTTATCTGGTAGGAGTAACAATTAATGTCATTTCTCTTTTCGGAATGATTCTCGTTATTGGAATTTTGGTTGATGACGGAATCGTAATCAGTGAAAGTATTTATCAAGAATACGAAAAGGGAGTGCCTAGGTTAAAGGCAGCTATTGATGGAACGATGAGGGTTTTGCCGGCGGTTTTCTCGGCAATTATCACAACGGTAATTGCCTTTTCAGCTTTTTACTTTATCGATGGCCGGTTAGGTGATTTCTTCAGCGAAATGTCAACAGTGGTTATCTTTTCATTGATTTTCTCCTTGGTTGAAGGAGCATTAATCCTACCAACTCACGTTGCCCACTCAAAAGCACTTTCTCCAAACAGGAAGGACAGCATGATTACTCGTGGTTTTGAGCGATTGATGAACTTCATGAGAGATAGGCTATATGCTCCGGGCCTTAGATTTGCCATGAACAATAAATGGCTTGTTCTGTCCTTTGTGGTTGGTGTTTTATTGATGACATTTGCTGCCGTGCAGGGTGGTCATATTAAGGGCACATTCTTTCCGGTCATCGAACGAGATGACATTGCAGTGACCTTACAAATGCCGGCCGGAACAAGAGAGCATATTACTGAAAAATGGCTTGATCACATCGAAGCAGCAGCCTGGGAAGCCAATAAAGAGTTGAGTCAGCGATTTTTCAATGGTGAAAAGGATGCAATCGTTCAGATTCAAAAAGTTGTTGGCGCATCTGCGAGTCAGTCAGGCCAGGGTGAATCTGCCGGAGGGGCTCCTTTTAAAGGGCAGTTGGTGATTACGATTTTGCCCGGTGAAGAGCGGGATCCTATGAAAGCCAGAGATGTGGTGAATGCGGTACGTGAAAAAGCAGGGCCAATATATG
>CAZYJD010000209.1:0-1673 GCA_964647785.1 uncultured Chitinophagaceae bacterium
GACCATGAATAAATGATTGTGATGGAGTCATAATGGTCCCATTGACATACAAAAACCTCTCATTGGGAGAAAACTCCCATCCCGTAATTAGGAAAGAATCAATAAAAGATACGTTCAACACCTTATCGTCCTCTAGATGGAATATCATTGTTGCATCGTCTTGAAGAAAAGATATTGAAGATTTAATTCTAATACCGAGGTATTTGCCATTTCTGCTGAGGGCCATATATGGATTACTAGCTGCGCTGAACTGAGAAATAGGCACATTTAGCGGATGAGCATTCGAAAATCGCAAACCGTTTTTATCAAGTATGTAAAAGACAATTTCTTCATTGCCCAGATCCAGCAAAATGATGAGTATTTCATTGGTATTAAGGTGTCTTGCCACAATTCCACCATACCAGGACCTCTCATTATCAATTCTCACATTTTTTTCAATTACTTTTCCTTTTCCATTATTCAAGCTCAAGTCTACAATAGAATAACCACCGGGTTTGTCAGGATCGTGAACATAAACTCCGCCGCCAAGGTGATTTATCCCCCCTAATGAAAAAACATATATTAACCCGGTATGCGGTTGTCTAACAATCATGGTACCCTGAGGAAACCAAAGGTTGTCTTGACCATAGGAGTAAAGACCTGTACCTCCTTCTACGATTTTGTGATCTGCATTCCAAATAGTTTGACCATCAGTGTATAGTTGTAATTCGCCTTCCGGACTGCAAAGCACTGAGGTGCCGGATGCTGTGTTTGTTTGGCCATCGAATAATTCTTTTTCTTGACCTCCTGTAAAATCTACACCTAAGTTCTCTCCAAAGTACCAGATAGCCCCTTCATTCTGTGCATGTAAAGTAAGAGTTGAACTCAGCAATATGAGTATGACCAGATGTCTCATCCTTTTCAAAAAAGAAATAAATGCGTATTTCAGGAAGTACTAAAATACGCATTTATGTTGAAATTTAATACCGAAACGTTATCACATATTGTGTTGGTCCAACGTGCTGCACGTCCATGCAGACTGCTGGATCAGGCGTAAGCCATCCACAATAAGTACCACCATTTGGTAAGGTGCTGAATTGTGAATTGGTTGGAACGTAGAATGTACCGCCTAGTTCAACAACCATATAACATGGTTTTACACAATCAGAAGGGCTACAGTACTCAGGTTCTTGCGTTGGAAAGTCTGATTGTATGCGAGGCACTTGAACCTGTTGATTAACTGCTCCGGGACCAAGAGATATAATCGGTATGAGATGATCAGAACAGTTCGTAAAATAATTGAAATATACGGTTAACTGTTGCCCTGTTTGGTTATTAAAGGTGATGTCAAAGGCAGTTCCGCATGGTTGAAAAAGCATACCACCTGCATTGCCAAGAAGTGTTCCACAGTATTGTTGTGATTTACTCTCTTGAGCGATGCCTAATACCAAAATTAGGAACATAAACATTCGTAATTTTTTGTCTATAAGTGATTTCATTTTGATGTGAATTAAGTGTTTCACCTACTCTTTTAAACGATTTTCGGCATCCTCGTAGCGCGCATTGTCAAATTTTAAACCTTTAATGTCATTTTTTACCCCCCCCCCCCACTTGCTTTCGCGGAAAATGGTGCCGCCTTCGATGTGGACGCAGGGGCGGCAGCGTCAATGGCAGGGGCAGCTGGTGCCGACTTC
>CAZYJD010000210.1:0-1633 GCA_964647785.1 uncultured Chitinophagaceae bacterium
CATATCACCATCAACAAGAACACCGTTCCCTTCGAAACACGCTCTCCCTTTGTGACTTCAGGCATGCGCCTGGGTACAGCGGCCATCACCTCACGAGGGTTGTTAGAAGGGGATATGGAACAGATTGCCGCATGGATCGATCAGGCTCTTGAGAACCATCAGAATGAAGGCATTTTGGCCAAAATCGGGCAGGAAGTGCACGACTTTATGACGAACCGACCTTTGTTTGTGGGATAAGCGGCACGTGAATTGCAACAGTATGCTATGATGTTAAGATGGAGTTTTTTAAGTGGAGTTTTGCTGCTGTTTGCGGGCGTGCATGCTCAAACACCTGATGAATGGTTGATGCAGGGATTCAGGCAGGCCATTCGGGGAGAATACCAAGCATCCGTTGAATCGTACACCAAATTCATTGAAGCACGTCCCAATGATTTCAGGGGCTATTTTAATCGGGGCACCAGTTTTTTTAGCATGCGAAAATATGAAGCGGCCGTTTCGGACTTCAACAGCTGTTTAAAGTACAACCCCAGATCGATGGAAGCCAAGCTTTATCTTGGCAGGTGCTTGCTTGAACAACGGAAATATGCGGAAGCCATTGCAGCTTTCAATGAAATGCTGAAAACCGACAGCACCAATGCCAGTGTGTTAATGTACCGGGCATCCTGTTACAAAGATCAGGGCCAATGGAAAGAAGCCATTAGCGATTACAGCAAGGTGATTCGCAAGAAGCCCGATGCCAGTCCGGCATACAAGGAACGCGCTGCCTGCCATGAAGAGCTGGGCAACTGGTGGCAAGCCATCGATGATTATCAGGCTGCATATAAACTTCAGCCCAATGAACACATGCTACTATATCGAATGGGCAATTGCCATGAGCAACTCGGCGATATGGAAATGGCATGCACTCAGTGGAAAAAGGCACTCGCACAAAAGGTTGCCGTGGCCGAAAGAAAAGTGCTCGAAAAGTGCAATTAATTCAAAGGAACCCATTGATTGCTTCCAGCCAAAGTTGGGCAATGTGCCGTTGCATCAGTTGATGGCCTTCCATTCGTTCGATAAAAGATACATGCTTTAGCTCATCAGCCAGTTTTTTAGCCGGCTTGATAGGAATAACCCGGTCGTTCCGACTGAAAAGCATGATGACCGGTATCTCATGGGCATTGACTTCTAACACCCACTGATCCAAATCTACACGAAGTTTGGCCACACTGCACCAGCGTTTGAACAGCAACACCCGTTTTTCGCGGCTATCAATATTGGCAATGTAGAAATTCGCCACCCTTGAAGGCAAGAATCGAAGGCGCTCCATGACCCGGATGAGCGTCACCCACCATTTCCCGTTCCGAATGAACCAGCGGAAAAATACATGTCCGCTTTTGCTTAGAGTAAGCCATTGAAAACCGGGCTTGGGGGCAATTCCATCTGCCGCAATCAGGCTGACTGAAGCCACTTTTTCTGCAGCATATTGACCCAAAGCCAGCGCAAAATTTCCTCCAAGACTGAAGGACAACAGATGTGCTTTCCCTTGAATTTTTTCGAAAGCCATGAATGCCTCAAGCCAGTTGCATAAATCATCTGGGCTAATAGCAAAGCCACTCTCAACCTCCGTTTCGCCATGGAACGGCAAATCAAA
>CAZYJD010000211.1:0-1628 GCA_964647785.1 uncultured Chitinophagaceae bacterium
CGTAATAATCCGCCAGGGTTTTTTTGGTCAGATCATCCCGAGTTGGACCCAAACCACCGGTGAGGAGTATGATTTGCGCCCGTTTTTGAGCATCATCGATGGCCCTGATCAAATCGTCTGGCTGATCGCCAATGGAGGTTATCTGAACCACATCGATTCCAATCATATTCAATTGCTGCCCCATCCAAGCGGAGTTTGAATCGAGTATTTGACCAATGAGAATCTCATTGCCGATTGTAATGATTTCTGCCTTCACCATTTCCCTGATGGCACAAATCTAAACAATCGAATCACTGTGAACAGACTCATTCTGCGAGATTCAGGTGAAATATCTATTTTCGCGCTTTAGAAAAGGGATATATGTTCCCATTAAATGCATTATGAAAAGCAAAAAAGCCAACGACCAACTCCAATCATTGATTGAGAAATGTAAAGAGGGAATTTCCCCAGAAGAACTTGCTGATGAACTTTTGGAAATCCGTGAGTTAGCCCAACTTGAGCAAGACCCTGCGATCATTAAAATACTCCGTCTTGCAGCAGAGTATATCGGTGAGAATGAAGATTTTGACATTGGATACGTTGAAGAGGAAGAGTTGGGTGAAATGAGCGACATCGAATACCTGCTTGAGCTGATCATTCACAGTGATGTGGAGGCCAACAGGGAAGAAATTCGCGAAATCAGAGACCTGCTGAACGAAGAACTCTACGGCTAATTGAAGCACTTAGCTGCCATATTGACCCTTTTATGCTGTGCTGTTTTGGCTTCCAATGCCCAAACGGAACATTACCGTGCACATACCGCACTCTTTTCCAGTGGAAATCTCAATGGCATTTGGATAGGTGCCGATCGAAATTATGCGGTGGACAGGGAGAATAAATTCATGGTGTTCAGCGGTCTGAGAAGCAATATTTCTTACGGGAATTATGAGGCCACCAATGAACTTTCTATTCGGAGATCAAATGATTCGCTGGCCGATGTCTTAAACAGCGAAACGGCTTCCATCACAGCTTCTCTGAATTTGTATTTTGGCCTTCGTTATCAGCTGAATGAGAAATGGAATGTTGTTTTTTCAGGCGATTTGGTTGGAATAGGCATTGGTTCCACAACTTCGGCCAGACTGGAACCCGGAGCAGCCCTTTTGAATTCGGGCAGAACAGATATACAAAATGCCCTGGTTGAACGCATAGAGCCACAACTGCTCAACCTCTTTGTTCCTTTGAACCGTTCAAGAGGCAGCTTGCAGGGTGATTTATCGCTGCAATATCAAACCAAAAACAAAGGGCTCATATCAATCGGAGCCCTCCTCCTTTTAAGGGGATATGAAACAGGAGCCGTTGGAGCAAAAGGCAGTAAATTCTTCCGCCAAACCAGCTGGTTACCGGTAATTTCTTACACCAGACCGATTAAAACAAAAGAAGTATGACCAACGAGCAGCTTACAGAGCTGAAGGGCAGAATCAACGCCCTGGGGAGGTATCTTTGACGTCGAGACCAAACTCGCACTCATAGCGCAGGAAGAAGAACAAACACAAGACCCCACATTCTGGGATGATCCTAAAAAGGCAGAATCCCATCTGAAGGAAATAAAAAAGAAAAAATTCTGGACCGACGCCTATGCCGAACTGAAC
>CAZYJD010000212.1:0-1598 GCA_964647785.1 uncultured Chitinophagaceae bacterium
GTATTCCGATAATCATGATAAACCTAGTGCAAAGATGCATCTTTAGGCGGAATGCTCATGCAAAAGCTGATGGTTTGAAGCTAACTGACTTGCTCAAAAGCAGATGCACTTATAAGAAAATTATCTCTTCATGCGTTTTACTTCGGTTCTATGCAGAGATTTATACCCTTACTTTTTTCAATTCTTCTCCTTCACCAAACCGGCAAAGCCCAGAATGAAGAACATGTCATCTGCTATGTGAAGCAGGTTTATGAAGAATATTCAGGAGATACCACGGGCATTAAAAATGTTCGCTCCATTGCAACGCCCATTGGCGTCCTTCATCTTGTCCCAACCGATAAAATGAGAGGCACTTATGTTCTCGGCCCAACATTCAATATCGAACCGAATCTGTTTAAGAATGGGCAAACCTACATAGAGACGGAAGCAGGTTGTGCGATGAATGAAAAAGCAGAATCTTCCGTTCTGATTATGGCTGATCCCAAGACGTATAAAAAGAGCAGTGTTGTTTTTAAACGATACAGCAAACCTTAGATAGCTGCTGAATTACGACTACAAAGCCCCTCTCCTGGGCATACTTTCAATCGGCCTCTATTCTAGTATAAACTGACAAATATCAATCCAGTTTAAGACTACGGTCACCGAAAACAACGGGCAAAATCATTCACCTTTGAGGTGTATTATTTGAAGTTTATGAAATCACCTCTAACACTTTTGAGCTTCCTTTTGCTGCTCAGCGCGGGCTTGTTTACACAATGCAGCGACAAAGATAATCCACCCGTTAGCGACAATTCCAATAATGCGGTTGTTTCGCTCACGCAAGATGAAAAAGACCTTTTGTTACACCTTCGCGAGGAAGAGAAACTCGCTCGCGATGTTTATTTCTATGCCTTCCGAAAGTATGGCCAACAGATATTTAGCAATATCAGCAATAGCGAACAAACTCATATGGATCAGATCCTTGGGCTCATCAATAAATACGGACTGGTAGACCCCGCCAAAGAAGAGGGAACATTCACCAATGAAGGTCTGCAAACCCTTTATGACCAACTCACAGCAAAAGCCGATCTGAGTCTGAATGACGCACTCATCGTTGGTGCCACCATTGAAGACCTCGACATACAGGATATCGAAGAATTCCGCCCATTCACGAGTAAGGCAGATATTTTAGCAGTACTCGACAATCTGCAATGCGGTTCGAGAAACCATCTTCGCTCCTATTATTCTCAAATTACGTCCAATGGTGGAACCTATACCCGGCAGTTTATTTCTCAAAACATGTTTGACGCCATTATCAATAGTCAGCATGAGAAATGCGGCCAATAAGTCAATTCATCCCTCCTCATAATGATACCTTGCCGCATTGATGGCATGCTTTCATAGGTCGAATCATTCGTATCTCCTTCCGACATTTCACCAATACACCTTTTCTCCCAAATGTAGTGGATGTTAATTCTTACCGTTTCATGCCTGGAATCAAAGGCATTTCTATAAATTTCCGCTCACATTGACCTGAAAGAAATCTGCTTTGAAACACAACGAAGACCAATTGCATCAAAACCAAGGCTGGCTTAGAAGATTTGAAAACTACCTTGGCG
>CAZYJD010000213.1:0-1575 GCA_964647785.1 uncultured Chitinophagaceae bacterium
TATCATGATGGTATTTTGCAGCCATTTTTCGATATGCTTTTTTCACCTCCTCATCACTAGCCGATGGATCAATCTCCAGAACCTTATAAGCACTTTCTGCCGCAGGTTGCTTATTGAGCGAATAGGTCGCCAATAAACTTTCCAGGTCATAGGGATTGATGCGCAGGTAAGATGCAATGTTGCGCAGCATCTGCATTTCAGAATGGAGCATTTCTCCGTCTGCAATGGCAATGCCCACCAGGTAATGCATCAATTGCAGCCTGTTGGCATGGCTCATGTTGCTGCGAATCTGAATGCACACTTGCGATACCGGTATGGGCTTTTTTAATAGCTCACGAAGCACCAGCATTTCCTTTTTGGTGCGTTCCAAACCAAATTGTTGCTTGAAAAAGTCCTTTACAAAGTCAAGTTCGGCCTTCACCACGCGACCATCTGCTTTCATCATAGCTGCAGTAAGCACCAATAGTGCTGCTGCGAAGTCATTGGGTACGTATTCCTGTCGATACTGGTCCGCTGATCGTGCTTCGCCAGACCCGCCATCCATCAATGATCCGATTGCGAAACCTACCAACCCCCCAATTGGACCGGCAAATGCCCAACCCAGCGCTCCACCTATCCATTTACTGTATCTGCTCATGATGCATTTTTAAGTAAGAAATCTTCAAAGTTCACCAAGATGTTTCTGAACACATAGATCTGTATGTGAACCAACCTTTTATTGCCTTCCGGCAAGGCATACAATCTCTCCGGATCCATGGCCAAAGGATTTCCCTGGTCATCATACAGGCTTAAATCGGTTCTCGCCTCTTTCTGCCAGATCCGCAAGCTTTCAGTCGAACCGCCGGTTCCTTTGATACTGATTACGCACCAAGGAGAAGTATTTAAAATGGAATCTTCCTTTTGTCGGTTTTGCTGAAACATAGGCGGATAGCCTTCAAAACTCACATGCTCAAAGTTTTGAAAATAACTGCTTAAAGCGCCGAAGTTGAGCTCAGACGATCCATTGAGCCCCTCAGAAAACAATGAATAATCCTGAGCCTTTCTCTGCAAAATGAAGCTGGATTTCGGGTTGTTGAAGTATTGCACACTCGCTTCAACTATCTGATCGGTTGGAATTCGAAATAGCTTTCTCGATTCCCATTCATCCTGATCAGTAGAGAAACGAGGCGTGAGATAGCCATCGAAACCGGGGATGTACACCACATAAGGTTGCGTGCTGCCCTCCAGATACATATAGGTCCCAAACTGATCGGGGGTTGCTCCACCTACATAAAAAGACTTGACTTTACCCTTTGCATCGTACACCTCAACTTTTACCGCTTTGGCTGCCATATTTCTGATGATGTTGTCTCTAGCCGTAGAAGCCACCGGCCCTTTGATTCGCATCTTTCTTAGGGTAGTGAGCATGAGTTCTACGGCCGATTGACGTGCAAATAAACTGTCGTTCAAGTGCCACCCTTCATCGGTTTTTTGCAGCAGTATTTGTTGATTGTTCCTGTTTTTTAAAAAGATCTTTTCAACCTTTTCTGTCTCAGTAATCTCAAAGTTTACCGCTTTTGATGAAGGCTTTTGCTT
>CAZYJD010000214.1:0-1574 GCA_964647785.1 uncultured Chitinophagaceae bacterium
GTCCGCGCAGAGATATCCCGAGAATAAAAATTTTTCATACCGTTTACCAATGGTCAGATTCCATTGGCCATCGAATCACCATCCATTTGAAACTTTATGGAGCACTTATCACAATCCTGCTGATGCGATGAAAATGCCCGTGCTGTAACTCTAGGAAATACAATCCTCCTTTACAATAGCTACTCAATTCAATACGGCTCTTGAATTCTCCCTCATGCATCAGGCCTTCAATTAATTTCTTACCGGATAAATCTCTCATGGTCCAGTTCAACACGGTATTTGAATTTTCTCTTTCAATAAAGAGGTTTCCGTAGCTCGGATTGGGACCAATGAATACCCTGTAGTCGTCCGTCAAATCCTTTATATGAGCACTTGCACGGTGCACAAAAACCGAAATCTGACCGACCATTCCCTTGTCCTGCATCGCCATATAAGCCAGATCATTTTGATCCATTTTTATTTGCGCACCACTACCTGTAAACCAGTTAGAGGTTCCCAGAGGGGCCGGCGATAAATCGGTCCACGAGCTGCCATCCCAATCAAAAACCCGAATAACATTTGAATTGCCTTCAACAGTGGCGATCAGCGGGTTGCCATCAGATTTCAATGCCATATCAAGTTGATAAACGTAATCGTTCCCCATTCCTTTTAACCCCATAAGCTTCCACCCGGTACCTGTCCATTGCCGAACACTGAGTTTGCTGCTATCCGTAATATCGCGGTAGGCCAAAAAGAGCTTTCCCGATGAATGTCCTTTTAGAGAGAAGTTGTAGTGATTTTTCTGCAAGGATGTATCTTCAAGTTTATTCCACGCTTGTCCTGTATAGTGGTATACACCCAATTGAGCGTTTGAGAAGCCTCCTTCTTTGGCTGCAAAATACACGTCATTGCCGGCCATGGTGATTCCGATCATCCAGGGTGAATCATCAGCAAAGCCTGATGGCCCAATGATTTCCCAGCTTCCGTCATATTTCATTACCATAGATTCTGAATAGCGAATAAAAGCCAGATAAAGCACGCCTGAGGGAGTAACAAGCAATTCGGGTTGTTCTCCTGCAGTAAAATTCATGGCGCCTAAATAGGTCCAGGCTCCTCCGACATATTTCATCACGCTTAAAGAGTCATCGAAGTTCACTGCCAGATAAATCGCATCGCTTGCATCCATTCCCATACTGATTTCTTTCACCGCTATTCCATTTGTAGCAGATGGAGAAAGTACATTCCATGAACTTCCATCCCAGCGTTTTATAATAGCATCTTTGGTTTGGGGATCTATGTAGGCAATGAGTGCTTTTCCTTCTGAATCAATTTCCAGCATTGGAGAATATGTCCAGTTTGGAGAAAGCCCCCTGTCTCCCACTGCCGACCAAGGCTCTGTTCCTTTGTAAATCTGAGCATTGGATTCAATTCCAAGGAAAAATCCAAGCGCAAGGAAAGTCCATTTGTATAATTGTTTCGTGCTGATCATGATGTGCTAATTTTTCTGCAAATAAGATTGAAGGTGAGCGTTTTGAAATGACATGCATCAAATCAGACTATGATTGAAATCACTGCAAAAAGATCACGAGTACACT
>CAZYJD010000215.1:0-1547 GCA_964647785.1 uncultured Chitinophagaceae bacterium
TCAATTACCACATCAACCCCACGGGCAAGTTTGTGATTGGTGGTCCGCATGGCGATACCGGATTAACCGGGCGTAAAATCATTGTTGACACCTATGGAGGTAAGGGCGCACACGGTGGTGGTGCTTTCAGTGGAAAGGACCCCTCAAAGGTGGATCGTTCAGCGGCCTATGCAACACGCCACTTGGCTAGAAATATGGTAGCTGCAGGACTTTGCGAAGAAGTGCTGGTGCAGGTTTCATACGCCATTGGCGTTGCACAGCCTTGTGGTCTTTATGTGAACACTTATGGCACCTCTAAAGTGGATATGAGTGACGGAGAAATAGCCCGTAAAATGGAAGAGCTTTTCCCCATGAGGCCCTATGACATTGAAAAGCGCCTTAAGTTGCGAAACCCCATGTACTCCGAAACAGCAGCTTACGGGCACATGGGAAGACAATATGAGAAGGTGCAGAAAACCTTTGTGCGAATGGACAATGGTGAAAAAGTAGAGAAGGTGCTTGATGTGGAGCTTTTCACATGGGAACAAGACAACCTTGTGCCTAAAATTCAAGAAGCATTTAACTTGTAGTCCATATGTGTGGCATTGTCGCTTACATAGGCCCCAAACAAGCCAGTGATTTTCTGATTAAGGGTTTGAAGCGTTTGGAGTACCGCGGGTACGACAGTGCCGGCATTGCGGTTCTGAATGGTGGAATTAATATTTATAAACAAAAGGGAAAGGTTGCTGAACTGGAAGAAATGCTCATTGGGCAAAATGTTTCCGGATCGGTTGGCATGGGCCACACCCGTTGGGCCACCCATGGAGAGCCCAACCAAATAAATGCCCATCCACATTTATCCCAAAACGGAAAAATGGCCGTCATACACAATGGCATCATTGAGAATTATGCCACCTTAAAGGAGGCGTTGTTTCAAAAAGGCCATGTGTTCAAAAGTGATACAGATACCGAAGTTCTAATCCATTTGATTGAAGAAATCAGGCTGGCAGAGAACGTAAGTTTGTTTGAAGCCGTGCGTTTGTCGCTGAATGAAGTGGTGGGTGCTTATGCCATTGTCATATTGAGTGAAGAGGATCCCAATACCCTCATTGCCGCTCGAAAAGGGAGCCCTCTGGTCATTGGCCTTGGTGAAGAGACCGGAGAGTATTACCTGGCCAGCGATGCATCGCCAATTGTGGAGTACACGCGTAATGTTACCTACTTGAATGATGGAGAAATAGCAATTATTCAAGACGGTGCATTGACCGTTAAGACCATTGGAAACGTTCAAAAAACGCCTTACATCCAGGAATTGGAAATCAGCCTCGAGGCACTTGAAAAAGGGGGGTACGAACATTTCATGCTCAAGGAAATTTATGAGCAGCCCAAATCAATTTACGACTCCATGCGGGGGCGCTTTGATAAGAATAGCCTCACCTTTGCCATGCGCAGTTTGCAGGAGTATGAGCACAAGTTGCGGCATCTCGACCGAATCATCATTGTGGCCTGCGGTACATCCTGGCATGCCGGATTGGTTGGGGAATACCTGATTGAAGAATTTGCAAGAC
>CAZYJD010000216.1:0-1503 GCA_964647785.1 uncultured Chitinophagaceae bacterium
GCCAATCAGGGACTTGAAAACAGTAAATTATTTGTTATCAAAGGGCTCACAGAACTGCGTTTAATTGCCAATCACCCCAAGTTAAATGAAAGCAAATACACCGGCGATAGCGGCAAATTCGAAGAATTGATAGAACGCATCGATACTGTTGTGGAACAAGGACATAAAGTGCTGGTATTTTCTCAGTTTGTGAAACAACTGCGCCACATTGCCGGCAAATTAATGGAAATGCATCACGATTTCTGCTACATTGACGGCAGCACCTCTCCTTCCGATCGAAGCATGGAAGTTGAACGCTTTCAGGAGGATGAATGGGTACGAATCTTTCTCATTTCATTGAAAGCAGGTGGCACGGGACTCAACCTCACAGAAGCCGACTACGTATTTCTTGCCGATCCATGGTGGAACCCAGCAGTAGAGCAACAAGCCATTGACAGAAGTCATCGGATCGGGCAAACAAAAACTGTGTTCAGCTATAAGTTCATCACCCGCAACAGCATCGAAGAAAAAATTCATATGCTGCAACAAAAGAAAAAGTATTGGAGTGATAGCATCATTACCACCGAAGAAGGATTCATTAAACATCTCGATGAAAATGACATTGAACAATTGCTGATGTGATTTTCACATTTCAGTGATCTATGGCAACAGTATTTTTTTAACCGCCAAGCTTTTTCAAGAAATGTATGCATAGGTAGTTATCAATTCACATCGGCTTTCGGGCTGCTTGCCTTAATTTTGCCAAAGCTAATTAATGTAACGCTATGGCAGGACACAGCAAATGGGCCAATATTAAACACCGCAAGGCAGCACAGGATGCCAAGCGCTCCAAAGTATGGACAAGAATCATCAAAGAATTAACCATTGCCGCCCGCGATGGCGGAGGTGACCCAACTTCTAACCCAACATTGCGATTGGCAATCCAAAATGCCAAGGGCGCCAACATGCCTAAAGACACCATGGAAAGGGCCATTAAAAAAGGGGCCGGTGGTGAAGGCGAAAATTTACAAGAAGTTACCTACGAAGGTTATGGCCCTGGTGGCGTAGCAGTTTTTGTTGAGGCCACCACCGACAACATCAACCGAACAGTGGCCAATGTGCGCATGTATTTTAGCAAGTATGGCGGAAGCTTGGGTACCAATGGTTCGCTAAGTTTTATCTTCAGCAGAAAAGGCATCTTCGAAATTCCACTCAGCGAGCTGGAAGGAAAAGACCGCGATGAGCTTGAACTGGAACTCATAGAAGGAGGCGCTGAAGATGTAGAATACACCGATATCCACTTGGTGATCACCAGCTCGTTTGAAGATTACGGCAACATGCAACAGAAACTGCAGGAATTGGGCATCAATGCTGAAAACACCCAATTGCAACGCATCCCGGCCAGTCATAGTGCGCTGGGAGTTGAAGAAGCCAAGAAGGTGCTTACCCTGGTAGAAAAGCTCGAAGATGATGACGATGTGAGCAGTGTTTACCACAACCTTGAACTCACCGAGGAATTGGCCC
>CAZYJD010000217.1:0-1501 GCA_964647785.1 uncultured Chitinophagaceae bacterium
CAGGGATGCGACCTATGAGGGCGAAGGCGAACACGCTGCCGCGTGGCGCGTCGGCGACTTCCTTGAGGGCGGCACGGCTTGGCGGATGGAGTGATCAGTTGCCGGATAACGTCGGCTCGTATGATCTGCCTCTTGATTACATGATCAAGACCGCTGCACACCCGCCCCATCGGCCGCACGAACTCTGGTGCAATCAATGGGTCGTGCAAGCCGGAAGCAAGGGCGAAACATACCTTGATAGCGACGGCGTGCGTCGTCTTGGCCGGCGTGTGATCATGTCGGCCCCGGTTGACTGGTTGCCTCAAGCGATCGGTGACGAAATCAAGAGATCGGCAAAGCCTGCCAGCGTGTGTCATGGCGCGCAAAAGGCTTCCGTAAGTCGGTGAGTGGGTAAACCCCGACGCGGCGCGGCTCTGCTAACCTTCCCAGAGCGCGGCGCAGGGGGAGACGGCTGGACACCGGGCTCCCCCATCATTCAACAGGAGAGAGCAGATGATCACGATCCGCAACGCCGCCGCCGCCATCCTGATCGGGATCTGCGGCATCACGCTGGCACCGTGGGCGATTGCCGCCCTGATTGCGTGGGGGTCTCAGTGATGCTTGCAGAGACCCATACGGAGGCCCTGCTTCATCGCGGCATCGCGCCGCCCGATCGCTTCAGCCGCAAAACGACCTGCCCGATGTGCAGCCACACGCGGCGCAAGCGGCACGAGCGGTGTCTGTCGATCTATCCGGCCGAGGGCTGGGTTGACTGGAAATGCCACCACTGCGGCTGGCAGGATGGAGAGGTCGCGTGATTTTCCCGACCTGGTTTGCCCGCCTGTTCCGCCGATGGCTGATTGTTCGAGTTGGCCCGCATTGGGCAACATTCGGATCCCTTACGCCTGAGGCGAGGCTGCGCTTGCTTCTGGTCAAATATGAGGCCAAGGCGCTAACACGTTGGGTGCGTCAGGTTAAATACCAAGCCAAGGCGCTAACATGTTTGGCGCATCAATGGAGGATGAAGACATGGTGATCGGCTGGCACATGACGGACGCAACTCTGTCAAATGGCATGGAGATGCCCAAGCCTGGCGTCTGGACTGATAGAACCGACCCGCCGGCTTGGCGGTTTGAAGGCACGCCCTCCGATGCAGTGTGCGCGACGCTCGGCTTCAATGCGAGGATCATGCACAAGATCAAATGGGAAGGCCCGTCGCTGAACGTCAACGGCAAGCTCTACGCAACGCGCATTTGCGTGATCGAGAGCCGCGATATCGAAGACACGATCAAGGACTTTCTCACGCCCTATCAGTGGATGTATGAGACCGAACATTCCTTGCATCTCTCGCATGCCTTGACGAAGGCTAGGTCTATTCTTCTTCAATGCGACGACGAATTTCCGAGTTGCAGGAAGAGGGCCGGCGGGCAAAGTACATTGACCTAACGATTGCCGAAGAATTCGGGGTTTCCGAAACGTCTGCAAAAAGAGTTCGAATCCTCAAAGAACGAAAGGACGGTTC